>JAXDKH010000106.1:0-9042 GCA_034667185.1 Chloroflexia bacterium | reverse complement strand
ACCATCATGTCAATCGAAATGCGTTCGTCAATCGTGTGAATTACATGCTCGTAACCGGGACCGAACCCGATTACCTTCATACCCTTGTGGACGAAGAAGCCGGCATCGGTGGCGAAGCGCCACATTTGCGTCGGCACCTCTCGCCTGAGGGCCCCGCCGACTATGCGTAGCACCTCTCGGCTAAATGGGTTGTCGGCGGAAGCCCCGAACGGCCCGTGCCCGTGCAGCACTCTGGTGATGCCCGTATAGGTGGTGAGCACCGTATCGGGCACATCGGCGGTGCCGGTCGCACCGTCCTGGAGCGAGCTTTGCAGCACTTCTCTCACCCGCGCCAGCACCCGTTCTTCATCGTCCACCGGACTGTTGCGAACGTCGAGAATGACCGTGCACTGTCCGGGGACTACGTTTTTGCTGGTCTGGTCCGTGGTTATCAAGGTCGGCGCAATAGAGGTCGGCCCCAGGTCAGGATTGTCGGGGTCTACCTCGAAGGTCATCTGCTCGATGGCTTGCAGGAACCTCGACATGGAATACAACGGATTGATGCCGCTATTCGGTACGCTCGCGTGGACCGATTTGCCGGTAATGGTCGCCATGATCTCGATGCGGCCCCGGTGCCCCAGCGCGATCTTGTTGTACGAAGGCTCGCCTATCACCACGTAGTCCACTTGCAAGTTCTCGGCCAGCACCGCGCTGCCCGCGCCCCCAAGCTCCTCCTGCACAACACCCACCACGTAAACATCGTTTGGTAGGGGCAGCCCAGCGCGCTTGAGCAGGGCTCCGGCGTAGACGTGACAGGCAAGAGAGCCTTTCAGGTCGCTGGCACCTCGGCCCCAGATCTCGCCATTGCTGACCACCCCATCGTATGGCGGGTACGGCCAAATAGAGTGGTCGCCCACATCAACGTGGTCCAAGTGCGTGTTGAACATGAGACTTTTCGCGGGACCTGTTCCGCCCGTGGTTGCCTTTATTAGGCCAATTACGTTTCCCGCTTCGTCAATTCTCATGTCATCGTAGCCAAGGGCCTCCATCTCCGCGACGACCACTTGCGCGATGGCTCCCTCTTGGCCGGGCAGGCTTGGCGTTTGTATCAGCCGTTGTGTGAAGTCCACCATTGGCTGTCGAAGGCGTTGGGCCTCTTGCCAGAGAGCGTCAACCACCGGGGTGCTTGTGAAAGCGCCTTGTTCCCCGCTTTGCATGCTCATCTACCTCCCTTTCGTCGTGCTGCTAGTCCCAAGTTTAGCCTAAAACGCTTCTCGCGGGTAGCAAACCGTCAGCCCTGAGACCCGGATGTTGCTAATTGTTGACGGGTGCAGATGTGGCCCCTATAATGTATTACCCGGCGCGGCGAGCAATCGCAGCACGGGCACGAGAGTTGACTTCTACAATGGGGGACTGCCGTGGCAGTAGCACAAACTAAAGTAATAATCGCCGACGACGACCCAATAATCCGCATGGACCTGCGCGAAATGTTGTCGGGCATGGGCTATGACGTGGTTGGAGAGGCCGCGGACGGCAAGCACGCGGTCGATCTCGCCCGCAACTTGCAGCCCGACTTGATGATAATGGACATCCGCATGCCAGAGCTTGACGGCATCGAGGCGGCCCAGACGCTCACCCAGGAGAGCATCGCGCCGGTGCTGCTCCTGACCGCGTACAGCGAGCCGGACCTGGTTCAGCGGGCGGCCCAGGCGGGCGTGATCGGGTACCTGGTAAAGCCCTTCCGCGAGGCGCAGCTTGGCCCGGCTATCGAGGTGACGCTCGCCCGTTTCCGCGAGTTCGAGCAGCTAGGCAAGGAGCTTGGGGATATCAAGTCCGCTATGGAGGCCCGCAAGGTAGTGGAGCGTGCCAAGGGCCTGCTCATGGACCGCTTCGGCCTGTCGGAGAGCGAGGCTTTCCGCCGCATCCAGAAGCGCAGCATGGACAGCCGCAAGCCGATGCGCGAGATTGCTGATGCAATTCTGTTAGCGAGCGAGATGGAGAAGGATTCCTGAAGCGCGAAACGTGATGGGGCTTACGCCCGTGCAATCAGGCCGTTGAATGCAAAGGTGTAGAAAACCAGCAAGAGCGTGAGCAGACCGAGGGTGACCAGTGAGAAGATCACGGCCACCCTGCGCTTTATTGGCTTCATTCGTGCGAAACGCTCGCCTAATGCCTTCGAGTCGGAGATGCCTTGAAGCCAGGCAGCGTCAATGGCGCGCTCGAGGTTGGGTCGCAGCCCGTAAAGCCCCGCACACGCGGAAGCGACCAGTAGCCACCACTCCAGCTCCTGCAACGTAAAAGACACTATCGCCAAGGACCACAGGGCCGCGAACCAACCCCACGAAACCAGCAGCGTGAGCGTCTGCAGGACGGCATACAGTGTGAGGCTTTTCTCGTTGTTCCGGTTGCCTGGCGTTTGCTTCATTGCACCAACCTTGTCTGCTTTGCCCCTCTATGCGCGATGGGTGCCGGCTGCCGAGCCACTAAGACACCTGGCAGCCGGCACTTTCCACGATGCTGCTACTTATTGAACTTGCGCTTTAGCTCGGCAAGGTCGTTGTTGACCTGATTTTCCGTTTCGAGATCGCTGAAGCGCGAGTCGAGGTCCTGACCGCTGAGTTCGGCCATTGCCTGAGCACGGGCCAGGCGCTGGTCTACCTCGGTTTCCATACGCTGGAGGCTAGCGTCGGCGGTCTGGCCGTCTACGCTTTGCAGGGCGTTCGTGATGGCTTCCTGCGTGGCGGCGCGGCGCTGCTTGGCTATGATTAGCTCGCGTTTGGTCTCGGCCTCCGAGATTTTGGCTTCGAGCTTCGCCAGGGCTTCGCGCAGTTCGCCCACCTGGTCGTGCTGAGATTCCCACTGGGTCTGGTAGCTGTCGGACAGCTTCTGTGAGTTGCTGCGACGGGTGAGCGCCTCGCGGGCGAGGTCGTCCTGGTCGGCCTGCACCGCCATCTCAGCTTTTTTCTGCCAGTCGTCCGATTCGGACTTGTATCTTTCGTACTGGGAACGGAGCCTGGTCTCGTCGGCCATTGCCATCGCGGTAGCCGCGCGGGCTTCGGAAAGCTCGTTGCGCATCTGGCGAAGGTATTCGTTTACCATCTTCTCGGGGTCCTCAGAGGCGTCTATCATGGCATTGATATTCGCGTTGATGAGGGTGGCTATTCGGGTCAGTATGGACATCGTTGTTCCTCCATCGGGTTGTTCGCCTGTATGAGCGCAGGCAGCTTGATCCTTGCAATCGCTGTGCCGATCTCGATTAGGCGGACAGCAGCCGGACCATTTTATCACATGGGGCCACTCAAAGTTAGCCTCCCAAAAGTAATACGTCAGTAGAGGTGCCATGTTTCACGCCGGACTGGTTATGGCCCAACAGTCACCAGGTCGCGTAGTTGCGACATGATGCCTTCCTTGATGCCGGGCACGCGCATTAGGTCATCCACCGTTTTGAAGGGACCGTTTGCCTCGCGCTCTACGACAATACGTTCGGCCAACACAGTACCAATACCGGGAAGTGCCTCAAGTTCCTTCGCGGTGGCCGTGTTGATGTTGACTTTGCCGGCGGGGGCGTTGGCGTGGGTTGGTGTGACCGAAGGTGTATTCTTCGCTTCAACAGTCGCGCCAACTGTGTCGGGCGTAGTTGCAACTACTGTCGCACCGACTCGGGGGATTGAGATGTGTTGCTCGTCGCTCAGGCGAGCCGCCAGGTTGATACCTTCCTGGTTCGCCTGGTCGCTAAAGCCGCCTGCCGCCGCAACAGCATCAGCAACGCGCGAACCTACTGGTAAGGTGTATACACCGGGCGCTGTAACCTCTCCACTGACATAGACGACGATTGCCTGAGGTTGCTCAGGCACAGGCACGGTTTGCGCGACGGGAGTACCCGATGTTTTGCTGATGGACACCGCGGCTGCGGAGCTAGTTGGTGGTCCGGCTATGAGAACCGCATTGGTTGGGGTACTTCCCTTCGTGGCGATGAGCCAAACGAGGCCGGCTGCTGCCACCAGTGTCATCGCCAACAGGAACCAGGCAAGAGGTATACGTATGGCAAGCAGCGTTCTCATGCAAGTCTCAGTGTTGGAAGCCGCTAGTTGCCTAGTGTGAACTCAAAATAACCAGCGATCCGGGCTGAAGGTCCAACACAATGTCCCCTGCGTTTCGCGGGGCCATAATGTTCAGAGCGCTTATGCCTGTGCGCGCCGGGTTGTTGTTCTGCCTGTCGAACATGGCAACCGCAAAATCGTCGTCCGCGAACGAGTCCGGCAACCGGACCTTAACGTGGGCAGGCGAGTTGCCCGTGTACCAGAGGAAAAGCGTAGCATTTGCGGGGCTGCCGTACGCCAGCAGCCCAAGCGTGCCATCGGTCGGTGCGTTACGGGCGCGTACCGGTAGTTGCCCGCCTGGACGGGCCTGGTAGGCCTTGTAGGCGTGGTAGATAGGCTTGGGCAGGCCGTCGTTCGTGAGCATGCCCCAGCGGCCCCAGTAGGACTTCGGCCCCGCGCCATCCTTCAGCTCAAACAGGAGCGCCTTGTCCAGCCTCTCGCGTTGCATGCTCTCGATGGAAGATAGGAACGCAATCGCGCCCTCCACCGTGTCGGTAGCTCCGTTGGCGCTGGTGTCCTCCGGGCCGCCCTGCAACACGTTGAACTCCGTGATGATTAGCTCCGGGTTGAACTGAGGGTATTTTCCGGCGATCTCCCTCACGGCCCTGATATTTGCGGCCAGTTCCTCCGGCTGCCTACCGTACGAGTGCCAGGAGATGAAGTCCACTCGCCCCTTCGTTCCCTGATACATTTCGTGCTGCATGAACTCGTCGATGTGGTCCGGCTGGTAGCTAGCTACTGCGGGCCCACCGATCCGCACGTTTGGATCGACTTTGAGGGCGGCTTCTACCGTCACGTCGTACAGTCGCAAATACTCCTGGTAACTCCCCTGCCAGAAGCCCCATAGGTTCGGCTCGTTCCATACCTCCCAGTAACGGACGCCCAGACCCTTCTCAACGTTCACGTGTCGCACCGTCGAGGACACCAAGTCGGCCCATTCCTCATAGCTCGCGGGAGGCACCACCCTGCTAGTGCCGGAGACCGACATCGTTTCCGGCATAAAGGACAGGCAGATAAAGGGCTCCTTGCCCATCGCCTTGATGCCGTCCAACACCCGGTCGAAGTCGTCCCACCTGTATGTCAGCTTGCCATCCGGCCCTCGACCGACAATGCCATAGTAGTTGAAAATGTTGTCGAGGCGTACCAGACCCGGACCCAGGACGCGGCCAGTCTCGCGAATGTTGTCGAAGAAACCGGGGTCCTCCGACTCGCCTCCCTGCGCCAGGCCTATTTCCAGCCTGCTATCAGGTGCGGGTGCATAATCGACATCCAACTCATAGTGCGGCAGCTCGTCTGCTTTCCTGGCCTCGAGTCCCAGGTGCCCCAGGAGAACCCGGTGTTCCGGGGGAAGGTCCGGGTGGTATTCGAACCGCGCCCTCTCGAACCACTGCTGTTGCAGGCCCTGCTCATTCTGGTAGAGCCTGGAAATCGGGTAGCCAAACACCGGCAGGCCGCCGTTTTCCCGCCAGTAGGATAGAAATGGCTCGGCCACAATCTGAGCGGTCTCGGTGAAAAAATACTCGGCCGGTAATTCGGACGCGGCTACCGGCTGGTTGCTCAACGATGCTGAGTTTGGCTGTGCGCGGAAACTTGGCCCGCTGTAGCCGGTGGTAAGCTCTCTGCCCAGCAGACCCAGCAGGACTTCAAACCGGGTACCCGCGTGCTCGGGGTGGTATTCAAGGCGTTGACGCTCGGTCCACTGCACCAGGAAGCCCGACTCAATACGTGCCGGAGTCACGGGGTAGCCAAACAACGGCACACCACCATACTCGTCGTAATATGCGACGAATTCCGGGGCGAGGGAATATCCCGTCTCTTCGTAGTAGCGGCCTTCCTGCGCGACAGCCGGTGCAGCGTGTGCGACCTGCCCGGCTGTGGAGTAAGGCGACAAGCAAGAGGCCGTGACGAATAACAGGGCTGCAAATAGCCCCGTTCGCCTCCGGCTCGTAAGTGGGAACGCGCGCAAGTCCGGCTCTCCGTATGAGATTACGATGGACGGTCACGAATGCCCAGGCTGTCATAGCGAGGGCACGGTGATTATATCATAATCCGAGTTCGGATTGGCTAGTACAGAGTGGTAGATATTGACTACCACCTTTCTAAGGGCAAGATGCTCCGGTAGTACTATTCTCTGTTAGCCCCTTCGCGTTTATAATAGAGACAACCCTGACTGCATGTATTCTTATCAGCAGTCGCATTTCCGATTTCCTTAGCAGGTAAGCATTTCTTTGTACTCGATAATAGCTGAAGGTCTGGGCAGGCAATTTGGCGACCGCTGGGCGGTGCGCGATCTGAACCTGCAGATAGAGCTTGGTGAGGTCTTCGGTCTGCTAGGGCCGAATGGCGCAGGCAAGACCACCACAATGCGCATGCTGGCCGGGCTGATCGCTCCAAGCGTGGGCCGGGCGAGAGTGTGCGGCTATGACGTGGCGGCGAATACTACTTCAGTTCGAGAGCGTGTCGGCATCCTTACCGAGTCGCCGGGCCTCTACGAAAACCTTTCCGCCGAAAAGAACCTAGAATTCTTCGCCAAGCTCCACGGGTTGGACCGGCAGCGCGCCGGCCAGCAGATAGAGCGCTATTTAAGGTTGCTTGGCCTCTGGGACCGCCGCAAGGACGCGTGTGGCACGTTCTCCAAGGGCATGAAGCAGAAGCTGAGCATGGCGCGGTCGCTGCTCCACGAGCCACCTGTGCTCATCTTCGACGAACCCACCTCGGCGCTGGACCCGGAGGGCGCGAAGCAAGTACGGGACTTCGTGCAGGAGCTCAAGGGCGAAGGCCGCACGGTGATTTACTGCACCCATAACCTCGCTGAAGCCCAGAGCCTCTGCGACCGCGTCGCCATCATCAAGCGCGCCCTCATTCGAGTGGGCACTCCACGCGAGCTACAGCAGGCCCTCTATGGCCGCAAGGTGGAGATATGCGTCACCAACGCGGAACCGGCCTTATATGATGCGGACGGAATTGATTCCGGCGCGGAAATGACCATGAACGACCTGGCTGTGCTTGCTTCCACTGTTCAGGGGGTAGGCGACGTAGCCGTGGCAGGTGAGCGCCTCCTGGTGTCAATGCTCGACCCTGAGGCCGTCACTCCCCACGTTGTCAGGGAGCTTGTGCTCCGGGGGGCCGACTTGTCCCGCGTTGCGGAGGTGGAATACCCGCTTGAGACGGCTTACCTCGACCTCATTTCACGGTATGACACCGATGAGCTTGCCAACCACCAGGCCTCGGAGTTGCTGTTGCAGGAGGCCGCTGTATGAAGTCTCGGCCCATCCTCAACAGCCGCGTAACCGCCGTAGTCGAGAACGAATGGAACCAGCTTCTTCGCAACAAGGTGGTGATCTTCACCACGATAGCGCCGCCTCTCCTTCTGGTGCTTCTTTCCATCGCGGTGCTTTTGCTCTCCACGTTCGTCGATGAAAACCTATCGGCCGTAAGTGGCCCCGCGGGGGCCCTGGTTACCGGCAAGGGCTCGGCCCTTTCGGCGCTGACGGGGGCGGACTCGATTCGTGCGGCCCTGGTTAGCCCTTTCGTGCTGCTCTTCCAGCTGATCCCGCTTGTCGTGCCCATCACGATTGCCAGCTACTCCATCGTGGGCGAGAAGCAGAGTCGCTCACTGGAGGCGCTCCTTGCCACGCCCATTCGCACATGGGAACTGCTGCTCGGTAAGGCGCTGGCGGCGGCCATACCGGGCGTGCTCGCCACCTGGTACAGCTACATCTCTTTCGTGGTCGTGGCTCGGTTCACCGTGAGCGATGCGGTCTTCAACGAAGTGGTGCTCAGCCCCTCCTGGCTCTTGAGCATGGCCGTGTTGACTCCTCTCTTCACGCTGCTGGCGGTTGGGCTGGGCATACTTATTTCCTCCAAGGTCCGGGACGCTCAGAGCGCCCAGCAACTTGGTTCGCTGGTGATACTCCCGGTGGTTGGGGCGCTGGTCGGGCAGGTCACGGGAGCCATGCAGATAAACGTGGGGCTGATCGCAGGCACGGCGCTGGGCCTGTTCGTGGTGGATGTGCTTGTGCTACTGTTCACGGTGCAGCTTTTCGGGCGAGAGAACATTCTTACGAAGTGGCGCTAGGAAGCAGGTCGCGCGCAGGGCGCGTGTCTTGACACGCGTGGGGCTGTCGTGTAGACTACTTGGTGAATAGAATAAAAATCGAGAGTGGTAGCGAGAGAACTGGCTCAGTGACCTACCCGGCAACCGGCAACAGCGCGGTGCCCCACCCAGCCCCATGGGGAAGGATTTGGCCGTCCGGCATCTTACAAGCCTCTCCGCGTAGAGGCCTTTTTGTTTAAGTTCCGAGTACCGAGTTCCAAGTAGGCACCTGAGTGGCTCGGAACGCAGAACTCGGTACTGGAGCGACACATGAGCAGAAAAACCTATCTTGAGAGCTTGAGCGAACGAGTGCTGGTGTTCGACGGCGCAATGGGCACGTCGGTCCAGAAGTACAACCTGACGCCCCAGGAATTTGGCGGGCCACAGCTAGAAGGCTGCAACGACTACCTGGCGGTGGTCAACCCGCGCGTGATTGAGGAGATACACGCCTCGTTCATGGAAGCGGGGGCAGACGTACTTGAGACTGCTACCTTTGGCAGCACGCGCCCTAAGCTGGATGAATACGGCATCGGGGAAGAGGTTTACCACCAGAACTTCTCAGCTGCCCAACTGGCGCGCCGGGTGGCAGACTCCTACTCCAGCCCTTCGCGGCCCCGCTACGTCGCCGGTTCTATGGGCCCCACCGGCTTTCTACCGTCTGCGGACGACCCAACGCTGTCGAAGGTCACATACCAGCAACTCAAAGCTGTGTACAAGGAGCAAGCCCGGCCCCTGGTTGAAGGCGGGGTGGACCTGCTCATCATAGAGACCGCACAGGACATCCTCGAACTGAAGGCAGCGATCAACGGGGCAATTGAGTATTTCAGGGAAAGTGGCCGTAGCGTGCCCATACAGGCGCAGGTGACC
>JAXDKH010000105.1:0-12070 GCA_034667185.1 Chloroflexia bacterium | reverse complement strand
TGGTACTCGCTGACACACGATTTGCAGTAGGAGTGCAGACCACTCTTACTCTTGGACGCACGGTGGAACTCCGTCAGGGGTTTGGATACCCCGCACCTGACGCAGACTTTGGTATGCCGCCCATTAGGGCTCTTTGTATTCGGCCCTGCTTCCACAGAGCTATTATATACCTTTTTATATACGTTTTTGTATACCCAGCAATGACCGCGATCTTAACCATGGCGAGCAATGGGCGATGGAGGGAATTGCGGGCTCGTACCATGCTCTTTGAGCTAGGTCGTGGCCAATCCAGGAAAGTATCAAGACACAGCGTGTGTGGTTGTTGTGAAGGCGACACACGCGCTGTGCCTCTGGCTATATCATGCGACACAACGAACCGCAATGCATCGCTTATATGAATTAACTTCACCCCTGCGCCGGTATGTCTACTCCAACACTGCTAGCCTAGGGGTGCATGCCGGTGCCGGGGAAGTAGTCGATCTTCATGGCGCGGCGCACCATCGAGACCGTTCCGTCAGCGATCACGCGGGTCTTGCGGGTGCCGTCGAGTAGCACGTCACGCACGTAGTCGGGGCGGGCCTCGAGGTCCGCGCGGCGCTCGCGGATGGGGTCGAGGAAGTCGTTGAGGGCCTTCACGAGCGAGCGCTTCACCGCCACGTCACCAATGCCCCCGATCCGGTAGAGGCGCTTCATCTCCTCGACCTCGTCTCGGTTGGGGTTGAAGGCGTCGTGCAGCGAAAAGACGGGGTTGCCTTCCACGTGGCCGGGGTCGGTGGCGCGTATCCGTGTGGGGTCGGTGTACATGCTCATCACCTTACGCTCGACCGTCTTGGGGTCGTCCTTGAGGAAGATGGCGTTGTTGAGGCTCTTGCTCATCTTGGGCTTGCCGTCGGTGCCAGGCAGCTTGGGCACTTCCCCAATCAAGGCCTCCGGCTCGGTGATGGTATGTCCGTAGACGATGTTGAAGCGGGCCACGATGTCTCGGGTAAGCTCTACGTGGGCCTTCTGGTCCTCGCCCACGGGCACCAGGTCGGCGTTCACCACCGTGATGTCGGCTGCCTGCGACACCGGGTAGCCGAGGAAGCCGTAGGTGACGCTCTCCTCCATGCCCTTCTCGCGGATTTCGTCCTTGGTGGTGGGGTTACGCTCCAGCCGCGACACGGTAACCAGGTTGGAGTAGAACACGGTCAGTTCCGCGATCTGGGGCACCAGGGACTGCACGAAGATGGTCGCGATGTTGGGGTCTATGCCCACGGCCATGTAGTCCATAGCCACCTCAGCCAGGTTGTCGCGCACCTTCTGCGGGTCGTCGAAGTTGTCGGTGAGGGCCTGCACGTCGGCTATGATGATGTAGGTGTCGTACTCGTGTTGCAGGCGGATGCGATTGGCGAGCGAGCCGACGTAGTGCCCCAGGTGGAGAGGCCCGGTTGGGCGGTCTCCTGTAAGAATGCGCTTCTTAGGCATAATGTCCTTCTTCCCTCTTTTTGCGTTTAGGTGGATAGTCGGCATATTATAGCAGGGTACAGGAGTGGAGGCTAGAGGCCCAAGACGTAGGGAGTCACGATCCCTACGACCGGGCGTGCTTTCATGGAGGAGCTTATGACCGCCCTCATACCGTGCGTGGGCTGCGGGGCGTTGGTGCCGGACATAGACGGTCCAACCCACAGATATATCGGCGCGTCGCCCGGCTGCTGGCAGGCTTACGGCGAGTTGCTGGCGCGCGGGTACGGCGGCCCTGGCGTAAATCCAGGCTTTGGTCCCGTACACAGGCTCGCAGTGGACTCCTACGCCGCGCAACACCCCGGAGTACCAGGCAAACAGTCAAGCCAGTCGGTAGCCGCGCACCTGTTCGTCCTCTGCGTGGTGCTCGAACGGGGCGTAGACCCTTCCTTCGCTACCACTGCCATAATTCAATTCGTAGAGAAGAACAAGGCGCGCGGACTCGCGTGGATGGAACCCCCGCCCTCGCTGGGAGACTTGACGGTGCTGGACGTGTTGAGCGCCGGCAGCACACAGGATCACAATAGCAGAGTGATGCGATGGGCGGCATCGGTATGGGAGGCGTGGAAGCCCCACCACGCTACAGTTCGAGCCTGGGCTGACGAGTCAGGCTATTGATGAAGTTAAGAGAGTAGAGGCAGTCCTGAGACTGCCTCTACACATGCGGGTGCGTGAAAAGGGGCACTATTACTCGACAGCAGGCCCCGTCCACCCGGCGGCCTCGGCCTTTTGCACGACCTCGCGCCAGGGCTCGGACAGCCCCTCATCTGTCACGCCGTAGAAGATGCGCATGGAGCCGTCTGGGTAGCGGCTGACCAGGTCGAAGCGTACGGCACCCGCGCGCTCGTCCCTGCGCCACACGCCGATGGGCAGCGTATCGTGCCAGAGCACCTCAGACAGGGCAGGGTTGCCACGCTCGTTCTGCGTTATCGCGTAGTGCCAGAGGCGGCGGGCCGACTGCTTGGTGACGTTGCGCACCGTCTGCCCGTTGCGCAGGTCGCGCATCGTGTGCGAGGTAGATCGCTGCCCTGCCACCGAGTCAATTATCTCCACCCCTGTTGCGGGAGCAGCAGGCGGGTCGGCGGTCACCATGTCGGACATGATGGCCCCACCAGCAGAGGCATCGGGCTGAGTGGCGGCCTCAGCGACGGCGTCGTCACCCTTCTTGCGCCTCCCGCGCCTGCCCCTGGTCCCGGTGGCCGCGGCTTCCTGTGCAGGCGCTGCCTCTGCGGGGGCTGGTGCTTGCGCGGCAGACTCCGCCAGGTCAACCCCGGCGTCGGCTGCGGCGGCCTCCACGGCTGCGGTCTTGCGGCGGGAGCGTCCCTTCCGCGCCGGGGCCTCGGCCGGAGTCTCCTGCGGCAGTTCGGCGGGTATTTGCGGTCCAGGTTGTATCTCAGCTTCCGCCAGGATGCCCGCCTCTCCTGCTTCGGTGGCGGCTGCCGCGGCGGTTGGCGCGTCTACCTCAAGTTGCGCCTCATTGGTGCGCCCCTTGCGAGAGCGGCCCCGCCCGCGCCTGGGCTGCTCCGCCTCAGCCTGCACGATCTCCTCGCGGCTAAGGTGCTCGGCGGCCACCCCGGCTTCCATGGGCGCGGCAAGCTGCATCTCTACCGGGGGCTCGGCTGTGACTTCCTCGTTGCGCTCCGCCGCAGCTTCAGTTGTCGTCGCGGCTGTATCTTCGCCCTTGCGGCGGGTGCGGCCACGGCGCGAGCGTGTGGGCTGCTCAGGTTGAGAAGCCGGGGCTTCCTGTTCGGCCTGAGCCTCCTCCCGGACGGTAGGCGTGGGCATTTCCCTGGCGGCCTGGTCCGGTATGGCCGAGCCGGGTTTGCGGCGGCCACGGGTGCCTCTGGCGGGGGCCGCCGGCTCGTAGCCCACTTCCAGGCGCTCCGTACCCTCCACGACCGGGGCGGTAGCTTCCGGCAGGTCAGTAGTGCCGGAGGTGGACCCGATGATGGCCTGCTCAAGCTCAGGGGCCACTTCCTGCGCGTCCGCAGCCTCTACGGCATGGACTGCGGTCTGAGGCGGCTCGGTGGGCGCAGAAGCGGGCGAGCCACCCGTGCGGGACATAGGCTGCACCTGCCCCTTGATCTTCTCAGGAGGGAGTTCGTGCAGAGAAGGTATGCGCACGGTGGGCCTTCCGGTAGCAGCCTCCGGCGTCGATGTAGGCCCGGTAGCTGGAATTAGGGCAGCAGCGCGGCGCTCCTCACGCAAAGGCGGCGTGATAGGGGCTGGGGCCGAAGCAGGAGATTCAACCTCGGCGGCTGGAGCTTCGACGGCCTCGCGTTCGGCGCGGCGTTCCTCACCCCTTTCCCGGGTGGGTTTACGCTCCTCTCGTGGGATCTGCTGGGATTGTCGCCCCTGCCTCCGCTCCTGCACCGGGCGAGCGGAAGGAGCGTCGTCAGCGGTTGAGATTGCTTCTCCGGCAGGCAGGATGGGCCTAGCCTCCGGTATGGTAGGCACCGGGGCCGCGGAAGCGGCGGGCGTTGTGATGGGCTCGTGGGTGGCACTAACGGTAGCAGCGCCGGAAGCGGCAGGCGAGAACGAGCCCCGCGCCTGCTCAGCGTCAACGACCAGCCGGATCATCTCGGAGCGGGTGGCAAGCACACTCTCGCCGCCCTGGCGGATGTATATCTGGCTGCTGGGCGCGAAGACGTACGGGCGGTTGTCCCCGCCGGGCACGTTCATCACCACAATAGCGTTGTCGCTGGTGGAGCTTGGCTTAACGTCGAAGTTGACATCCAGCCTCGGCTCGACCGTCTTCTGCACATCCTCCCTGAGTAGGCGTATCACATCTTCCGGACGGTCCACGCCTTGCACCGGCACCCGCGTGTCAGTAGAAACCCCTATGTAAATGATGCCGCCGTAGCCGTTAGCGAAGGCCACCACGTCTTGCATGATAGGCCGCGTACGGTTGTGGACGTGCAGGGGGCGCTCGTGGAAGGCCACGATCTGGTTCGGCCCCTTGGCGCGGGCCAGCTCAATCCGCTCCCAGGCCGGGTTCGACCTGTAGGGGCGGATGCGGGTGAAGTCATCGCCGGAGAGCACCTCTTTGAGGGCGGCGAAGGACGCTTCACCCACGAGCACTTCGGTGATGCGTGCGCCAACGCCCAGGCGCTTGTTGTTGGCGTCGGCCTGCTCGGTCTCCAGGGAGTGAGCGTCCGAGCCCTGTATGCAGTGCATGCGGCGCGGGTACTCAGTCTTGGTGCCGTTGTAAAAGCCCGCCGTGGAGCGCCTGCCCGTCACGTCCAGGTCGGTGACTTCGAGGGCTATGAGGTTGGGGTCCTGGGTGTAGGCGATCTTGGTCTGCCCGCCGAACGGGAAGCCCTGCATCGCCACGCCGTTCGAGGAGTTAGCGTGCGCCGCGATTGCCATGCCGCCCGCGCCCGCGATTGCCGCGTAGGCGGTGAGCACATCGTCGCTGGAGCCTACGTCGGGCGCGCCGCGCACCATCTTCTCCTCCGGCACGTTCAGGTTCAGCAGGAGGTATTCCAGCTTGCGCACGGAGGTGCCTTCGGGGAACACGCCCAGGATGTGAAAGCCGAACGTGGCCGTAAACTCGAAGGCGGGGAGCACCACGATCTTCTTGAGCAGCCGCCGGTACTCGTTGAGTGTAGCTTGCTCGCTGTCGCTGATGCGGCCCAGCCGCTCCAGCAGGGAGAGGGTCTCGATCTCCTGGTGCATAGCCGCGTAGCCCGACACAGTGTTGTGGTCGGCAAAGGCCATCATGTCGAGGCCCTTTTCCTCGGCCTTTTTCAGGATGTCCAGGTAGGTGATACCTGGGTCGCGGTAGTCGGAGGAGGCGGGCGTGTGGATGTGAAGGTCCATCTTCTTCCACGTAAGCCCGTCGGCGGCGGGGCGGTTGCGAGCTATCTCGGCGTCCTGCAAATAGGGGTCGGGCCGGTCAATGTAATGCTCGCGCCTGACGCGGGTCCCCCCGCGTGATATTGGTCGTCTGTTGTTGTTCATGTATGCCTCAATCTAAGTTGAGACGCAGCATTGTTCCGTCGAGCAAGCAGCTAAAAGGCCATGCGCGCGCAAATCGCGAGCGACATGTGCCGTTCGTAAAGCTGCAATGCTGGTTGGAAGATCGGTGCGTCTATGTAAATAATGGGGCGAGGCTGGTGTTTTGATTTGGGAATTGGAATTTCGAATTTCGGATTTAGTAGATGTCCAAACAAATTCGAATTTCCAATTTCCAATTTCCAATTCCGTAATTACTTGCTCCGTCGTGACCTGGCCTGGGCGGCTTTGGCCGTGGGCTGGGTCTGAATTGTGGGCGAGGGAGCGGGCATGTGGCCCTGGTTCTTGCGCCTGCCGGTGGTGCCGGTAGTAGGGCCGTTCTCCATGTCCATCTCCGCTGCTTCCGCGTCCTGGGCAGACGGGTCTACCTGAGGCACCGTGGGCACTAAGGTCGAGGCCTGGGCGTCGTGCAGGGCCAGGGCAATTACCTGGTCCATCGTCTCGACCCAGACGAACTCTACTTCGGCACGCACGGCGCGGGGCAGCTCGGCCCAGTCGGGCTTGTTGGGCATGGGCGCGATTATGTATTTCATGCCCGCCCGGTGCGCGGCCAGCGCTTTCTCCTTGAGCCCGCCTATCGCCAGCACCCGCCCGGTGAGCGTGATTTCGCCGGTCATGGCGAGATCGCTTCTCACAGGTCGGTTGGTGATGGCTGAGATGAGCGCGACGCCCATCGTGATACCGGCGGACGGCCCATCCTTGGGGATAGCGCCTTCCGGCAGGTGGATGTGCAGGTCCAGCTTGTCGAGGCCCTCGGTGTCAATCTGCAATTGGGAGGCCCTGGAGCGGGCGAAGGTAAGCGCCGCCCGCGCCGATTCCTGCATCACGTCACCCAGGCGGCCCGTGATAGTGAGTGCCCCCCGCCCTGGCATCGCAGCCACCTCCACGGGCAGCAGCTCTCCGCCGTGCTCCGTCCAGGCCAGGCCGACGGCCACACCTACCTGGTCGTGCCGCTCCTCTACATCCGCCCGGAAACGCGCGGTACCCAGGAACTCCTCCAGGTTGTGCTGGTTCACCCTCACGCGTGTGATGCGGCCTCCTACTATCCTGCGTGCCGCTTTGCGGCAGATAGCAGCCAATTTGCGGTCCAAGTCACGCACCCCAGCCTCGCGAGTATAGGTGCGTATAATGGTCCGCAGCTTGGCGTCGGGTACTTCCAGGAAGCCGACCTCCAGGCCATGCGCTTCTACCTGCTTCGGCAGCAGATGTCGGCGCGCGATTTGTACTTTCTCCTCCTCCGTGTAACCGCCTATCTCGACGATTTCCATCCTGTCGCGCAGCGGCTTCGGTATGCTGTGCAGGTTGTTGGCCGTGGCGATGAAGAGCACGTCCGACAGATTGTACGGCACATCCATGTAGTGGTCTACGAAGGTGTGGTTCTGGGCGGGGTCGAGCACTTCGAGCATGGCCGCCGCGGGGTCGCCGCGCATATCGGCGGTCATCTTGTCGATCTCGTCCAGCAGCATCACGGGGTTGGTGGTCCCGGCCTGCTTCATCGACTGGATAATGCGGCCCGGCATCGCACCCACGTAGGTGCGGCGGTGTCCCCGGATCTCCGATTCGTCGTGCACGCCGCCCAGGGAGAGGCGCACGAACTTGCGGTTCATCGCCTTGGCGATAGACTGGCCCAGCGAGGTCTTACCCACACCTGGAGGGCCAACGAAGCAGAGGATTGCCCCGTTCTGCCGCGACTGCTCAGGCGAGCCGCTGGCGTTCTGCTCCGACCGCCTGCGCATCGTAAGCTGCCGCACCGCCAGGTAGTCGAGTATGCGCTCTTTCACCGGGCCCAGGCCGTAGTGGTCCTCTTCGAGTATCTGCTCCGCGAGGGGCAGGTCGATGCGGTCCTCGGTGCGCTCCTTCCATGGTAATACGAGAGCCCAGTCCAGATAGTTGCGCAGCACGGTGCTTTCGGGCGATATGGAGGGCATCCGCTCCAGGCGAGTGACCTCTTTGAGCATGCGCGCCAGTATTTCGGGCGGCAGGCCCTTGGCCTCCAGCTTCTCGCGCAACTCGGCCATCTCGTTGCCGCCCTCGCTGGACAGCTCGTCGTGGATCGCCTTGAGTTGCTCGCGCAGATAGAACTCGCGCTGGTTCTTGTCGAGGGAGGCCCGTACTTTATCGCGCACCCGCTGCTCGGTCTCGATTATGTCAATCGAGTTGATGAGCACCCCGGCGATGTATTGCAGGCGCTCGCCCTGGTCGGCCATTTCGAGCACCTTCTGGCGGTCGTGCACGTCCGATATGAGGTGGGCGGCCAGCAGGTCGGCCATGTAGCCGGGCTGGCGTGCAGCGCGGATGTGCTCAAGGGCGTCGGCGGGCACCTTGTTGTTGAGCGAGGAGTACTTGTCGAACAGTTCGACTAACTGCTGCATCAACGTTTCGGTGTCACGACCGGAGGCGGGCTTCTCGGGGATGATCTCGACCGAGGCGGTGAAGAAAGGCTCTTCCTGCAAGAAGGCCTCGATGCGCACCCGGCGGAGCGCCTCCACCTCCACCTGCAAGGTCGCGTCTGCCTGCCGTCGCACCTGGCGCACCTCCACCAGAGTACCCACATCGTAGAGGTGCTCCGGTTCGGGCTCGTCGGTCTCGACCTCGCGCTGGGCGTCCACGATGAGGCAGCGGTTGCCGCTCATCGCCATGTTGAGGGCCTGGACCGAGCGGGTGCGCCCAATCGTCAGGTTGACGATGGTACGTGGGAAGACGACTACGTTCTTGAGTGGGAGCAGGGGGTACTCCACTGTGTCCTGGGGAGGGTCCTCTGCCATATCAGTTCGTACCATGGAAAGCGGGTACCGCCTCTACTGTTGCGTGCAAGTGTGGGAAGAGGTACAAGTGGGACATTCAGGCGTTGCGAGTGCCACGTGTCCCTGCCGGCAACGCCCTCTAAGCCGACTACCACTCAGGGGATTATAACACACAGGTAAGTAGGAAGTCTATAACGATAACAGGTAGTTCGGTACTACTCGGGGCAGGTATTAGTCCTGAACGGCATATTAGGAAGCGGTTCTACGAAAATGCAAAGACGCATGAACCGCCGCTCTGCCAAGGATAGCTAGACGCTTGCGTGGTTTGCGCCAGGCTATTGACTACCCAAGATACAGCTGCTACGATATGGCCACGCCTTGTCGGAGCTGCGCGCTGCAAATTTTCTGAGCTTATGCAACAGCAAGTGTGTTGTCGACTCTAGGTGGAGCGAAATAATGTATACGGCGCGAATCATTCAGCTAACTGTACACGGCCTCTGCGGGCTTATCGCGCTCACCGGGGCCTTGGCGGTTATATACGGCACCGCGGCGTGGCTCGTGGCGGCACTAGGGTTGCTGGGCACCCTCGGCAGCCTGTTGTGGCACCTCCGGAGGGAGTTTGCCACCGTCCCTCGCGCCGCCACGACCAGCGAACGTCGTGCCCTCAGGCGGTCCCGAACACCTGGCTTCCACAAGTTCCTTATGCGCCAACTAGGAGACCCCCACCACCCCGCCCGCATGCTGCACACTCTCTTTATTCGTCCCCTTTCAGCCCCGACCTTCAGCGGGTTCTGGCAATCATGGAACCCGGTCTACCGCTACTTCACGCTCTTCTGGTTCTACCGGCCATTAAGGCGACACCTGCCGCGCCAGGCAGCTGTCTATCTCACCTTCATCGCCTCCGGTCTGCTGCTCCATGATCTGCCCTTCAACCTCAGTGCCGACATAGCCCGTGGGCAAGCGCCCATTCCGGCCGTGACACTGCTGTTTGCCATCTTTGGCGGCATGGCGCTCGTGAGTGAGGTCCGACAGCTAAACCTGGCGGGCCAACCCACGTGGGTGAGGATCGCGGCGAACCTGGTGTGGCTAGGAACAGGGTTCGAGTTACAGCATCTCATCCTTGCACTGCTACCAAGCTAAGGCCGCCGGAGGTAGGCAACTCCCCAGGTTGGCAGACCACTAAATGTCTTGAAAGCCAAAGCGCATAGTAGTGGTAGAAACGAGTCGATCACACAATCGATGAGAGGACCGCCTTATGACAGCCCTCTCGTTTTGTTATCCGATCTTGTACCCCTAAACTGTCGCCTTCTTGGTGCGGCCTTTGCGTCCCCTGGTCCTGGAGATTGGAACCGTGGCAACAACAGGGTTGGGGCTGGGCGGTTGCTCGGGTATTTCAAGCACGCTGTCGAAGCCTGCGTATTCGTTTGGGGTTCGCACCGGGTTGTCAGGATCGGCCAGCCAGTAGACGCCGCCGAGGAGGAACCTGTAGGTGTAACGACCCGGTCGGAGGTTGCCTATGTGGGCGCGCCAGATGTTCGGTAGTATCTGCTCGGCCTCCACACCCGGAGAAGCCCAGTCGTCCCAGCTTCCCTGTACGTGGACCGAGTGCGTATGCCTGTCGTAGAGATAGAAGGTAACGCCATAGGGGGTCACATTAGGCGACATCGCATAGCCGGACAGTGGGGCACCCTCCACTCTTTCAGCAGCCGCCAACGCCAGCGTAGAGTTGAGCGCGCCCGCCCCCTGCCGTTCCAGGGCAACCCCTGCTATGGGCTGCGCGGTGGAAGTAAGTATCTGGCGTACCTGCCCAGGCGTGAGGTTGGGATTGGCTTCCAGCAGGCAGGCCACCACGCTAGCCACGATGGGCGCGGCAAAGCTGGTGCCGTCGACGTGCTGGTAGTGCGGCGTGAGCAGCTTTTGCTGTACCAGCCGCGCCTCAGTGCCGGGCTCACGCAGGTGCCGTCTGCTGAATAGCACCTCCGCCTCCTTAGCCACCGTGGAGCCGGGCAGCACGGGTGCGGCAACCCAGATGCTGGGGGCTACAAGCTCCGGCTTCATGCGCCCCGTGACGGTCTCGCCGTAGTTGCTGTGCCACACATCGATGTCTTCGTGGTCGAAGTTGTTGTGGTCGTCCAGGCCGCCTATCGTCAGCGCGTCGGGTGCGGTAGCCGGGGGCACAAGATCGCGTGTCCCGGCGTTGCCCGCAGCCGTGACTACAGTGACACCTTGCTTCACCAGGGCGGCAACAGCCTCGTCCACCGGGTTACCCGCCAGCCAGCGAACAGGCTCGCCCGCCACCGAGAGGCTCACGATGCGCACTCCTAGTTCGGGGCCGTGCTCCTCCAGCCAGCGAAGGGCGCGGGTAATAGTCTCGTTGCTGATAGAGCCGTCTTTGCCACGGGCCTGCACCAGCACCACCTCAGCCTCCGGAGCAAGGCCCCTGTAGAGGCCGTGGCTCAAATGTCCGTTGCCCGCCGCGACCCCGGTGGTCATGGTGCCGTGCCACTGCCAGTCCGAGGCGCTGTTCCAACCCGGCCACTCCGGTTGGTCGTCGGCATCGAAGTAGAGGGCGCTCACCGGGTCGGTGGTGGCGTTCACCCAGGCGCGGATGCGATTGCGCGGCGTGGTGAGGTCAGGGTGCGGGTAAAAGCCCGAATCGACCAGTGCCAACGTGACACCTCGGCCCTGGTAGCGCTCATCCACGTGGAGGCGCATGTGGGTAGGCAGCACGCCGAACGCCAGCTCCGGCGTAACGGAAAACTCCGAGGCAAACGCTTCGCCGACCTTCTGCTCCCCCTTAGCCAGCAGTACCTCACGCATGATGCGCTGCACGCAAGCCGGGCAGGCACCATGCGCAAGCTCCCAGCGAGGATAACGCTCTTCCAGCATGGCTACCGCGGCCGGTGGCAACCAGGATGCCTCGGCCAGGTCTCTTGCGCTGGTTGGCGTGCCGCAGAACGGACATAGGCAGTCGCCGGCTAATATTTCTTCTATTGATGGTGATGATCGTTCTTCTAATTGCATGTTTCTTATATGCTCACTTTTCTATTTTTGCTGCTTCATTAATATATGCACTTATATTAAGTATACGGTATCAGGCGTGCCTCCGCAGGGATATCCACGCACAGTCCACGCAATGTGAGACTTGTCTACCGACAGTAACCAGTCTCAATACTCGCAATATGTCCCACACTGGCATAACGCTTGCAGCGACACTCCCGACAGCTAGTATAGGAGGTCACGAGATGGAGAGGCACGAGAGTCCCCTTGAAGTAATGATGAAAGGCGCGGCTGCGGGCCTGGTGGGCACCGCCGCTGTAACGGTAGCCCTGGCGCAGGCCCCCAGGTTGATGCAAATGTTGGGCGTGGAGCAGGCGCAGGAGCAAGCCACAAATAGCGGCAAAGAAGATGAGGCAAGCGAGCCGACGGAGAAGCTGGCGGAGAAAGTCGCTGAGGGCGTCTTCGAGCAGGAGATAGACGAGGGCACCAGGCAGGCCGTCGGGCAAGCCATTCACTGGGGCTATGGGGCGGCATGGGGTGCGTTGTACGGCATCGTACAGGGTAGCGTACGCTTGCCAACCTGGCTGAACGGCACAATCCTGGGTGGGGTAATCGCGCTCGTGGCCTCAACGCTGGTGCCCTCTATGCGCCTGACACCGCCACCCAGCGAACAACCAACGTCTCAGAAAGGGATGATGTTCGCGATCCAGATATTGTACGGCTGGATAACCGCGCTCGTCTTCCACTTCTTCTCGCGGGAGGGGTGATTTTCTAAACGCATAACGCCAAGACGCCAAGGACGCGCCAAG
>JAXDKH010000104.1:0-16745 GCA_034667185.1 Chloroflexia bacterium | reverse complement strand
CAACTAGACTACAAAACCAACTTGACACAACAAAGCAGAACAAAATAGACTCATAAAGACGACCTCAAAACTCCCCCTCCTAGTCAGGAACCCACGGATGTTGAACTTGAAAAGTATTGGCGATGTGCCCCAGTGGAGGCACGCACGGCTGGCGGCTGTCCTCATGCTGGTGCTGGTAGGGGTGTGGCTGGCCTATGGCAGTGCTCCTCAGGGTCTCAGTGCCGCCCCCGATGACGTGATGGACTTACGGGCCAACCAGGTCACCACTGCCGACCAGCAGGAGCCTACCCTCGCGGTGGATCCCACTAACCCCGACAACGTACTGGTCGCTGCGAAGGACTGGCGGACTGGCCCCAAACAGGTATGGTACTACCGGTCTACCGATGGAGGGCGGACGTGGAGTGATGGTGTGGTGAGCACCGGCGCGAGCGAGCTACCGAACGCCAGCGACCCGGTTCTGGCCTTCGACGCCAATGGCACCGCATATATCTCGTTCATAGGGTACAACCAGAACGACCTGACGGTGGGCGGCATCTTTGTGGCTCGCTCGACCAATGGAGGTCAGTCGTGGGACAGGCCAAAGCTGGCAGCGGGCAACGACGATGTTACCTTCCACGACAAGGAATGGATCACGGTCGACCGGAGCAACAACCCGGCTACGCGCGGCAACGTTTACCTGAGCTGGACCCTCTTTTCGAGCGTTAATCCGCGCAGGGAGCGAGGTGACATAGTTGTATCGCGGTCCACCGATGGCGGACAGACCTTTTCACCACCCAAAAGAGTGAGCCTCCCTGCGCAGGACGAAACCCAGGGCTCTTTCCCGGCCATCGGTCCAAACGGGGAGCTGTACGTGCTCTACTACAGCGATAGCAACGCCTCAGCAGGCGACCCCGGACGCGGCATCTACATTGCAAAGTCAACCGATAGCGGGGCAACCTTCTCTGAAGCGACGAAGGTCAGCAGCGCCACCAGGCCACCCAGCCCATTGCAGGGCGGCAACTTCCGCATCTTCGTGCTCCCGGTACTGGCGGCAGACCCGACAAATGGGGCTCTCTACGCCACCTGGAACGACTACCGCAACGACGACAGCGATGTGATGCTTGCGCGCTCCACGGATGGCGGAGCGACCTGGTTGGATGCTCAGCGCGTCAATAACGACCCCTCCAGCCCCCGCAAAGACCAGTTCTTCCCCACGGTCACTGTTGGACGCGATAGCACCGTGCATATCCTCTGGCTGGACAGGCGCGACGACCCCGCTAACAAGCTCTATCTGCCCTTCTATGCAAGCTCCACGGACGGCGGGGCGACCTTCACACAGGAGGCACTGAGCCACACCGCCAGCGATCCCTCAATCGGCTTCCAGGGCACCCTCTTGGGCGACTACATCTCCATTGACACTTCGCCCGACGGCTCGAAGGTCTACGGAGCCTGGGTAGACACCCGCAATGGCGACCAGGACATCTATTTCGCCGCGTTTGGGGCGAAGTCCGGCCCCGACAGCCCCGCGCCCGTGCCCACGAAGGCCGCACCTGTCGCGGTGCCTTCGCCCCAACCACTCACCGGCTTCTTTGATACCTCGTTCCTCCGCAAGTGGCAACGTACCGACAGGCCGGTGCTTCTCGGCAAAGCCAACCGTCCCTGGGTGTGGGGGCCGGTGAGCTTTGCCGCCGCGCAGGAGACCTACGCGCAGGGCAAAAACGGGTTGCGCGACGTCCAATACTTCGACAAGGCCCGCATGGAAATCAACAATCCCGCGGGCAATCTGAACAGCCGGTTTTTTGTTACCAACGGCCTGTTGGTCGTAGAGCTGCTAAGCGGTCGCGTCCAGAGGGGCGACAACGAGTTCGAGGCTCCACGCCCGCCTGCGCAGATTCCAGTGGCGGGCGACGCCGATAGCCCCGAGGCCCTGACCTACGCTTCCCTTGCGCCTGTAGCCTCTCTCAACGGCGATAAGCGGGCGGCAGACAGGACAGGACAGCAAGTGACCAGTGTGCTCGACCGGAATGGTGCCGTCCGAGAGGATCCCGCCCGCGCCGGCAGCATACGAATCGCCAGGTATGAGCCTGTGCTTGGGCACAACATTCCCGATGTATTCTGGGACTTCATGAACCAGAAAGGCCCGGTGCAACTCTCATCGCCGGGAGATACCGCCAGAGCCAGTGAGGAGGAAAGGGAAGGTGAAGCTGATGCCGCCGAGGGAAGCGGATCCCGCACTGTCTTTCAGACAATACCTATAGCCGACGAGACAATCCTAGACTGGGAAGCGGATCTGGGTTACCCGATCACCGAACCCTACTGGACCAACGTGAGGATAGCCGGGGTAAGCAAGTGGGTGCTCGTCCAGGCCTTCCAGCGCCGGGTGCTTACCTACGTATCCGACAACCCCCCCGGCTGGCAGGTGGAGATGGGCAACGTCGGCAGGCACTACTTCGATTGGCGCTATAACCGCGCCGGAGCCGCAAGCCGGTAGACTGTCGCTGTTACAAGAAAAGAAGGCCGTCCGAACTCCTGGACGGCCTTCTTTTCCTAACTTGTGGGGCCTGGCTATCGACTCACCGAGACCTGCGCACCTGTTACGGTCGCAAGCAGATTCAAGCCACCGTTCGTTAGCTGCATCAAGTTTGAGGGGCCGGAATGGAAACTCAGCGATGTGTTGCCACCTGCAGGGGCCGACAGGACGCGGAACCGCAGCTTCGCCAGCACGATCTGTCCCGAGGGCGGTTCTCCCTGTAGCATGCCCGCCGAAAATCCGGCTGCCCCTCCGTTTGCATCGAGCCAGTTACCCATCACGGACGGCAGGGCTAGTCCAGGCTCCACACCCGTGACCGCCGCTCCACCCGCACTCATAGGCGAGAGCACAGCCGGGTCGTACTTCATCACGAACGAGGCCCCGTCTATGGTCTGTACTCCGGTGTCTGCAATCACAGCCACGTCCAGGTAATCACCCACGCGCACCTGGTCGGTGGAAGTCCAAATTGAGAGCCCCAGGTTACGCGCAAGCGTGTCGGGACGGAGCCACGGCGAAAGCACCTGGGACAGGGGAGGAGCCGCGTTGGCGCTCTGCACGCCGAACTGGGCATCGGCTGATACGTCTCCACAACGGTCGAAGCCGGAGCGCAGGAGACTCACATCGGTCATGCTTACCTCGCCGTCGTTGTTCAAGTCCGCCCTGGCATCAAAGACGTCCATGCCGCGATGGGTGCCCAGGCGGGCTTGCACGTAGGAATAGTCGTCCACAGTGACGCAGTTGTCGCCGTTAACATCACCTTCGACCTGCATTTTCATGTCTAGCTCGAGGCTTGCTCCCGCGGTAAGCGCGATACTGGCCCGGGCGCTCTGCAGGCTGTGCGGGCCTTTCACGTGGACGTTGTAGATACCAGGGGGTAGACCGGCATACTGCGCCACACCGTTGCGGTCGGTCGTACCCGGGAAGGAGGCCACCACAACGGCAGTCCCAGGGGTGCTCAACTGGAGGGTCAGAGGCTGTACCCAGCTATCGCTAGGCGGCGCGCCACGGCCAAGCCACTGCACCTTTACCCGTAGCGGGGCAGCGCCAGGTGCCTGCTGTGGTTGCTGGGGCTGCGCGGGTTGCACTGGTGCGGCGGGTGCGGGCGTTGCAGCGGGTGGAGCAACCACGCCGGGCTTCTTCATCTCGAACCCAAGTTGAGCCGAAGCATCAAGGTTATAGTATTGCACGCGCACCTGGTGAGCGCCGGGGGACAGTTCCACCGTATAACGCTCCTGCTGCGGAGTGGTCCACTGCCAACCGTTGATTGCCAGCATGTTGTCGATCCAGAGGCGCGCGCCGCTGTCGGCGCTCAGCGTGAACTCGTAGGTGCCACCGTCAGACTGTTCCTGCCTGGTAAACTGCACCGACCAGTCCCCCAAGCCCGCACCCATGAGGTATGGCATCTTCTGCTCCGCAGACCATGCGAAACTTGGCACCGACACGTCCTGAACGGAAGCAGGGAAGCCTGGGAGGTCGTGAATGGGGGCCAGTTGTGCAGAGGGCATCTGGTGGCCTGCAAAGTACTCAGCCTTCCAGTTGGGGAAGCTTTGCGGCCAGGGCCCCGCTTCTATCTTGCCACCTGACAGGCGCAGAGAGCCTCTCACGAAGCCTTGCAGGGTAGCGCCGCCGTCCACGGTATAGGGGTCGGACGTAGGAGCACCCAGCCACTCAGGGCCAGGAGGCTCGTGGGCGGCGTAGGCTGTGGCGAGCGCGCCCGACAACAAGAAAGCGCGGCTCACACCTATATTGGGCACCTTCAGTATGTCGAATACGAGCCAGGTATTGCCTTTGCCGTCGGCACCGCTGAAGGGTTGCGCCACAACGTTGTGCTCAGACACGTACGTCAACCACCAGCGCACGGCGCCGGTTGGCCTACCGAGGACCGATGTGCCGCCGTTACGCTCAAAGGCTTCGCGGAAGACTTGGGGGGTTTCGGAGCCTTGCCCAATCTCGAAGCTGGCCGGCACGGCTGGCGGCGCTGCCGGTGGCGCTTGCCTGGGTGCGGGAGTAGCGGGCACCGGCGGAGGGCCTTCGTAGCCTCCACCGGGAGGGGCAGGGGTGATTGCAGCGCCCGAATAGTAGAACTGCACGAGCCAGCCCCAGGACCTTCCCTGGTCCGCATGCCAGGCGCTACCCCACTGGGTCATATAGAGGCCGGCCCAGGGGCACTCGCCGGTAGGGTCGCCGTCGTACGAGCCTGCGCAATACTGCGCCTGGAAGAGGGCACCACCCAGCGTCATAGCGTAGTCGAAGGTAGTATCGACGGCGTCGTCCGTTGTCGAGTAGCTGACGTTGGGGTCGTAGACCTGGTCCTCGGTGTTGTCTTTGACATCGGCCCCCAGCGCTACCTGCTTGCCCCCCTGTGCCACCCAGTACCAGGCGTAGGTCTTGACGGCCATGGCCCCGGCCTGCAAGGAGGCCATCTTCCATGTGGGTATCCATTCGGAGGGAAGCACGTGCTTTACGTATTCCCGGAAGGGCACCACCTCGACCTGCCCGGTCGCCGTTCGGTAGACACGGATCGTGTCGGGCGGCACTTGTGCCGAATTAGCAGCAACGGCCTTCACATCAGCGAATGCTCTATCTGACGCAATTTGGTCCTGTGCCTGCGTGTCTCGTTGTGCAAACGAAAGACCGGCTGCAACTTGCTTTTCAAGGCTCTCGCCCGCTGGAGATACAGCCACGTTCACGGAAGGCGATCCGCCCGCCGTGGGGAGTTTGGCGTGCAGGCGCAAGGCTGCACCTGCAAAGTAGAGCGCGTTCGAAATGGACCAGCTTTGGTAGCCCGGTGCGCTCACCTGCACCGAAACCGGTACACCCTGCTCACTGTCGCCCACATTTAGGTTGTTCGCGGAGAACGAGAAGTAACCCTCTGCGTCTGTAGTAGTTGACAGAGAGCCACTCAGGACCACCTGGGCACCGGCAACGGGCGCTGAGCCGGTGCTATCTTTCACCCAGCCTTCAACGGCCGTGACCTGCGCATCGGGTGCGCTGCTTTCGGCAACTGCCTGAGGCGAGGGGAACAGGTTCAGAGGAATAGCCTGGAGCGCGGCTCCGGTCAGGAAGCAAAGGGCGAGTGCGACACGTGCAGTCTTGTTTGCCAGAAATCGTCGCAAGAACGACATTGGCCCTCCATTGTTGAGCAGTGTGGTAGGGTCGTAATGTTAGGCGATGAATTAAGAAGAGGCGGCGTGGCATCGCGCTGCCGTCTCAGAACGATAGTAACCGATGGGATGCGCGAGCACAATAGGCAAATTGTACTTATGTCATGTGGTACGCGTGGCTCAGGCACGGCGAGAGGGTAGGGAATAGGGGCTTGGTCCTAATACCTGGGTCGGTTCTGTATCTGATATACTGCCTCGTGGAAAAGATGCAGCTTATAAAGGTGCGAAACTACTCGACCTCGGACGATCCCGTGGCGCTGGCGTTCAGCCGGTACGCGCCACATTACGACCGCGAGCAACATCAAAACCTGCTGGCACTGTGGACCCGCGCCAGGAACCTGCAGGTGCTGCGCCGCGCGTTTCGTCCGGGCGATAGGGTGCTTGAGATTGGCTGCGGCACCGGTGAGGAGGCATTGTACCTTGCCAAGAGGGGGGTCGATGTACTGGCTACGGACGCCGCTGAGGGCATGATTGAGGTAGTGCGCCACAAGCTCCAGGCACTTGAAAGGTCGGGAGCAGGCAAGGGTAAGGTCGTTCCACGGGTGCTTGCTGCAAGGGAGCTAGCGCAGCTTGTGGAGGAGTTTGGGCCATCTTCGTTCTCCGGTGCTTATTCGAGTTTCGGACCGCTGAACTGCGAGATCGATCTGGGGCCCGTCGTGGCCGCACTGTCAGACTTGGTCCAGCCGGGCGGCAGAGTAGTAATATCGTTGTTGAGCCGCTTCTGCGCCTGGGAGACCGTTTGGCACCTGGCAAAATTGCAGCCCCACAAGGCCTTTCGCCGCTGGGGAGGATACACCGAGGCCACTGTACGTGAGTCCTGGGGCGAACAGAGGATCCCAGTCTACTACTGGACGCCGGGCGCAGTAGAAAGGCGCTTCTCACCTTATTTTGCCACTACCCACCGGACTGCACTGACCTGGCTATTGCCGCCCCCGTACCTTGAGCGAATTGTGAAGGGCAGGCCGGGTTTGTTCCGGCTTCTGGCCCGGCTGGAGGTCAGGCTTGCCTCTCGTTGGCCCTTTAATTCAATCGGCGACCACTTTATTCTTGAGATGACTCGTACCTCCTATTGAAACAGCATGTGTGCTTTCCACAGCAACTTTGCAAAAGTGTTTCTTCTGGCTGCGCTTTTGCCAAATTGGGTATGTAGCCAACCAACTTTTAAAACCTGTCCCTTCGGAGTTTAGCCAACGCTAATATAGGATCAAAATTACTTGTGAAGAAGTTGGGCAACCGCAAACGTTCGACTATCAGGAAAGTGCTCAGACGCGCAGGCAAGTATTGGCTCGCGTGGCGATACCGCAATTACTCGCCGGACGGCGGGAGAGCGGGCTACGTTAAGTCGGCAGGGCTGACCCTGTTCCTAGAGCCGACCGTCTTCGATCCGAGGCTGCATTTCACCAGCGAATACTTCTCCGAGTATCTACGGAGGCCCGGCGTGGTCGTGCTGTCAGACCGTGTGCTGGACGTAGGCACAGGGAGTGGGCTGTTGGCGATCTCGGCGGCACTTGCCGGGGCAGCGCAGGTAACGGCAATTGACCTGAACCCCTCAGCCGTGTTGGCTGCGAGACTGAGCACCTCGCTGTACGGCCTTGCCGGGAAGGTGAGGGTAGTCCAGGGTGACATGTTTGAGCCTGTTGGGGGTGAGCGATTCGACCTCGTGATTTGCAACCCGCCCTACCTGCGGGGCGAACCTACCTCCAGGGGAACGCTCGCTTACATGGCCGGAGATGACTTTCAGTGGCTCAGGCGCTTCTCGCAATCTGCAGCCAACCATCTGACGCCCGGAGGTAGGTGTCTGCTCGTCCTTTCCGACAATACAGACCTTGCCTCCGTCCTGGGCATCTTTAGGCAAGATCGTTGGGCAGTGAAGTACGTTGCCGGGCGCGACGCTGTTGTGGAGCGTCTCTTCATCATAGCCCTGCACATGAACCGGGGTCAGGTGGCACCCTTCTTGCCGCGCAACGGCTAATACTCAACACTTACACACTGGAGGTAGCTCCTTGGACTCCAACCTTACTAATGGCTCCGCTTTCCCAAACGACTTCCTATGGGGAGCCGCAACCGCGGCATACCAGATTGAGGGTAGCCCCAGGGCAGACGGCAAGGGCGAAAGCATATGGGATCGGTTCTGCCGCATGCCGGGGAATGTCGCGAACGGCGACACGGGCGATGTGGCGTGCGATCACTACAGGCTGTGGCGCGAAGACCTGGCGCTGATGAAGGAGCTGGGGCTGGACACCTACCGTTTCTCCATCTCCTGGCCCAGAGTGCTCCCTGAGGGCCGGGGAAAGGTGAACGGAGCGGGGCTGGACTTCTACGACCGCCTCACCGACGGGCTGCTGGAAGCCGGGATTGTGCCGTTCGTCACCCTCTACCACTGGGACTTGCCACAGGCGCTGCAAGACAGGGGCGGCTGGAGTGACCGTGACATAGCGCCGTACTTTGCCGCGTACACCACCGCGGTGGCCGAGAGGCTGGGCGACAGGGTGAAGCACTGGATCACCCTCAACGAGCCGTGGGTGGTGGCCTTCGTCGGGCACCTGTGGGGCGAGCATGCGCCAGGCATGCGCTCTCTTCGGTTGTCTTTCGCGGCGGCCCACAATACCCTGCGAGCGCACGGCATGTCGATGCAGGCGCTGAGGGCTGCGGTGCCGGGTTGCAAGGCAGGGATAACCCTCAACCTCAATGCCGTGCACCCCGCGGGCGACAGTGCGGAGGACGAAGAGGCCCAGAGACTTGCCGACGCCTTCCACAACCGCTGGTATCTCGACCCTCTCTTCAATGGGCACTACCCGGACGACATATCACATCTCCTGGGGGATTCAGGCCCTGCGATTGAGGAAGGGGATTTCGCTGCTATCACGCAGCCCCTGGACTTCCTCGGCGTCAATTACTATACCCGGACCGTGGTGCGGCACAGGGACAGCAGCCAGTGGTTCAAGGACGGCCAACTCCCGTTCGAGTCGATCAAGCCCGACGGCAGGGAGTACACCGAAATGGGGTGGGAAGTCTACCCAGACGGCCTGAGAGAGCTATTGGAGCGCCTGCACGACGACTACCCGATGGAGGCGTATTACATTACCGAGAACGGCGCGGCCTTCCCCGATACAGTCACAGCGGAAGGCACTGTGCGCGACACGCGACGGCAGGCCTATCTCGAAGGCCACTTTGAGGCGGTGGCGAGGGCGGTCAGTGCCGGAGTGCCGGTTAAGGGTTATTTCGTCTGGTCGCTGATGGACAACTTCGAGTGGGCGCACGGGTATACGAAGCGGTTCGGCCTCATCTACGTGGACTACAAGACCCAGGACCGCATCTGGAAGGACAGCGCCCGGTGGTACCAGCGCTGGCTCGCTTCCAGGGTGGCACCGGCGCGCAGGTAGCAGTTCGATGCCTGACTACGAAACAGCACTGAGCAAGATCGACGCAATCGAGGCGGAGATGAAGAGCGCAGGCATGTGGAGCCCGAAGCCGCCACCGCCTGAGGCGTTCGACTTCCACACGGCGTTTGCTATGGATACAATGCCGTTCGCCCACTGGCTGCAGTTCGTCTTTATCCCGCGAGTACGCGAGATAATCGCCACGCAGAGCGACTTCCCATCGAGGAGCGAGGTCGGATCGCAAGCCATCCGCGAATTCGACGGCGATAATGAGGCTAGCGGCCTGGTGCCGCTACTAATAGACTTCGACCGCTTTATAGAGCGCGGCTGACCTGGGAGAGGTACGCAAGAATATCGACGCTCAGGGCTGGTCCTGGCGCACTGCTAGTGGTCGCCACCAGCACCTCGAATGCCTCCGTGGTAGGGCCGCAGACCAGCAGGTGTCGGCAGTTGTCACGGAGCGAGCGTAATGCCTCACCTGACTCGACGCAGTCGGCTTCGGCTTGCGTGGCGTAGAGCACCAGGACGAGCACCTCGGCCCGTTCGCAATTAGCCAGGATGTAAGCTCCGCGGGCAGCGTTCTCCACGTATGCCGGCATGATTAGACCGGCGGCCAGAGCCTTCACCTCGTCGAACTTGCCGGGCGCTGCCGCCAACCTGGTCAGCACTGCGTGCATCAAAGACCTCCATGCTGAGGATTGTTATTGCTCACTCTACTCTGGAATGCCGCTCGCTTTCTATACCATTCGATGTTCACTTTCTGTTCATTACTGAAGCCGACGGCTGCAACCGTGCTCGCGCACCACGCCAACGCTTGCAGGCCAAGGTAGACGTATGCTCGATGACGGCTGCCGGAGAATACACTTACGACACCTCTGTTATAGGAGGCGCTGTGGGACTATCTTACCACCCCTTTGGGTGGAAGTAAATGGGCGAGTTATTAGTAACGAGAATGGTCATTCTCGGAACTTATATTATCAAACTCCAGCAAGGGTGATAACGTACAAGGGCCCGGGCATCTTGCAAAAGATGTACCTGGGCCCTTGTTCTCTTGAGTGTACATGGCCCGACAAATCGAGCCAGTCCGCGGTGCTAACGTGCTAACCCTTCGTCACACCGGTTCAGTTGTAAAGCAGGATTGCGCAGCACACAATCTGCCCGTCCGGGTTGCGAATGCCCACTCCTATGGTCGTACCTGGAGGCTGTGCGGGTGCGCTAAACCCTACCTGGGATGAGTTGACGAATATCGCCGGTCCCATAGCCGCCCCGTAGATAATCATGCAGCCGTTGGCAAAGTTGGCCCCGAATACCGTTACGCCGGTATCGAAGGTGCTTCTCGGGACCGGGTTGGGGAACAAGCCCGATATCACGGGAGCCGGTGCTTGGGTGTACGTGAAGCCCATTGAGAGCGTGCCGGTTAGCCCGCTCTTCTGGTTGGTCACCCGTACCTTCACGTTGCCGGCGGGGTGCTGGGGTACTATGCAGGTAAGGGTCTCTCTATTCACAAACACCACGTTGCTGGCGGGCAGCATCCCGAATGTCACCGTAGAGCCTGCCCTGAAGTTACTGCCCTTGATGGTGACCATCTTCCCACCGTTCGTGTCTACCTTGTTCGGTGTGACGGACGTTACCACCGGGGGCGTCTGGAGGTCTATATCACCAAGCTGGTCAACCTCAGGTCCACCAGGGAGCACCACAATGCCTTCCTCTTCACCGGCGGCGCTCATTTCGGTCCCTGCCTCGGCACTTTCCACTTCCGCTGTGCCCTGGTCGGACTGCCCCAGGTCAGCTTCGGCAGCCGATAGCTCGGCTGGCTCGACAAGGTTCTCCGCAACCTGGCCGTAGGGCAGATACAGAAAGCCGTTGGGCAGGACGCCCCGTGTGCCACTTGGGTTGATCACCGACACGTCCACGAAGCCCGGGCGGCCCGGAGGCGTAATGCACCTGAGCGTCTGTGCGTCGACGTAGAAAACTACCAGGGGTTGGGTAATTCCAAATAGCACACGCGACCGGGGTCTGAAGTTGGTGCCCTTGATGGTCACGAGGGTACCCCCGTGGATGGGTCCGAAGTTTGGCCGCACTGACGTCACAGTGGGCGTAACCTTCAGCTCCGGGTCAATGTCTGTAGCGGACTGCCCGGTGGCGATTGCCTTTCCCAGGTCCTTCGCAGCCTGGTCGCTGCTCTTGCGTTTTGTTGCTTCCATTGCCGGTTCTCCTTATGTCTTATTTCTTAAGTTCCAATTGGTCCATAGTCTGGTGCTCACGTGGGATAGAAGCTGCAGCTAGTATCTTGTAGGTGCCCGACCCATTAACCCAATAGTGCATCCACTTTCTGCTAATCTTCCAGGCCATTTCTTGCTCACTTAATGTTCACACAATGTTCACAAGCTGTAGGGAAGCTCGGTCCATTTGTCTGTTGTTTGTGTGGCACTTTATGATGTTGTTGGTTTTTTAGGGATATGTAGCTTAGTCCCGTTCCTTTATGGTATGTCCCTTGCTATCCAATAGCGCAAAGACAGTAAATCCTGAACCAAGAGGAGTAAAACGATGGCCGACCAGAACCAGAACAACCGACAGAGCATCGAGGAAGACAACTCAAGCACCATACCACAGCCGCAGGGACAGGACCCGATCGGGGCAGAGAGGCCCAGCCAGGCAGAGGGCGACCGCGACACCGTTGAGGCAGACCTGCAGGAGAACGAGGGTCAGGCCGAAGGATAGCTGGTCAGGGTAGATGCGCTTCGAGGCAGACGACTCCCTCCGGTCCTACCTCCGCGTCATGACGTACGCCTTTTTGCAGGTCAAGGCGGTCGCCTGAGGCCAGCACCAGCTTCTCAGCTAGGTCAGGCAGCCCGAACGTTATAGAGCCACGCACCACGTATATCACCTTGTCGTAGGAGTGGCTGTGGGCGGCGTAGGTGTCATACGGTCTGTTCTGCCAGGCATGTGCTGAGAGACCTTCTTGCCGGAGCAGACGCTGCATTGCGGCTTCGTTGGGAGGGTCGGCGCCCTGCCACTTAGTTACCCTGGCACTACTCACGTCCGCGCCCCTCTTTGACTTCCTCGTCTTCAGGGCTCCAAGCGGGCTCCACGATGCAGAGGAAGACCAAGTCCTCGACTCCCCTGTTTTCCAGGTGCTGGGTGGCCCCTGGTGGGACGTACAGCACCTGCCCGGCTCTAACTTCGCTGCTTTCCTCGTCGACGTACATTGTGCCGCTTCCTTGCAGGAAGTAGTATACCTCTGAGCCTCTCAGGCGGTGGGGTAGCGAGCGCCCTCCAGGCTTGAGCAGCACGTGAGCCAGGCTATAGCGGATAGGCACGCTGTGTACAGAAGGGTGCAACACCTCCCTGAGCAGCGTTTCATCTCCTGCTAAGAACTGCGGGCAGTCATTGATGTCTACGATGAGCATCGTACGTGGCCTTTCGCGTGCACAACAATGGGGTGGGCAAGTTCCCGTTACCCGCTATATTTTACCTCTTCCGTAACTTCTGAGGCCACACCGGGAACCATGTATCCCCCAACTGGCACACCCCTTGCTTGCACATTTTGGCATGTGAATGGTCCCGCCGATCAGAGTAGCCAGCAGGCAAAATTGCTGGCAGACAACTAGCAAGGCGGGGACGAAAGGAGAGCTAACATGGTGAAGAAAGGCCAGGAGCAGGTGAGCCGGATGGACTCGCCGCGCCAGGGTGAGGACCGCGATCCCAAGGAAGGCAAGATCAAGCACAAGGGTGGTTCGGAAAGCCAGCGCAGGGCCAGCCCTCCCAGTGAGGGTAGCTCGAAGGGCTAGTGAACAGACCACACGGAGGTAACAGGAGCTATGGCGAAGCAGGGACAGCATAACAACGACTCCGACGACAAGGACAAGTCGAAGGGGCCCAATAATCCCTCCAAGAGCGTAGACATCGCCACGGGCACTCCCAAGAAGCAGGAGACCTACGCCCGGCAGGCTGCTGAGGGCAAGGACCCGGATAGCCGGCCCTCGCAGCAGCGCAACGACTGGAACGAGGACACCCGCGACAAGCCAACAATCGAGGAGAGCGTTAGAGCGAGGGACTCGGACATTGGCAGCGGACGCAGTGGCAGCGACTCTAACGCTAGCCCGAGCACACAGGGAGGCTGATATGGGTTCGACTGGAGGTGGGGCCGGCGGTTCCGCAAAATTCAGCGAGCAAGACACTTACTGGGACCATGACTTGCGCCCGGACGACAACGCCGGACAGAACGAAGGCATACAGGGCCGCCACCCTGAGAAGGCCGACGGTGTGAGGACCGCCTACGATATCAAGGGCTTACACAACCGCCTCGATGAATACACCGACGACGAGTTAAAGCAAATCCCGGTGCTACCCGCAGGCAGCAGGCTGGAGCAGAACGCTACGTACATCGACCTGCGAGCTGACGCACCGCAGGAGATGACGGCCAGAGGCGACATGGAGGCCGGACCGGAGAACTGGTACGTGCCTAAGACAGAAGTGGACTACCAGCTCTGGAACCGTCTTCTCGGTGTGCAGAACCCTGAGCGCACCGGCGAAGCCGACGACTGATGGGCAGCACCTCATAACAAGAACTTCGCGGAATGGACCACTACTGTAGCGGGTCTATTCTGCGTCTGTGTCAATTTGGGGAGGCGAGATGGGCACGTGCAGTAATTCGGCTGCCTTACGCTTGGCCGCCTCTCCACGCCTGTCGTAACGCGCTGTCGTGGTGACATTCGAGTGCCCGGCCAGTCGCTGTACAGTCGAGATGTCGGCCCCGGCGTCCAGCAGGTCACCTATCATGGTGCGGCGCAGGTCGTGGGGCGAAAAGTGCTCAACCCCGGCTTCTTTGGCCCGCTTCAGCAATATCTTGCGTACCGCCTGGTCGGTGAGTTTGCGGTCGGCGATTTTGCCCGATTTGTTCACCGGGCAGAACAGTGGCCCAGGCAGCTTGCCACGCGCCTTGATCCAAGCTTCCAGCGCGGTGCGTGCGCCGCCGGTGGCGTAGTTGGTGCGCGCCTTGTTCCCCTTGCCCGACCTGATGTGCAGCGCGCCGTCCTTCGCAACGTAGTCGGCTACTTCCAGCGCAACAAGCTCGCTGCGACGCAGTCCACAACCATACAGGACGGCCAGCATAGCGGCGTCCCTGAGCCCCGCAGGCGACTTGTCGAGGGCGCAACGGGCAAATAGCTGTCCCAGTTCGTCCCCGTCCAGTGCGCGGCCCCTGGGCGGCGTAGAGCCTCTCACAGACGGAAGATCGGCGGCACGGTGGTAGTCTTCAGCGCTCACCTGCCCCAGCCGCCACGCCTCCCGCAACACACCACGCAAAGCCGCCAGCATCTTGTTGGCTGTGGCAGGTGCGTACAGATCGGCCAGCACCGAGCGTACCGCTGTCGTATGCTGGTAGCGCAGGGCACCCCAATCGAGGCTTTGCATGTTGCACCGGTTCGAGGTGAGAATGCCGGCCACTGTGTTCAAGGCCTCTGACATAGTGCGCCGGGAGCCTGTTGCGAGCCGAGCCAGGTATACCGCGGCGGGGTGCTGGTCCGGACTGACCGGGCCACGCAGGGCAAGCGCAGCAACCTGAGTACCCCTGCGAAGGGGCACTATGCCGGACTCGTACCCGGCAACTTCCTCTTCTGCCCCATCGTCCTCGCCTTGTTGATTCTCAACGGTGCGCATGCCACATACATCCCTCTAGCTGCCTGACTTTTCCAGCTCATGTAGCTTAGCACAGGTGCCGCTCGGATGTAGTCTTTTTCGCTGTTTGCCACCTAATGGATCACGACACCCCTTAGGGTGTAGCAGACACTTTCTCCTGCACGTCTACACTTGCCGAGAATTTGAGTTCGGGCTGACCTGCACGCATAGCGCTCACCTTTAGAACCCAGGCGCCTGCTACCGGGAATTCAACGTCAACGGCATACTGCCCAGCCTCCGATGCTCCCTCCGGTATCATAGGCTGCGCGGCCAACTGGCTGCCACTTGGTCCTGCGGCGCTGAACGCTGTCGTAATTCCGCCGACGGGCTCACCTGTTGGCCCGCGCATGGCTACGATCACGCGCGCCTTCCCCAATGTGGGCGGCTCCGGCACCGTCCTGAACTGGGCCTCCAGGTACTCAGTCGGGCGCAATCTGAGCTGCTCCTCTCCGGCCAGCGACAACCAGAAGGCGGCCTTGATGTCGTGGCCTGTGATACGTTGGGCGGCTGCCGTTATAAGGTAGTCGCCCTGGAAGGCAAGCACGGACGCCCTGGTCACCCACAGTGTTCCCTGCTCCGTGGCTTGTTCTACCCGTTCCGCTTCGAGGATCGTGCTACCTGCCTCCACACCCTGGGGGCTCACTGTCAATAGCAGTTTCGTTACATCGGTGAGAACCGTTGCCCCAGTCGCGCCGGGGCCGATAGTCAGGCTATAAACCTCCCCGGCCTCCAAGCGCTCTACGGCCAGGGTGAAGGGAGTACCCGCGACCAAGGTGGCCGCCGCTACCGGCAACGTTGGCTGGCTGCTTGTGGGGCTCGGTGCAAGGGCCGGTGAGGTGGGCAGGGTTAAACCACCCTGCACCTGGTCCTCAGATGCGGCCACGGGGTTGGCAGCACTGGGCGGAGGTAAGAGGGTCAGCCCGCCTGCGCACAAGATAACAATACACATGAGAGCCACTTCCAGCCGCACGTTGCGCCTGAAGTCCGAGACTGCGCTTCCTGCTTCTTCGTTGCGGGATAGACGTAGCCTGGGGCTTAGATAAGCCAGGTTGACGGCCCCCACCGCAATTAAGGCACCAAAAAGCAGAATCTTCAGGCCTACGACCTGACCGTACAGGCTCGACGCTATCGCCGGGAGGTCCGTTGTTTGGATCGCAAGGTTGTAAGTGCCCGACACACCAAGCGCCAGGACGCTTACCAGCGCAAGTCTTGAGAACCGGGGCACGGCAGCCGCCAGGAACGCGCTTCTTTCGTCCCCTGGGAGACGCATCTTCCGGTAGATGGGGAAGAGCACCAATAAGAAGAAGAGCAATCCACCTATCCACGTGGAGGCGGTTACAAGATGCACCCAATCGCTTATGACGGGAAGTGGCAGCCCTGCCACGCTTTCGCCCTGCACCGCCGCTGCGTGGCTGCTCAACGACTCGGCCAATAGGAAGAGCGAGCCCGCGGCTATTGCGACCTCCCAGATACCCGAACCTCCCCTTCTCCGCATCCACACGTAGAGGAACAGCGAAAAGAGCACCACCGCTGCCAGCAGCTTCATCGTCCAGGCAAAGCCGTACCGCGTAGTGGAAATGAGTAGGCTGCCCAGGTCAGCCCTACCGAACGCACCCGCCAGGTCAGTCTCTGAGATGGCTGCTACCTGGGACCAGAGGTCGATAGTCAAGAGGGGTATCATGGCTGCCGCTGCTACTGCGCCGAGCTGCGCGAACCTCAAACCCAAGGAGGGCCACATACCCTGGTCTTCAAGCCCCCGTTCCTCCATCGTAGGCTCCACCACCAGCACCAGGAAAATAGCCCCGCCCAGGCAGAAAGTGATGCATACGAGCACCAGCGCCCGCACAATCCAGTGTATGGGGCTAGGGTTCTGCTCTCCGGTGCTCGCGGTTGTATTGTCTATGCCGGTTGGGCCGAGGACCGGCTCAGGCGTAGCTTGTGGGCTCTCACCGGCTTCCAGGACACGGAACACGAAGCTGCCTGTGGTCAGGTGGCCGTCTACCGCCGACACCG
>JAXDKH010000103.1:0-28417 GCA_034667185.1 Chloroflexia bacterium | reverse complement strand
GCCAGGGGTAGCAGCCGGTTATGCCGACCTCGCACGGGCGACCGCAGACATCGTGTCACGGGCCTCTTCGATGGTAGCGAGCGGCGGAGGGCTGGCTTGTGCGGTCAACATGCCAGCACGTCCGGCTGGGAGGCCTTGCGGCAGCACCTGGGATATACTTGTCCATTCCACTCGCAGGAACGCCTCCACTACGTCAGGGTCGAAGTGCTTGCCCGCCTGCTCCCTGATGTACGCCATTACCATCTCGCGGGGGCGTGCGGAGCGGTATGGGCGGTTAGAGCGTAGGGCGTCCCACACGTCGGCTACAGCGAAGATGCGCGCCGCCAGGGGTATATCGACGCCCTTCAGACCGCGAGGGTAGCCCGTGCCGTCCCATTTCTCGTGGTGGGCGTAGGGTATGTCCAGTGCAGGCTCCAGGAAGGCTATGGGGTGCAGCAACTCGTAGGCGTGTACCGGGTGCAGGCGCATGATCTTCCATTCTTCGTCGGTGAGAGGGCCAGGCTTGAGCAGGATAGAGTCGGGGATGCCCACCTTGCCTATGTCGTGCAGCAGCGAGCCACGCCGGATGTGCACCAACTCGTCCTCGCTCACGCCCATCTCACGGGCCAGGCGCATGGTCATCTCGGTGACGCGGCGGCTGTGCCCCTCGGTCTCTTTGTCGCGCAGGTCGAGGGCGCGGGACCAGCCTTCGAGTGTCTTATCGTAAGCCCGCGCAAGCTCAGCGTTCGAGCGTTCGAGGCTGTCGAACAAGGCGGCGTTGTCCACGGCGATAGCGGCCTGTCCAGCCAGCGCCTCAAGGAATTTCAGCCACTCCGGAGAGGGAGTGAGGGGCCCGCGCTGGAAGACCTCCAGCACCCCTAGCACCTTGTCCTTGGCTACCAGGGGCACCGCGTAGTACGCCTCGAAGTCTTCACCCGCCAGCAATTCGGCCCGAGCCAGGTCACCTGTGTTGGTCATCCTCTCGACGCCTATGCTGCGCCTTTGCAGGGCGGCCTTGCCCGCATAACCCTGCCCTAGCCACAGGCGCGTGCCCGCCACCGCTTCCGCCCTGAACCCGCAGCCCGCGGCGTATTCAAGCTCCTTGGCCCGTTCGTCCAGCAGCAGCACGTCGGCGGCGTCCACCTTCAATTGCGTGCGCACCTGCGTGAGGATCACGTTGAGGGTCAGTGCCAGGTCGAGGTTTGAGGTGATGGCGATGTCGATATCACGCAGGGCCTGGAGGTGCTCCACCTGCAACTTGATACGCTCCTCGGCCAACTGGCGCACGGCAAGCTGGTGCTGGGCCTCCACGTAAAGCTGGGCGTTCTCGGCGCTCTGGCGCTCGAGGCGACTAGATGCGTTGCGCACGATAGTGAACAGCGACACGTAGAGGAACAGGAACCCGCCCGCCAGGCTGAACCAGAGGAAGCCGTTGGTATAGCTGATCCGCTGTCGCAGGTCGGTAATATCGTAATCGCCCTCGAAGACTGCCCCTATCCGGCTGGTACCCGGCATTTGCAAGGGCGTGTAGACCTTCATAAGCTCGCCATAGCCGCGCTCTTCGGTGGTCAGGCTATCGTTAGTGGCCTGGATTTCGGCGGAGATGCTGCCCTCGAAGCCCGATTTGACCTGCCGGGTGAGAGCCTGGCTCTGGCCGACCATGTATGCCTGGTCCGAGTAAATGACCATGCCGTCGCGGTTCCACACCCTGGCACCCACGAGGTTGGAGCCTCCCAGATACGACAGATCGCCCTGAATCTCTTCGTAAGCCTCCCCCTTAGCCCCGGTCGCCAGGAGTTCGTCGGTCAGGCTTGGCCCCACCACGGGGGGCACGAGAGAAGCGGAGGCCATCTTTTGCTGCTCGATTGCCTGCTCTTCAAAGTGCCGGGTGAGGCCCATGCCCAGCAGCACCCCCATGACAGCCAGGAGGGCGAGACTCGTTATCGAGAACTTTGAGAGTAAAGTAAACCGGAACCGGGGCATAAAGCCGTACCTCTTTGTAATCAAACCCCAGGCGCGCTGCATGAGGGTACCGTGCGCCTCCCAATCATTATAGATGGGGGTATCGTCCTTGTAACTCAGACATATGGATAATTTCTTATAGGATATTAGTACCCTGACGTATAATAGCCCCACTCCTCGATTACGAATTAGCAATAACGAATGCAAGAGGTACCTATAACCCGCAATTCGTTATTCATTCTTCACCCGTGGTCGCACATGCTCGACTCTCCGCAGCCAAATACCGGACGTGTAGCCAGGTTGCTATTTTTCGTTGCAGCGGTGGCCTTTATGTGCCTGGTATTTCTCCTATTGCTGGCGACCAGCATGGAGAAAGAGCTGAACCACGACGAGCACATGTATGTTTCCGGCGGAGTGTTGCTTGCGGAGAAGTTGCAAATACCGTATCGCGACTTCCCATACCTGCAAATGCCCAATCTCGCCTTCATGTACGGGGGGCTATTTGCCTTGCTGAAGTGGCCGGGCTATTACCTGCTGGAGGCCCGCGTCTTTTCAACGGCGTGCGCCACGGCCAGCCTGGGGCTTGTTTTTGCAGTGGTGGCGGGGACAGCGCGCGGGCTACCTCATGCCTGGAGCTTCCTTGTAGCCGCAGGTAGTGTAGTCGCGATCATGGCGAACCCAGTCTTCCGGTACTCAAGCGGTCAGGCCTGGAACCACGATGCCTCGGTGCTGCTGGCACTATCGGCCTTTGTCGCCTTGCACACCGCAATGCGGCGGGGTTGGCCTGGTGGACGGACGTTGCTGGCGGGGTTGCTGCTGGGGTTGGCGGTGGGCACCCGGCTTACCTTTGCGTTTGTGGTGCCAGTATTCGGGGCAGCGGTGGTCATATATTCTTCCATGGAAGGTATGAAAGCCGGTTGGAGGAACCGACTGCGCCCGTTACTGACCTTTGTGGATGGTCTGCTGCTGGGACTGGTCCCTTCCATCCTCACGTTCTTCGCGGCCCCCAAGCAATTCGTGTTCGACAATATAGACTACCATCAAGTGAACGCGCGCTTCTGGGAGAGTACAGGCTACGACCGCGCTATGGACCTGCCGGGCAAACTCGACTACCTGTGGGCGGTAGTTAGCCAACCGGCGAACCTGGCGCTGTCGTTAGGCTTGCTCTCTTTCGTTGTGGCTGGTCTGGTTGCGCGGCGTAGGGCGAGCAAGCCCTGGAGGTTTGAGCTAATTGTCGCCATGTCGGTGTTGGCGGCCCTCCTGATTGGCGCGCTCGTACCTACCCCTTCGTGGTACCAGTACTTCTATGCGGCGGTGCCCTTTGCGGTGCTGGTGTCTGCATATGGGGCTGCCAGCCTCTACTCGGTGACCAGGTGGGGTGTGGCCGCGTTCGGGCTGGTGTTGGCGCTGTCGGCGGGCCTGGGTCAGCCCGGCTATTCGTTCAAGGCTTTGGCTGACCCGTCCGAGTGGGTGCCCGTCCAGGTGCACAACCTCGGGCTGGAAGTGAGTCGTTACGTAGCGAAGGGGAAGGTGCTGACGTTTGCCCCAGTTCCTGTGCTGGAAGGTGGCGCGGACATATACACTCCGTTTGCGGTTGGGCCGTTCTTGTGGCGTAGCGACTCGCTCTTGCAACCCGGCGAGCGTCACAGCCAAGGCCTGCCCTCGCGGGAAGAGCTTATGCAGCAGCTGGAAAAGGAGCCGCCCGAAGCGATTTTAACCGGGTTTGAAGCAGGGCTGGAAAACCCCTGGATAGATTTCGCGCGTGCGCACGGTTATGAAATGGTGAGCCTGCCGAGTGGGAAGGTGCTGTGGGTGCTGAAGCGGTGAGCAAGTCGCCTCGTAAACGGGAGACGCGACCAGGCGGGCCGGGTGTACCTTTGTTGGCCCTGGTGGTGCCTGCGTTCGCGCTCATTATGCTGCTGGTGATCGTAGGGCAGCAGCCGGATGGGCGGTTGCACCTGTGGGTGCTGGACGTTGGACAGGGCGAGGCGATTCTGCTCAGGACGCCGCAGGGACACACTGCCGCGATCGATGGCGGGCCTGGAGCCACCCCGCTGCTGAACGGCGTAGGTAGTCGCCTCCCCTTCTGGCAGCGCAATATCGACCTGGTAGTGCTTACCAGTCCCGTGCAGGACCGGCTCATGGGCCTGGTGGACCTGCTTGGGCGCTACAATGTGGGCCAGGTGGTGCAGACCGAGTACACTGCTACGGGAGGTGTGCAGGCCCAGTGGCTTCGTCTGCTCGATGCCAGCCATGTTCCTGTGCACTATGCGGCACGCGGTGAGATGCTAACGTTCGCGGGCGAGCCTGATGTCGCGTTGGAAGTGCTCAGCCCCGCCGAAGGCAGCGACGGGGCCATAGCGTTGAGGCTTACCTATGCCTTCCACAGCATCCTCATCAGCGGTGAGGCGCGGGACGAAGCAGATGCCGAAATGGTAAGCTACAAGGGCGAGGGCTTGCGCAGCCAGGTGCTGGTGGTGGGGCATTCAGGCGGCAAGGGGGCGGCCACACCCCGGTTCCTGGAGGCGGTGCGGCCCCAGGCGGCGATTATCTCGGTAGGGCCGGGCAATCGCTTTGGCTACCCCGCGCAAGACACACTTGACCGGCTGAGCGCGACAGGTGCCCGCGTGTACCGCACCGACCTGAACGGCACAGTCGAGGTGATAGCCGACGGGGAGAGACTGTGGGTCCGCACTGAAAGGTGATTGGCGTACGATGAGACGCAGAAGACCAAGCTTGCGACGGGTGACAACTGCCAGTACCGGCGTTGAGCTAAGCTACCAGGACTGGGGTGGTGCTGGCCCTCCTATGATGTTGCTGCACGGGCTTGGCTCCACCCACCGCATCTGGGACCTTACTGCGCCGCCGCTTTCCGAACGGTTCCGGGTGGTAGCTTACGACCAGCGCGGGCATGGGTTTAGCGAGAAGACCCCTGGCGGCTACGACCTCGACACTATGCTGGCTGACTTGCGTGGGCTGGTGGAGGCGTTGGGGCTAGGGCGCGTGTTCGTGGTGGGGCACTCCTGGGGTGGCTCAATCGCGCTGGCTTACGCGGGAAGGTACGCCGATGAGTGCGCCGGGATCGCGCTTGTTGACGGCGGGCTCGTGCAAATACAGGACATACCCGGCATCGACACCTGGGAGACTATGAGCGAGCTGATGGCTCCAACGGACCTCAGCCCGTTCAAGCTGGCCGACTTGGTAAAGAAGACGCGCAGCCGCGGCCTGGATGCGCTGCCCCGCCGCTTCATCGCTGACTTCCTCCGTGCGACGATTGAGGAGCAGCCAGATGGTGCGCTGGCGAACCGCCTTAGCCGGGACAACCACATGCTAATCCTGCGCACTATCTGGGAGACTCGCCCCGAAGACCTGCTCAGCAGTGTGCAATGCCCTGCCTTGATTATCACGGCGCTGCCGGAAGCCAGGACCCATGAGCAGGAGCAGTACAATACCGCCAAGCTGCTGGGCGTGGCTCGCGCCGAGCGTTATCTCAGCAACCATAAATCCGTAATCATGCCCGACACAATCCATGATGTGCCGCTTCACCGCCCCGCGGAGCTGGCGAGAGAAATAGTAGAATACTTCGCGCCCGCGGGCGGTGGCGAGTAGAGTGCCACTTCCATTTCAGGCCCAAGGGGCCGTATTGTAGAATAGGTAGCAACATCTGAGGAGCTATCCCAATGAATAGTGCTCTCACACAGAAGCATTGCGTGGCTTGTGAAGCGGGCACGCCGCCTATGCCCATCGAAGAAGCCGAGCGCCTGATGGGGCAGGTGCCTGGTTGGGAGCTGAAGTCCGACGAGCAGAAACTGGTGCGCCGTTTCAAGTTCAAGGGCTTCAGGGAGGCCATGAGCTTCGTCAATGGGGTGGCGGACCTCGCCGAAGCCGAAGGCCACCACCCCGATATGCACATCTTCTGGAACCGCGTCCGCCTAGAATTGACCACCCACGCCATCAAAGGCCTCTCCGAGAACGATTTCGTCATGGCGGCGAAGATAAGCGAGTTGGACGATAGACGATAAGAGACGAAACCGCATCACGCCAAGACGCCAAGGACGCCAAGTACCCGCCAAGTAGATTAAGGTTTGGTTCTTACTAACCACTAACCACTTCTGCATCGCCCCCACAGGAGCCCTGATGTCCACACCTGACTGGGACCGCTTTTACGAAAGCTTCTTCGGCGACCCGTATATGGCCTGGCACGACGGGCTGGATATAGATGCGTTGTTGGCGCTGGAAGGGAAGGAGCGCGCTGAGGCCGAACGGCTGTTGCTGGAGGGGTTGAAGTCGAACGACTCTCGTCCCGCCCGTGGGCTTGAGGCGCTGCGCTCGCAACAGTCGGCGGAGCCCCTGAAGGAAAGGCTCAAGAGCGCGTCCGGCACCGACCTGATTAACACGGCCCGTGCGCTGTGGGAGATAGAACGATATCCGCGTGCCGCCGACGTGCTCATCACGGTGCTACATGCCGCCCCGTTCTGGGGTGAGCGACTGGATGCTGCTAAAGCTCTTGAAATGGTCAACACTCCTGAGAGCATCGATGCCTTGTGGCGTGCGCTAGACGATCCCGAAGCCCTGGTGCGGCATCACGCCGTGGCTTCTCTGCTGGAACTACATGGCATCCACACTGAAGACTGGCGTGGGCACCCGCTGGCAACCGAGATCATGCGCCCCGAACAGCAGGAGGCAGCGATTGCCGAATTGAAGAAGCTGCTCGGAAAGAAATGACGAGGACTGAGTAGAAGAAAGGGCTAACGTCCATCGGTGCCTAGCGGTCTTACCCACCAAACCATAATCCTCTTTGCGCGTCCTTTGCGTTCTTTGCGCCTTTACGTTTCCGTCTCCTCCAATCCATCGTCCATCGTCCCGCTTGCCCCTGCTCTGACCTGAGTGATATACTCTATTGTTCCGTTTCCCTGCCGGTTAGTGCTACAACGCTGTAGCGACACTCATTGAGGAGGAAACTAAATGCCGCAGACAATGCGCGCCCTGTGTAAAGCTCGTCCTGAGCCGGGCGCGGAACTGGTGGACGTGCCTATCCCCCAAGTTGGGCCGGACGACGTGCTGGTGAAGGTGCGGGCCACCACTATTTGCGGCACCGACCTGCATGTCTACAACTGGGACGCCTGGGCGCAGTCGCGCATAAAGACGCCCCTGGTGTTCGGGCACGAGTGCTCCGGCGACGTGGTGGAGCGCGGAAGGAACGTCCGCGAGATGCGGGTGGGCGACTACGTGTCGCTCGAAACGCACATCACCTCCGAGGATTCTTACCAGACCAAGATTTGCCAGGCCAACGTCGATCCCAAGGTGAAGATACTGGGCATCGACCGGGATGGTTGCTATGCCGAGTACGTGAGCGTGCCCGCCAGGGTTGCCTGGAAGAACCCGTCCGACATGGCCCCCGAAATCGCCTCCATTCAAGAGCCGTTCGGTAACGCGGTCTATACGGTGCTGAGCGCGCCCGTCACCGCCAAGACGGTGCTGGTCACGGGCTGCGGGCCTATTGGCCTGTGGGCGATTGGTATTGCTAAGGCGGCTGGTGCCAGGGCTGTGTACGCCACTGACATCAACCCTCTGCGGCTCAAGTTGGCCGAGAGGATGGGCGCTACGTTAGCCATCAACAGCGCCGAGAGCGACCCTGTCGAGATTATCAAACGCGAGACGGACGGCATCGGGGTGGACGTACTGTGCGAGATGTCTGGCAACTGGCGCGCCATCAAGCAAGGGTTCGACGCTCTGCGCAACGGAGGCCGCGTGTCCATGCTGGGTATTCCCTCGCGCCCCATCGAAATCGACCTGGCGAACGACGTGGTGTTCAAAGGCGCGACCATCTACGGCATATCGGGCCGCCTCATCTGGGAGACGTGGTACCAGACCCAGGCCCTCATCACCACCGGCATGGTGGACCCCGCCCCGGTAATCACCCACCGCTTCGAGCTGACCGAATTTGCCCAGGCGTTTGAGTTAATGAACAACGGCCAGGCAGCCAAGGTGGCGTTATTTCCGTAAGGGAGGTTCCTACTGCGGTAAGCAGACGGATCCCCGCGATGTACTACTCGGGTATGTGGAGTACGGCTATAACTACTTCACCTGGGTTGTCCGTGTAGTCGGTTTGACCATCAACAGCTATGAACGTCAGTTTGTCCCCTGCATTGAGCGAAGTCTGGCTGTCTTTGTTTCTCTGCTGGATAGCTTCCTCAACCTCGCGTTGCGTTGGGAAATCTCCCGCCTCTGCTAGCCTCAGAAAAGCAGCTTCGCCGTTGATATGCTCTCCATTCCATAGAACTCTACCATTCTTGTAAACAAACACAGCTGTTCGCCAGGGATTTATGCCAAGCGTGGCCCCGTCCTTTGGATAAGTAGAATACGATCCTTGCACATATCTAAAGATATAAGTGCCCGACATAGGGGCTTTAAACTCAACGCCTTGGTCATCACTGCCAAGTATATGCAGGTCTGTAATCCAGGCAGGAACAAGATTTTCTTGAATACCAACTGTCGGTGAATCAGTGGGTGATTGGTTTGTGGTGACTGCAGGCCTGGGTTCCTTAGGAGAAATATCGTGGCTCTGATTAGGTCCAGAGAATGGCGACGGACCCACGGGTAAAAAGGGATGGACCCAGGCGCCCACCGCAACGATTAGAGCCAAAAGGCCAATGACTGCTCCGGCTACGATTCCTCTACTACCAGAAGAGCTTTGCATTACTTGACCTCCTTTTGTTCTCCAGTTCCGTTGTCCTTCACTTTCATATACGTATAGGCTGGGTGTTTATATTCACTTGTGACCCCGAAGTTCCGTATTAGAGACTTCTTTTCGTTTGTGTAGCCATTTCTGTAGCGTTTGTGGTGTTCGCCCCCAGCAGTGCCTCCTAGCCATTGAGCAGAGTACTTATGTCCTGATTTTGGACCAGGACGATTCAAAGTCTGCCGCAGAGTCGCTATTCTATATCTGGGTGCTTCTCCTGCCTAGCCACAACTAAGCTCCAGGCACCATTAGCATTGCTGCCATCGTCCATCGTCCATCGTCCATTGTCCACGTGAGGGTTCCATATGTCTCTGGCAAGAGGACATGCCGCTGAGTTACTGAGCAAGGGGTTAGCCGCCGCACAGTCGGGAGACCGGCGCGACTGGTCCGAGGCCGAGCATTACCTGGAATGGGTCACGCTCACCGACGCCGACATGGACCAGCAGGCGCAGGCCTGGTACTGGCTGTCGCGCGTCACCGACGACCCGCAGCGCAAGGCCGAGTGCCTGGAGAACGCACTCTCCATACAGCCGGGCCATGCCGAAGCCAGGCGCGACAAGGCTATCCTGGATGGGCGGCTCGACCCCACGCGCATGCGGGCCCATGCTATGCAGAGCGCCGCGCCGACCTTGCAGCCCGAACAGATAAGCAGCTTGGAAGGGAAGCGCTTTACCTGTCCCAAGTGTGGGGCAATGGCCCGGTACGATCCCATGGTAGGGGCGCTGCGCTGCCAGTTCTGCGGTGCGAAGCTGGACGCCGGCGGCCAGGTAGTGGAAGATGATCCCTCTACGCCTGGTATGGAGGTGAGCGAGCAGGACTGGGTGGCTGCCATCTACACAGAGAAGGGCCACGCCTGGGTGTTGCCGCAGCAACGCTTGTTACAGTGCCAGGGCTGTGGGGCCGAGGTCACATTTGCACAGGCCCGCGTGTCGGCTCGCTGCGTCTATTGCGGCTCGCCATATGTGCTGGTCGAGGTGGGCGAGGCCAGAAACGACTTGCGCGAACCCGATGGCATTGTGCCTTTTACCTTTGACCCACATGCGGCTCTGGGCTACGCCCGGCACTGGCTTGGCGAGCAAGCCAGACTCCTGGGCATACCCGACGACCTTGCCCGGGTGGCGACGTTGCAACTGCCTCAGCCCGTATACCTACCGTTCTGGACTTTCGACATCGTGGGTGAGGTGCGCTGGAGTGGGTGGGTACGCGCCGACAATGACTTTGAGGAGCTGGACAACCTCGACGCGGTGGCGGGCCTGGGCGGGATGGCGCTCGGGTTAGCCGTTGGCAGCTTCAGCATGGTTGCCGAGAGTGCCGCCAATGCGGTAGTGAGGCGGCAGCAAAACAAAGCCGACCTTGTGCATTCGACGGGCGCGGTGGGCACCATCGTGACAGATGTGCCGGTGCTCGCCAGCCGTTCGCTGCCCGCGGAGATGTTCAGGGGCATCCAGTATCACATGCAGTATGCTCTGCGCTACAGCCCGGAGATGCTCGCCGACTGGCCCGCCGAAATCTACTCCGTGTCGATGGCCGATGCTTCTCTTGCAGCTCGGCAGCGCGCCGTGGAGGAGAGCAACAAGCAAGTGGCGCTCGAAACGGGCGTCGAGGTGGATGGCTCCAATCTCAACATCAGCGTAGACCGCACCGGCCTGTCCGTGCAGTCTTACAAGCTACTGCTGCTACCCGTATACACCGCCGCCTATACTTACCGGGACCTCACCTACCGGCTTGTAGTCAACGGGCAGACCGGCCAGGTGCTGGGGGACGTGCCGGGCGGAAACAGTTTCGTGAGGAAGATGCTCGGTTCGTAAGGCAGCGGCCGCTGGGTACGTGTGTTCATAGGAAGGGGAGCTTGGTTAATGCCACCAAAGCTCCCCTTGTCATCCTGAGCCTCCCCTTGTCATCCTGAACGTAGCGAAGGATCAGCCACCCACGCCTGATAGCCACTTCGCCTGCACCCAAGCCTCAGCCTGTCATTTCGAACGGAGTGAGAAATCTCGTCCTTCAGCACTATGTTCCCACTTTCTCATGTTGCTGTGTGGCCAAAGGAAAGTTGTAGCTTTGGGTGCTAAGGGACGAGATTTCTCACTCCGTTCGAAATGACAAGTAGGGGCTTGGTTCGCCAAGAACGACTATCTAGCCGGTGTGGCTTATCCTTCGCTTCGCTCAGGATGACGGGGTGTGCAGAGTCGCCACTTTCAGCCCTGGCATTTATGCGATACCCCTTCCTCATTTATAATGTCCCATGTCCGAAACCGCGCTGAGTCTGATTGTGCTGCCGGGCACCTACGCGGTGTGCAGGCTCGGCGGTGACGCGGGCGTGCCGGAGTGGGCGACATCGGGCGATTTCTTCTCGGTGACGCGCACGGCGGACGAGCTTTCGGTGGTGTGCGAACAGGGTGTCGTGCCCGCCGGGGTGGTCTGCGAAGGGGATTGGCGCTGCCTGAAGGTGCGGGGGCCACTCGATTTTGGGCTTACGGGTATACTGGCTTCGCTGGCGGTGCCGCTGGCCATGTCGGGCATCAGCATCTTCGCGCTGTCCACGTACGACACCGACTATATCATGGTGAAAGCCGCCGACCTCGAGAGGGCCGTTGCCGCGCTCACCGGGTCAGGCCATTCAATCACACGATAAGCCAGGAGGGGTAAGAGCATGCAGGAAGCCTTGCGTAGTCGTCTCGAAGGGGAGATAGACGCCCTCAAGCAAAAGCACCTGTTCCGCCGGTTGCGCATCGTGAACGGCGAGCAAAAGGCGGTTTGCAACATCGACGGCAAGGAGGTAATCAACCTGTCGTCGAACAACTACCTGGGGCTGACCACCCACCCGCGCCTGAGGGAAGCAGCTTTGCAGGCGGTGCGAGACCACGGCGTTGGCACGGCGGCGGTGCGCACCATCATCGGCACGATGGACCTGCACGACGAGCTTGAGCGGCGCATGGCGACCTTCAAGCACACCGAGGCGTGCCTCACGTTCCAATCGGGTTTCGCCTCCAACCAGGCCGTGCTGCAGGCCCTGCTGGTGGAGGGCGACGCTATTATCTCGGACGAGCTGAACCACGCCTCCATCATCGACGGCATCCGCCTGTCGAAGGCCGCCAGGTACATCTACAAGCACTTAGACCTGAACGACCTGGAAGACAAGCTGAAGCAGGCGGAGGGCGCACGCACCAAGATGGTTATCACGGATGGCGTGTTCAGCATGGACGGTGACATAGCCCCTCTGCGCGATATCGTAGAGCTAGCGGAGAGGTATGGGGCGGCTACCTACGTGGATGATGCGCATGCCTCCGGTGTGTTGGGCCGCAACGGACGGGGCAGCGTGGACCACTGGGACCTCAATGGCAGAGTGGACATACAGATAGGCACCTTCTCTAAGGCGTTCGGCTCGCAGGGCGGCTACGTGGCAGGGATCCAGCCCCTGCGCGACTACCTGATCCACAAGGCCCGCCCGTTCCTCTTCTCTAACGCTCTGCCGCCGAGTGTGGCCGCTAGCTGCCTGGCCGGCGTGGATGTGCTGGAGACCGAGCAGGAACTGATAGACCGCCTGTGGGAGAACACCCGCTACTTCAAGGGTGCGCTCAGGCGGCTCGGCTTCGACATCGGTCAGAGCGAGACGCCCATCACACCCGTAATCGCGGGCAGCGGCGAGAACGCCTACAAGTTGAGCGACCGCCTGTTCGAGGAGGGTGTGTTCGCCCAGGGCATCGGCTACCCCACCGTGCCCGAAGCCAAGAGCCGGGTGCGCACTATCATCACCGCCGCCCACACCCAGGAGCAGATGGACGCAGCAATAGCCGCCTTTGAGAAGGTCGGGCGCGAGTTGGCGCTGATTTAGGTCTCGCCCAAAGGTTGTAGGGGCAGGCACGGGGGCCTGCACCTACAAATGCAACCCTTCCTCATTGCCTTATTCTGTTGCTAATCTTCATCACTTAGGTACCCCACAGCTTCCAATTCCGCTGTATAATAAGCGGCAATAACATAGTCCCATATATTGGCAGGGGCGCTATCGTTTGCTGCTCTTAGCCACGGGAGAGGAGTCTTAGGATGAGGAACAGACAGAGGTTCATATCGCACCTGGTGCCGGTGGCGCTGGTCGCCGTGTCGCTGGCGGGCTCAGGAGGCGCAACAGCCGCGAGGCTTAATGCCCCGTCTATGGTCGAGCCGTTTGCGCACCCGGCGTTCCAGCGGACGTGGGAGCGCACCGACAGGCCGGTGTCGTTTGGGCAGGTGGTGCGCTCTTGGTACTGGGGGCCTAACCCCAACTCCGGCGGGCTGCTGGAGGACTACGCTGAGGGCGTTGGCGGCAAGCGCCTGGTGCAGTACTTCGACAAGTCGCGCATGGAGATCAACAACCCAGGCGGCGACCAGAATAACCCCTTCTTCGTGACCAACGGTCTGCTCACGGTGGAGCTTATCTCCGGTAAGATGCAGGTGGGCAATCACGCCTACGTCGACCGCACCGCAGCCAACATCCCACTAGCCTCCGACACCGACGACCCCAACGCCCCTACCTATGTCAGCTTCCAGGGCGTGGCTAACACTACGCTAGGCGACCACCCCGCCGCGAACAGGACGGGGCAGTTTGCCACCGCCACCATCAACAAGGCCGGGGTTGTGGGCGATGACCCTTCCAGGTCCAACCTCCCCGGTGCTAAGTTCGCCTTCTTCGAGGGCACGACCAAGCACAACATCCCGCAGGTCGTGTGGGACTTCCTCAACTTGAGCGGGCCTGTATATAACTCGTCCAACGGGCAGAACGTGAACGGCCGCCTATCCGATCCATGGTTCTATACGACGGGGCTGCCCATCGCTGAGCCGTACTGGGCCAAGGTGAAGATAGCAGGTCAGGCGAACGTGGACGTGATGATCCAGGCGTTCGAGCGGCGCGTCGTAACATACGTGCCTAGCGCCCCTGCGGGCTTTCAGGTGCAGATGAGCAACATAGGCCAGCACTACTACGACTGGCGCTACGCAGGTTCCCCGCCACCCACGTCGACTCCGGGTGCTCCCGCAGCAACGGCCACTGCTACATCTCCAGCAGCACCCCCCGCTACCGCCACTGCCACCGCTACTACTGCCCCCGCAGCACCCACGGCTACTGCTACGGCCACTACGCCTCCCGCGCCAACGGCTACAGCGACGGCAATCCCGCCGCAGGTGTGGACCCACCCTATCAACGTGTTGTCCAACCGAGATGCGTATTACTTGCGCCTCACGGGGCCCGGCCAGATCAAGGCCAGGGCTACGTGGAGCGGCAGCGAAGCTAACCTGGCGCTGATCATCAACGGCCCCGGCCAGGTTGGCTACTACGCCCGCCAGGACGGCCCAAGCACGTTGGAGGTGATCTACAACGTGACGCCTGCCGACTTCGCCACCGGCGACACCTGGCGCGTGACGATTGCCAGCTTCGGCACAGGCGATGCCACTGGTAGCATTCAGCTCACATACCCCAGCGGCTCCCCTGCCAGCCCGCTTCAGACCGACTTCGTCGTGTCGCCCAACAGCGGTTCGGCGGTCAACGTGGTGGTCCTCAGGGGGCCTGGCCCGGTCGCCGCTCAGATGAACTGGACGGGCACACCTGCCAGCCTGGCGCTGCTTATCAACGGCCCCGGCCAGACGGGGTATTACGCCCGCCAGGACGGCCCCAGCGTGTTGAGCGTCAACTACGTGGTTACGCCTGCTGACTTCGCAGCCGGACCTAACTGGTTGATTCGTGCGGTGAGCTTCAGTGCCGGCACCGACGCCACCGGCAACATCCAGATGTCGTTCCCGTAGTCATTGCCGCCCACGTGGCCGGTGCCTGACGAGGCATAGCAGGCGAAGGGAGGTGAGCAGCCAATCGCTCACCTCCCTTCGCCTTTACCTGCGCGGCTTGTGTTACGCGGAAATGGGACTGAGTGTTGGTGTTCGCAATTGGTGGAAAGTGGTATTGCCTGATGTAAATTCCTATGGTATACTTCTGCAACTTACCGAGGTTCGGGTGAGAGTATTCACATGAACGAAGCGCATAACAGCAGCATAGCGGTTTCGGCGGGGCAGGGCTACTGCTCTGCTGAGTCGCGCGCCTGCGATGTTTGCGCCTGTTACATGTGTATGCCGATGTCCATGTGTATGTGCATGTGTATGCACAATGATGGCCTGACTTCTCACCGGGAACACCGGGACAGCGCATAAGTAACACGATGAAGTGAACTTAGCACACGCTTAGAGGGGCTGGCCGAATAGGTCAGCCCCTTTTCATTTTATATTATGAAGACGAGGTAGATACATCATGAACGCAGTACAACATGGCACATGGCTTCCCGCGGACGCGGAACTGGAACAATATGGAGAGTTTCTCCTGTCGGGCGACATCACGCCGGAGAGCGCGGTCAAGCTGTCGCAGTCGCTGCTGCGCTTCGCCTACACACAGCGGGACGCGGTGCCCAGGCCGCCGGTGGTGCTCACTCTCTTCTCGGTGGGCGGCAGCCTGGACGGTGGCTTTCATATCGCGGCCACGCTCATGAGGCTCAGGGAGATGGGCTTCGAGGTACATACGCGCATACAGGGCGGGGTGTACAGCACGGCCTTTCTGATAGCGCAGTTTGGCACGCACCGGCAGATGGACAGCTCTGCCATGGCCCACATCCACACGATACAGTTCACCGCCGACAAGCAGGCCGAGACGCTCCTCTTCGAGGATCAGGCCGACCGGGTGGGGAAGCGCAAGCAGATCATGGCCGAGACGCTGGCCCGCCGCAACACACTGGGCGAGCCCTACAACAAGCCGAGCTACTGGATCGAGCACTTCATGCAGGGCCGCGAGCACCACTTCACCGCCTGGCAGTGCCTCAACATGGGCCTGGTGGACGAGGTGGTAGGGGATATAGACTTGCTCAACCCGCAGCCGCTGGTGAATGTGACCGCGATAGAGCTGGTGGGGGAGCATTCAGCGGCTTAGTTAATAGCTGGGCATGGGTATCCGGTACGGTCGTCTGGTATCGTGTCTCGGACTCCCATGTTGGAATCAAACTTGCAAGGTAAGTTGCATAGTAACCTAAAGGAGTGTAACTGATGCATCTTGACCTGCAAGCGGACGAAGTGAGCGCTTTACTCCAGGCCCTCTACTGGTACATACCTGAGTTGCGCGAGGAGATCGGCAGCACCGAGGACTATGACATGCGTGAGGGTCTGAAGGCGCAGGAAGCGTCGCTAACCAGCCTCGTAGCAAAGCTGGGAGGCTCAATTGCCGAGACGAACCTGCCGGATATCGGGGCAGACAACCCGCCCTGGGGCGGTTGATATAGCCCGGCCACTGAGGATAGAGAATGGGAGCCGTTGATGGCTCCCATTCCTGCGTTTGGGCACCACAGGCACTATAGCAATGATATAATAGACGGTGTTTCCTGGTATTGCGCGGCTTTGGACCTAAGTTTCATACTGCACCAGAATTACAAATTCTCAGCGGGACCGGGGGTAAGTGGCTATGACCGAGCATGCGGTGGTGATCGCCGGAGGAGGTCCGACAGGGCTGATGTTGGCGGGCGAGTTGGCGTTGGCCGGGGTCGACGTTGTCATTGTCGAGCGGCGACCCAGCCAGGACCTCGCCGGTTCGCGGGCAGGCGGTCTGCTTTCACGCACCATCGAGGTTTTCGACCAGCGTGGAATTGTTGACCGGTTCCTCTCAGAGGGGCAGAAGGCTCAGGTCCACGGGTTCGCGGGGACCAACTTCGATATCAGCGACTTTCCCACCCGGCACAACTACGGCCTTGGGTTGTGGCAGAACCATATCGAACGTATCCTCGCCGGCTGGGTTGGCGAGCTGAGGGTGCCGATTTACTACGGCATTGAGGTCACCGGATTCTCGCAGGATGACACCGGCGTCGACATCGCGCGGTCCGACGGACAGTCTATGCGGGCGCAATATCTCGTCGGGTGCGACGGAGGGCGCAGTCTGATCCGTAAAGTAGCCGGCATCGAGTTCCCCGGGTGGGACCCGACGACCAGCAGCCTGATCGCCCAGGTCGAGATGGCCGAGGAACCGGAATTGGGCATTCGCCGCGACGCCCGCGGCATGCATGCCTTGGGCAAGGTGGAGTACGAGATCCACGACGGCAAGGTGGTCTACAAGGAGGGGGGGACGGTAGGGGTCATGTTGACTGAAGAGCACGTCGGACACACGACGGAACCCACCCTGCGCGATCTCAGCGAGGCGCTTATCGCCGTGTACGGGACCGATTACGGGGTCCATAGTCCCACATGGATCTCCAGGTTTACGGATATGGCTCGGCAGGCAGCTTCCTACCGCAAGGGACGGGTGCTGCTGGCAGGTGACGCCGCACACATCCATCCCCCGGACGGCGGACAGGGCCTCAACATCGGTGTGCAGGATGCGGCGAACCTGGGCTGGAAACTGGCCCAGGTCGTCAAGAAGACGTCGCCGGAAAGCCTCCTGGATACGTACCATACCGAGCGGCACCCGGTCGCTGCCCGCGTGCTGCGCAACACGATGGCGTCAGTTGCGCTTCGCCGCCCGGACGACCGCATCAAGGCCGTGGGCGAAATTGTTTCCGAGCTCCTCAGCATGGAGGAGCCTCGCAGGCGGTTCGCCGGGATGATGACCGGCCTGGACATTCACTACGACCTGGGCGAGGGACACCCGCTGCTCGGACGCCGCATGCCCGATCTCGACCTGGTCACCGCCGATGGCCTGCTGCGGGTATTCACCCTGCTGCACGATGCCCGGCCGGTGCTACTCAACCTCGGTGAGCCAGGCGGCTTCGACATCACTCCATGGACGGATCGCGTTCGATTGATCGACGCCAAATATACCGGCAATTGGGAGCTTCCGGTCCTGGGCCAGGTAGCAGCCCCCACTGCCGTATTGATCAGACCCGATGGATACGTAGCCTGGGTAGGGGAGGGCGCAGATACCGGATTGCGCGGCGCGCTGACTACCTGGTTCGGGTCACCGTGACGTGATGCGAGGCTCGGCCTGACGGAATCGAATCAGAGGCTTGTTTCTCCCCGCCGGTGTGGCTCGAAAACTGCAAATAGTGGGTTGTTACTACTATGAGTTGCACCGAGGTACAGTATGCCCCAGGAACCCGCTGGCGATCCCTTTCTGACTCTGCCCGCCTTTGATGAAGAAACAGGCGACCTCAACGCCATCGTGGACACGCCCAAGCACAGCCGCAACAAGTACGAGTACGACGAGAAGCTGCGGCTGTTCAAGTTGGGTGGCGTGCTGCCTGCCGGTGCCTACTTCCCATACGACTTTGGCTATGTGCCATCCACACTGGGTGAAGACGGCGACCCGCTGGATGTGCTCATCCTGATGGACGAACCGGCCTTCGTGGGCTGCCTGGTTCCAGCCCGCCTCATCGGCGTGATAGAGGCCGAGCAGACCGAGCGCGACGGCGAGACCGGCCGCAACGACCGCCTCATTGCCGTGGCCGCCAATTCGCACGCCCACAAAGAGGTCCGCTCGCTGGACGACATCAGCAGCACCCTGGTGGACGAGATAGAACACTTCTTCGTGTCGTATAACGATGCGAAGGGCAAGAGGTTCAAGCCGCTGGGCAGGTACGGCCCCGACCGCGCCCGGCAGGTGGTGGAGCTGGGGATACAAAAGCGCGGGCAAGACAAAGCTGCTGAAGAGGGCTAATTTGTGCCGGTAGCTCTTGAACTCTTGATTTGCAATTGAAGCGCAGCAGGTGGAGGTATTATCCATGACGGAGAAGTTTACCTTCTATGACATTGCCAGCTATATAGTTCCAGGTGCCGTAATGCTCATACTGGTCTATTGGCTACTGGTAGGTTTCTTCGGTGCTGCAGTTGCATTGCCTGGAGAGGATATTGGTCAGTCAATCTTGCTCATATTGGTTAGTTATCTCTTAGGGCATTTGTTGCAGGGGATAGCGATCGTGCTTCAATCTAAGATAATGGGAAGATGGGGCGGCAATTTTACCGAGCGGTTCATGAGGGACTCAGACTCGAACTATCCATCCGAATTTAAGAAGGCTATACGGGATGGTGCAACTGAGGTATTAGGACTAAACATTGATGCGACGTTCGGTACCGAGACAGGTGTCAACAACCGCAAACAGGTGTTTGAACTTTGTCGAATTTTACTCGTGCAGGAAAAAGCTTCTTCTCAGATCGAATTCCTGGATGGCCTCTTTGCTTTGTACCGGAGTATGATTCCAGTAGCATGGTTAGGGCTTGTGGTTAGCACGGTTATCACAACAAAACACCTGTTCCTGACAACAAAGTTTTCCTGGTTGGCCTCGCCTCAAGTAGGTTTCTTGCACTACGATAGCACACAATTACTGTTAGGGTCTGTTTCCATGATTTTCTTCATTGCATCAGTGCCTTTCATGGAGTCTCGTTTGAAGCGAGCTTCCCGACACTACGTACATCTGGTCTACCGGAATTTCTACGTGTGGTGTAGAAGAAGATATCTCAAGAGTACTGATGGCGCTACCACGACGGGCACACAGCCCTAAGTGCCAGCTTAACTGGCCTTGAGATGGCAGCGAATCTTTTCTGGTAATCCCCGCCGTGCTCAGGCTGAAGAAGTGCTGTATATGGGGTGAGCACCGTAATATGGATTATCCGAAAACTCAATGTTCGGAATCACCATGTATACGGAACTGAGGATTCCTCAAGAAGTGAATCCTAAAACACTTTCTTCACGATGCCCAGAATGCCCTGGCCCCAGGGGACGCGGTGGGAGACGCCTGAGGCGTTCTTGAAGTCCTCCAGGTGCTCGACGTACCATTGGTAGTTGCGGATTAGCGCATCCTTGTTGGAGTACTTGGGTTTGTAGCCCAGCACGCGCTCTGCCTTCTCGATAGAGACGAAGGAGTCCTTGGAGGCGGTCTCGTAGACCCACTTGTAGAGGGGGGAGAGGTGCAGGGCTTCGAGCAGGCGCAGGGTCCAGATCATGGGGGCGGCGGGGAAGCCCAATATCTTCTTGCCGTGCCCCGCGTAGTCAAGCACCGCCTGATAGTCCTTCTTCATCGTGGTGAAGACCTTGGCGCCGACGTTGAAGGTGTCGTTCACCTTATCCTCAGGCAGGGTCATGCAGAGGTATATGGCCTGGCAGAGGTCCTCCACGTCGAGTAGCTGGTAGCGGTTCTTGCCGCTGCCGATCATGGGGAAGTTATGCCCGGTGAGCGCCCAGTCGTACAGCATGGCGAACACGCCCAGCCTCTCCGGGCCGATGAAGGACTTGGGGCGGATAATCGGCACCACGAGGCCCTTAGCGCGGTACTCGAGGCACACCATCTCAGCCTGTATCTTGGCTTGACCGTAGGGGCCGACACCTTCCAGCTTGTCGTTCTCCACGAGGGGGTGGTGGTCGGGGATGCCGTAGACGGCGGTGGAGGAGATCATCACCGCGCGCTGCACCTTGTTGCGCAGGGCCACGTCCAGCACCATGCGGGTGCCCTCAACGTCGGTCGTGTAGATATCTTTAGGCGAGTAGAGGGGCAAAGCAGCGGCGCAGTGTACAACCTGGTCCACGCCCTGCATGGCCTTCTGTACGTCCGCGTCCTTGCGGATGTCGCCCTTGACGGCGGTGACTTTGTCTACCATGTCGGGGTAGTCGAAATCTATGAGGTCCAGCGACACGCATTCGTGCCCGCGTTCGTGAAGGTAACGTATGAGGTTGATGCCGAGGAACCCGGACCCGCCGGTGACTAGTACTTTCATGTGTGGTTGGTTGTTCTCCTTGCTATTGGATAAGACCGGTGTTGCATACCCCCTTGGTGCCTACTCAGGCTGTTTCGCGCTACGTACCTGGCTCACAACCTGCCTGATCGCTTCCACCACCAGCTCCGGCTGCTCCATATGGATATAGTGGCCGCTATTCTCTGCGATAATAAGTTGCGCCTGTGGCGTCCGTGACACCAGGTCTTGCTGTAGCTCCTTGTTCAGTGCGGCCATATCCTCTAAAGGCCATGTGCCCCAACCCTCGGGCATGACAGTTTTGCCGGCTGCCAGCACTATCGTCGGCACGTTGGGCAGAGCACGTCTCGACCGGAATTGCTCGCCACTCTCTAGAAGACTCTGCTTGCTTGTGCCCTCCTGGCCCATTGCATAGAACTGGTCCATAAGGGAAATATTCTCCCGGGGGAGTATTGCTTCTCCGCGAACGATCTGGTCTTCGTGTGCTGGGTCAACCAGTACCAGGCCGGCTACTTCGTCAGGATAGAGCGATGCATAGAGCTGGACGTTCCCGCCGCCCAAAGAATGGCCGACTAACACAAAGGGATCTGTGATCTGCGCGTTGTGAAGCAGGCGGTGCAGTTCCTCAACCATTTGCAGGGAAGTACGGGTGTCCGGCACCAGGTCCGTGGCCGGATCGCTCTCGCCGACACCGGCCCGGTCATAAGCGCAGGTCTGGGTGAAGTTCGCCACCTGGGGTAAAACAGCAGACCAGATGGTCCAGGCATCTCCTAGACCGCTGTCAAACACCACGCTGGGCGTACCTTCTCCCGCGCAATATAGATACAGGCTGAAATCCCCGATGCTTACTCGCCTGCCCTGAGCTGCCTTATTGTTGGTTGCGTCCATACCTGGTTGTGGTATTGACTCGCTGTCAAAGTTGCTCATGCCCACTCCTCGCCCAAATCTTTACGGGTGCGTATTCCGTTCTCGAAGATGACCACGCGCTCCTGCGGCCCTTGCTGCGCTATCGGACCCTCGGGGTCCACCCACGGGTTGCCCAGGCGTGCGTTCTCCTCCTCCAGGTTGGCTTCGTCCAGCTTGTCGAAGAGGGGAGTAGGCGTGCCCAGTGCTTGGGTTGCAGGTAGCCCCGGCATGGCCCAGCGTTCGGCGTGTACGTCTCCATGGAAGCCTAGCATCTCGTGTAGCTGTTGGGCGGAGAAGGGTATGAAAGGCGCAGTTAGTAGCTTCAACGCATTGATGACGGTCAAAGTTACATACAGGGAGGTGCCCGCCCGTTCGCGGCCTACCTTGATGGCTTTCCAGGGCGCGGTGTCGTCCAGGTAGCGGTTGGCTTCGGAGGCGAGGGACATCACTTCGCGCAAAGCCTCCTTGAAGCGGCAGGCAGCTATCAGGTCGCCCACTCGCTCGAAGGCGGCGGTGGCATTGGCGATGAGGGTACGGTCCTGGTCGGTTAGCTCTCCAGGCTGCGGCACCTTGCCGTCGAAGTTACGATAGGTGAAAGTGAGCACGCGGTGCACCAGGTTGCCATATGTGGCTACAAGTTCGTCGTTGTTGCGGCGGTAGAACTCGGCCCACGAGAAGACGGTGTCGCGGGTCTCAGGGGCGTTGCTCGTCATGAAGTAGCGGATGGGGTCGGGCTTGTAGTGGTCCAGGTAGTCGGGCAGCCAGGGCACCCCGCCCCCGCCGCGGCTAGAGCTTGCCTTCTCGCCGCTTTCGCCGGTGAGGAACTCGTTGGCGGGCACGTCGTAAGGCAGCGTGAGGCCACCATGCCCGATGAGCATGCTGGGCCAGATGATGGTGTGAAAGGAGATGTTGTCTTTGCCGATGAAATAGTACGACTTGCTGGGCAGCGGCTCGCCCTCTTCCTGCAACCACCACTCCTTCCAGGCATCCGGGTCGCCCTTGAGCCTCGCCCACTCCATTGTGGCCGAGAGGTAGCCCTTCACCGCGTCGAACCAGACGTAGATGCGCTTGCCGCTGTGCTCGTAGCCCTCAATCGGGATGGGCACGCCCCACTCAAGGTCACGGGTGTAGGCGCGCGGCCTCAGCCCCTCGCGTATCCAGTTGACCGTGAATTGAACCACGTTAGGCCGCCAGTGCTCCTTGCCCGTGTTGAGCCAATTGAGCAGTCGCTCCTCGATCTTGGGGAGGTCCAGGAAGAAGTGCTCGGTTGGCCTGGGGTAGGGCTTGGTGCCGCACAGTTTGCAGCGGATGTTGATGAGGTCTATTGGATCGAGCTGCCGGCCACAGTTGTCGCATTGGTCGCCGCGTGCGTTCAAATAGTGGCAATGCGGGCACTCACCCTCAACGTAACGGTCGGGGAGGAAACGCTTGTCCACGTCGCAGTACATCGCCTCGGTGGTGTCCTTGAAGATGTAGCCCTTCTCGTAGAGCGTGAGGAAGAAGTCCTGTACCAGCTTACGGTGGATGGGGGTGGTGGTGTCGGTGAAGAGGTCGTAGGTGAAACCCATGCGGTGCCACAGGTCGGTATTGAGGCGGTGCATGCGCAGGGCCAGCGTCTCAGGGGTAACGCCTTCGCGCTCGGCGGCCACGGTGATGGGCGTGCCGTTCATGTCGCTGCCCGACACCATTAGCACGCGGTTGCCTTTCATGCGGTGGTAGCGGGCGAAGATGTCGGGCGGCAGGTAAGCCCCCGCCACGTGGCCCAAATGGCGCGGGCCGGAAGCGTAGGGCCAGGCTACGCAGACTAGTATCTTTTCGGGGGTGTGTTCGGTCATGGGTGGTGAGTTGTTAGTTGTTAGTTTGTGGTGTGTTTTGGCTGATTGTTTGTTGTGTTACAGAAAGTGCATTGCCTGACATTATAACAAAAGGGGTAAGTTTGGGCACATAGAGCAGCCCCACATTTGGACCTTAAGGTGGGGCTGCTTATGAGTGGACCTATCGGTTCAGGTGCTGCGGCCTAGTTTGGCACGATTTCCTGCTCCACAAAAGCTAGAGCGCGGGCGATCCACGGGCCAAAGTCGGCGGGGTACTCGTGAGCCAAGCCGGGCAAGACTTCAAGCTGGCAAGCGATGCCGCCCTCATTGAGCAGCTTGACCGTAGCGTGCACTCCTTGGACCAGTCCTTCGTCTTCGCGCTCGCCCAGGAGAATGTAGCCTCGGAGCCCTCGACTTGACGCTCCCTCGATCAGGGGTCGCCAGCCCTCCGGTTCGTCCATTAACCCGCCCCCTGGACCCAGGAGGATAAACCTGGTAGCCGGGATGGTGCCTGTGAGCGCCACGCGCAGGGCGGTTGCTCCACCCAGCGAGAACCCGGCGATTATCAAGCGGGCGGGGTCAAGGTTGTACCGCTCCTGGAGCTTGCGAAACTGGGATTCCACGTCGCGTAGGGCAATGTCCTGGTCGTCCCAGATGTACCTGTTGTTCGAGGCCGCCTGCGAGGACTGGATGGCTGCGAGCAACCAGCCCGCATCTACGATGGCTCGCCACCCGTCGAGAGCACTCTGCCCACTCTGAGTATTACCGTGTAGCGCGACGAGGGCGGGATAGGTGCCCTCCGCATGCGCGCCCTCCGGCTCTAGAACCAGAAGTTGCGCTCCGGCGCTTGCCTCTATTTGCTTCTGCTTGCCCTCTTCAACCAATCGCTCGAACTCGGCCATGCCTTGCAGTGGGGCATACGAGGGTGATTGTCGCATGAGTTGCTCGCCGTACCAGTCGCCCCGGTCGAAAGACTGTTTTATGAGGCTGATAGCCATGTCAGGTCTGCCGGTGCGGGCGGCCATGCAGGAGCGCAGGTATAGGGTCGTGAACGCATCTTCGGGGCCGGTGAAGCGGCTACCTTCTGAGGTGAGCAGGTCGTAGACCTCAGCGAATTGGCCCTGCTGGTAGAGCCTCATCGCTTCAGCATTCAACTCATTGAACGTTTGAAACGGCATTGCGGTCCTCCTTTAACGCTAAAAGATGTGCTCCACGAACACATCTCTCAAACCGACAACAATATGGGGCGGCCGTTGAGTATACCGCTCGACCTAAGTTTACCATGCTTGCAGGTTGCAGGCTATACTCCTACGGGAGTAATTGCCTGTTCGTCTTGAGACTAGATTGCAATATCTGGAAATGAGTATGCTGTAATTAGATGGCCTGGAGCCCTGCTGACTCACTCTGTGTGCTGGAGATTACCTTCTCCAAGGTCGAAAACGTTCCCCTTTGTACATCAGGTGCGTACACAGATAAGAAGCTGACCCAAAGTGCCTCGACCAGTCCTGTATCAGCATTCGGGTTTCGTATAACGTCCATACCTACTTCTTGCGGTGTTTTATTCTTGGCCACTAACTTCTTATACATACGACGTGCTTCTTGCCAATTCGCGAGAGCTTCAGCATGTTGCCCATGTTTGTACAAGCATATACCTAAATTGATCTCTACTCCCGCAATCCCTGCTTCATCTTCTAATCCTTCGTAAATATCCTTAGCCTCCCGGCACAGCAACACAGCTGTCCTTGTTTCTCCCCGTTCCATCTTCAGTCTAGCCAGGTCGCATATCACTGAGCCGCTGGTGGCATAGCTCTTTACCTCTCTATAGAGTCTTAGAGCTTCGTTGTACAAGTCTTCTGCCTGTACATAGTCAGAGGCCTTGTAGGCAAGTCGAGCCATACAGTGTGCAACCTTTGCTGCTCCATACTTATCTCCCACTTGTTGGAACAAGTCGCCAGCCTTCTCGTAAAGTGGTGCCGCCCCCTCGTAATCACCGCCTTGCTCCAGGGTCATACCCAATCCGCAGAAGGCATTGGCACGCCCGCTTACCAAACGCAGTTGCTCGAACAAGGGTAGGCACTCGGTATATGCGTCATAGGCATCTTTCAAGCGCCCAAGACGCCGGTACACAAGGCCAAGCTCCGACAGCGTTTCCGTCCTGATACGCAGATTGTTAGTAGCTGTACTCTCAGCCAGCATTTCCTCAAAGGGTTTCACCGCCTGTTGTGTACGTCCGATCCGCGCGTAGAGTCCTGCTATCGATTTAAGTACATCAACGCGATCTATAGCAAGTACGGGCGGCGCAAATGAAGCCTGTGAACTCTTGCCCGATACGCCCTTATTGTTTCTAAGGAAGGATAGGGATTTCTTGTAATTGGACAAGGCTTCCCTTGAATTGCCCAGCGAATATTCAATATCCCCAATATCTTTGAGCGCTCTAGCCTGCATGATCTTGTCGCCTAGCAGAGATGCCCTGGTAACTACATCGGTAAGTTGCTCGTGTGCTTTTAGTCGATCACCGTACTTGATGTTGACGAGGGCGGAAATATGCAGTCCTCTAACGTATAGTTCCGGCGACAGGTCCTCGACGAGAAATCGAGCAATTAATTCTTTTGCGGTTGCCAGATGTTCGCCAGACTCTGCTGACTCATGCAATAAAGAAACTCTGGCTAAGGTGAACCAGTGGCCGATAGAGGCGGGTAGCTCGGTAAGCGCAGGTGGAGATTGCAACAGCGTCCAGCAATCTGCGAAGCGCCAATTAGCAAGGGCACTATAGAAGTGCTCATGAAAGAGGTTCAGTCCTGTATCAGGATCAACTATCAGGCTATGATATATCTCTTCAGCTAGATGTAAGAGTTGAGTATCGCGTTGGGCGTGAAATTCCTTTAATCGAACGTTCCAGTTGGTCCAATGCTTCATACCCTGGGCTTGTAGACGAAGTAACCAGCGCGCCTCCTTTCGGATCATGTAGGCACCTTTTATAGAGGGTACGTTTTCGCAGAAAGAGTATCGGGTCAGCGTCTTGAACACGCGCGGTAGGTTGGCTGGTTCGCTTAGCAGATGTTCTAGTATTTCCTTATTGAACCAACGAGGAACCGAAGCCATGAGCACTGCTCCGTATTCGTAGTCCGGGAGTTCTCGCAGCAATCTTTTCAGCAGAGCATCGCCTAGATTGCTGGATTCTTCGAGTGCCACAAAGTCCTGTATGCTTGGTTCGCGTTCTGTTTCCTTCTCTATCTTGTGGCACAGATCTGCGGCAAGGTCCAGATAATAAGGAAACCCATCGGTGAGTTCAATTAGATAGCGCTGGAGGTTGGGGTCGTCTACACCCCTGTAGACCAGGTATTCCGCAGCGAATTTAGGCTCTAAGTTTGGCAAGGCTGGGTGGTGCTCGATGTGTTCTTTCCAGAGCGGATGTGTAGCCTCCCAATCCAGCATCCTGCGGCCAAAAACGATCTTAAGCACTGATCCTGCTTGGCGGCAGAACTCACGCACAAACCAATCATCAACCCCATTCTCAGATAGCCTCTCATGAGCATCAAATATTACGGTGATTCGTGCCATCGCATCATGGCCCCGAAAGCGTCGTTCTTCCATCATCTCCTCAAGGTCGCGGGCCATAGCTTCCGGCATGGCCCTTTGTAGGTCTCCGGCGTTCATCTTCTGCAGCTGGTCCCTCGTCCCATGTCCAAAGCGGCTAGAAAGCCAGTGTGCCGCCGACCGACTGAGTCGTGCAAGAGCGACTACGGCGGTAGGTAAGTTACCGAGGAGTGGCACGACTGCGACAATATCGGCGGCATCTGCTAATTCGCCTGGAAAATTATTCCTTGTGACAAGTTGTTGTGTCGTTTCCTCCCAGTATCTTGCCCAGATGAGGTCAAAAGCGGGGAAGCGCAAACCGAATTTGCCCAGTTGACGGCGTATGCTACAGAAAGTGGTCTCGCATGAGCGCAGGCTGCTATCAAGTTCGTAATCAATAACCGCATATGGAGCCCTGCCAGGTATAAGCAACTCGTTTTCGATAGCCTTACGAATTGTAGTCTTTCCTATGCCTCCGGGCCCGGTGTATACCACAACTTTAGATAGCTGCCCTGGTGCCCAATGTCGACGCCTCTTGATATCGTCGCGTACATCTTCGCGATCAACGCAAAGAAATTGGCCATCCTGGTTGCCACTCGCGTCAAAAAGCTCAGGCATTAGTCACCTCTTGCACAGGCTGGATCTTCGTCTCTAAACATTGGAATGTTACAAGTATATCGCAGACTGAAGTCTATTGTGTGACGCGTTTCGGAGGGGATTTGCGGTAGAGGCCGCGCACATCGTTGTAGCGGACTTTGAGGATGTCTTTGATCATGCGGTAGGTGTCTTTGAGGGGGTTGACCTTGGTGCCTGGGGCGTAATACCACTGCACCGGCACTTCCTTCACGCGGTAGCCCCACTTGAGGGCCAGGTAGAGCACCTCCACGTCGAAGCCGGTAACCATCGCGCCTTTTACGTCGTTGGCGTTATCGCCGTAGAGGTGGAGGCTGCGGAAGAGGGCCTGGGCCGCGTCGTGCCGGAACGCCTTGAAGCCGCACTGGGTGTCTTTGAACTTGGGGAGGGCCACCAGGCGCACAAACGTGTTGAAGATGCGGCCCATGAGGTGGCGATAGCCCGGCTCGTCGTAGCGGCGCGCGCCCGCACCTTCTCGCGAGCCGATAGCCACGTGGAACCGGCCTTCCAGGTAGGGGAGCAGCTTCTCGATCTCCTCGATGGGCGCTGAGAAATCGGCGTCGGAGTAGAGCACGAAACGACCCTCCGCCGCCAGCATGCCCGTGCGCACCGCGTAGCCTTTACCCCTGTGCGGGTTGCGGATGGCACGCAAGTGGGGGTGCTCCCGGCCCATCTCCTCCACGATGCCTGCGGTGTCATCGTCCGAACCGTCGTCCACCACGATCACCTCGTAGGTGTAATTGCAGCCCTCCAGGTACTCCATCACTCTGGTGAGGCTGGCTGGCAGGCGGGCGGCTTCGTTGTAGGCGGGAATAACTACCGACAGGTAGGGGCGCGAATTGGGATTTGGGATTTCGGAATTCGGATTTGCGTTGGGGTCGTGAGGAGTAGCCAAAGAGGTTCGCATCCTAAATAGGTATGTGCGGCGTGCAGCGGAAAGTATAACATAGCGGGTTGGGTGGCGCAATTTTGAGCAGACGCTGGAAGACGAAAACGCAAAGACGCAAAGGACGCAAAGGACGCAAAGGACGCGCAAAGAAGATGATGGTTTAGAGGGTACAAAAAGAACCGGGCTGCACCATCATGTACCCTGTGTCTTCTTGCACTCTAAGCAACAATCCTTAATCTCTGCGCG
>JAXDKH010000102.1:0-13274 GCA_034667185.1 Chloroflexia bacterium | reverse complement strand
CAGTGACCTTGACGGTCTGCCACTTCTGGTTGATGAAGCCTGCGAAGGTGCTCGCCGGCACGCTGGCAATCTCAGTTGCCTTGGTGCCCACGACCTTGTCCAATGTGGCCTTGGGAACGTCATTTGCGTCCTGCTGGCGGTACAGGGTCAGGCGGTAGTAGCCCGCGTCGGAACCCCGGAACACGAGGCCGACCGGCATGGCGATCCCGTAGATTTGCGCGCTGATTGTGTTGTCGGCGAAGGTGACACCCTTCACCGTGAGCACCGCCGGGGCATCGCTCAGGTCTTCCGACTCGTCACCGCGCTGCTGGAGGCGGTTGTTCTTGATCTTCCAGGAGCCGGGGGCGCTGGCGAGCGACTCATACCTGCCGCCATTGACACCCGAGTCGGTGGAGAAATCGTCGGAGAAGGGATCGCCGGGGCGAGCAGCCTCAGACTTGGGGGCGTCGGGGATTGTGGGTACACCGTTATCGACTACGCCGTTACGGGCGTTGGGCGATTCCACGATTCCACCCTGGGGCACCTTGACCTGCTGGGAGCCTGTCGCGCCCACGATAATAGCGGCTGTCGTGAGCAGGATCAGAGCGACCACAAGTACCGGCGCTAGTTTCTTAAGGGACATTAAACTTTGCTCTCCTTTCCAATCTTTGACCTAACTGTATTGCATTGTCCACGCGTATTCGGTTGTAGTATGACGCGGTAGTACATCGTCGCACGTGGCTGCCTGGCCATGCATGGCCAGGCCGGCATCGCAGAGTGATGCTTGGAGTCGCCGAGGGTGGTTGTGCATTCCGGCATGGGAGGTTGAGGTGGGCGGTCCGCAGATGGACCTGGGCGCTTCGTCGCACCCCTTACACATACGTTCGCCCGCTGCCAAATAGATGCGTCACGCGCATCCACACGCCAGTTATGATGGCCGGACGCATGTAGCCGTGTGCTTAGTGAACTGCTCGGCTCGAGGTACGCATTGAACACCGCTTATTGTAGTTGCAGACAGAGTATATGAGAATGAAAGAAGCGGTGTCAAATGTAAATACTCGCCGCTCGACCATGCAGGTGCCCCTTCTCTGACCGCCCTCGATGCAGAGTCGCCCTTCCAGCACCCATGCAACAACTCCCGCACGCTCTTCGAGAGTGCGCCATCCGTATGACGAGCGAACAGCAACGTGGTTGCGAAGGTTTGGTACTGCAAATTACGTATTCTGTTTTGCGCTACCGTGCTCGTGCAAATACGTAAGGTCCTCGAGCCGGCACGGTGTTGAGACCACTGCCGGCCCATGCCCAATTCTCCTACAGAATGGCAGCATTTGCGGGGTTTTACACCCGGTTAGTACTTCAATAGCGGATACCCAGCACGTGGAGCAGCACCCAGGCAGAGGTGTGTACGGCTGACACAGACAGGTACGCGGTGAGCGCCAATCGTCTTGCTCGGCCGTGCGGCAGGCGCGTCAGGAGGTATACCGCGACGAGTGTCAGCGGAATGGCAGGGAGCGATAGGAGGTCCCAGTCGTTTCGCGGGCCGAGATCTGGGTTCCAACTGATGGAGTAGAAGAAGATGCTGGCGGCTCCCACTGCCAGTACGGCGAAGGGCGCAGATGCGGCTATGTGACACTTTACTCCACGCCACGCTAGCATAATCACGGTGAGGATCGTGAGCAGAGCCATAGGGGCGGTCAGTAGCTGCTCCTGGACCACTGCCCCCAGGTGCGGCAGCGAAAAGAAGGTGTAACGCTCGTAGGGAGATTGGGCCTCGAACAGTGGCAGCATCGTGCGACCGTCAAGGCCACCCATCTCGCTCAAGCCGGTCTGAAGACGCTCGTAGTCGTAGCCGTCGATGATCATGATGCTGCCCACGACGAGGACGATTGCTAGCCCCACACCTATGCCTTGCAGCAAGTCTGCACCCGCCGCCCGCCACCGCGTGGCAGCCGGTAACTGTATGGCGCGCAGGAGCAGCGCGGCTACCACCATTGGTCCCCACCAGATGGCGGAACCGTGTAGCAGTGGAGCTATAGTAGCGAACGCCGCCACGGTCCCAAAGGGAACGCGGCCCTGGACGTACTGCCAGCACGCCCAGATGACGAAAAGGCTGGCGATCTGAACCAGGTTGTAGCTCTCGACGTAGCCGAAGTAGAGAAGGATGTTGCCTATGCAAACGAGTCCAAAGACGACTATCCATGTCTCAGTACGGGTGCGACCGAGAATCCTACCCAATAACCACGTCCCCGCCAAATAGACTCCACCCGATAGGCTAGCTACAAGTGCGTACACCTGCGACGGCTTGGGCAGCCAACCCCTGAAGAGGAGCCATAGCTTCGATTTGAAGTAGAAGTCGAGCAGTTCCCGTTCGCGCCAGATCGCGCCGATGGGGATTTTGCGGTCGAACTCGTCGCTGTCGCCCTCGGAGTACTGCACCGGCAAGAGGGAGAACACGACCAGGCCAGCGCCAGCGAGCAGCCATAGCCAGCGCTCCCGCAAGACGGCAGCTATGCCAACGGTCGCCGGGCCGGTAGAGGCGTAAGGGCGCCCCTCATGCCGCAACGGTGCGGACCACGCCCACAGCAGGCTGCCTACGAAAGCCAGCACTCCCAACGATTGCACAGCTAGCGGAAGGGCTCCGTAGAAGGCGACGCCCCAGGTCAGATTGTCGGTGGGGGAGTTGCCCGAAGGTATGGCAGGCGCGATGAGGTGCCATGCCATGATGACCGCAGCTAGCGCAGTGACGCCGAATGTTATAGCCCGTGGGCGCTCGACAAGAAGAGGCTCTGGTGACGGCTCGTCCTGGTTGCCTTGGTTTTGGCCGCGAATGAGGTTCCCAATCCACGGGAACACCAGCAGGAAAACCAGCGGAGGCACCACAAAATAGAGGCTGTAGAAGACTAGCCAGGGCCTTGCCACTGCGTTCAGCAGACCAATCACCAGGGCCCAGGAAAAGGCAACTACGAGCCCGTAGAACGGTCTGCGCAAGGCCACAAAGGTGGCATAGTACGCCACAATGTCGCTCAGTAGCAGGGCGAATGCGGGCCACAGGGAGGGTAGCTCCGGCCCCGGACCACTACGCTGCTCCATCCTATAGAACACGATGCCCAGGGTACGCCGGTCGCCGAGTGGCTGGAATAGAGTCGTCGTGATGTCCAGTTGAGGGTTTACAGAAGCGATTTCGGAGAGAGGTAAGCGCACCTCGATGTTACCGGGAGTGCGGGGCAAAGTGAAAGTGCCGAGGTCTTTGCCGCCTGCACTCAGCGACATGACGGCGTCGGGCTCTCCCTCCGGCCTGACTCCCTGGACGAAGAGACGCGCGTAAGTCGGGTAGCCGAGGGGCTGCAGCCGCATTGCTACGGGGCTGGTGCTCCAGCGGAAAGTGCCATGCTCGCCCTGCTCCGGCTGTCCGAGACCGTCGATGTTCGGCACGGGCGCGCTACCCAGGTCTTGCGTGAGAGAGGTGGGTAGCTGCTGCGACAGGAGCAGAGATATCGCGACAGCCAGCAGGGACAGCAGCATGCCGAGCCTGTGTGACACTCCTCGCAAGATGGCTAGCATGCTCCTGTTATGAGCCATCTTCACTGATTGTAAGAAGTTGAAGCATAATAATTGCTCGGTGCCCAAACCCTGAAACTGTTGCGTGACCAGCTACGTACATTGGAGACAGGCCACTTATGCCGGGGTGATGCGGCTGGCGGTGCCATGCTATCACAAAACACCGGCCCTTTGAAGGCTAAGTCCCATCAAGGAAAAACGAGCCGAGATAGGAGCAGATTCCGGATGGTTTGCGGCACGAAAATTGTATCTGTGAGAGTACGGCCCGGATAGCTCCCAACGTTGCTTGAGAGGGCTACTGCTTTGACACCCCCTGGCGTGCGGTAGTATAATCAAGCGTGTGGATGCGTTTCCGCAGCCTCGTATAGAACCCTTTAGGTCCCAACAGCGTTAATCTATTCAGGGCACGGAATTATTCGCGTTTTCATCAAAGTACCCAATATCGCATTACCGCTGCGATGGAAGCCCGTAACTAGTCGCGAGGAATCAGAAATGACAGACAATAAATGGCTTAGAAATAGTTTTGTGTGGGTCATCATCATGGTGGCCATGCTGGTGCTCTTCTTCACTTTCCTGGGGAACCGCAACACCAGCCAGGAAATCTCGATCAGCAAAGTGGTCGAGGAGGTCAAGGCAGGTAACATCGCCAAGATTGTCACTCACGAGGACAGCTACAACATCACGCTGTGCGCGGATGCCGACTGCAAGCAGCCGACCCGCACCGCCCAGAAAGAACCCGATGGCACCCTCCAGGACTACCTGCTAAAGGCAGGCGTGCCCCAGGAGAAGCTGCCGGAGATAACGGTAGAGAAGTCGTCCTCGCTGGGTAACTACCTGGGCATACTCGGCTTCTTGCTGCCGACGCTGGTCCTTGTCGCAGCATTCGTGTTCATGATGCGGCAGGCGCAGGGCACCAACAACCAGGCGCTCTCGTTCGGCAAGTCCCGCGCCCGCCTCTTCACCGGCAACAAGCCAACCATCACCTTCCAGGACGTGGCGGGTGTAGACGAGGCGAAGCAGGAACTTGCCGAAGTCGTGGAGTTCCTCAAGTACCCTGAGAAGTTCAACGCATTGGGCGCGCGCATCCCGCGTGGCGTGCTGCTCGTGGGCCCTCCCGGCACCGGTAAGACCATGCTCGCCCGCGCTGTGGCAGGTGAAGCGGGCGTGCCCTTCTTCTCCATCTCTGGCTCCGAGGTCGTGGAGATGTTCGTGGGCGTGGGCGCCAGCCGCGTGCGCGACCTGTTCGACCAGGCCAAGCGCAATTCCCCCTGCATCATCTTCGTGGACGAAATCGACGCCGTGGGCCGCCATCGTGGTGCCGGTCTTGGTGGCTCGCACGACGAGCGCGAGCAGACCCTGAACCAGATACTTGTAGAGATGGACGGCTTCGACAGCCAGACCAACATCATCGTGGTCGCCGCCACCAACCGCCCCGACGTGCTCGACCCCGCGCTCCTGCGCCCAGGCCGCTTCGACAGGCAGGTGGTGCTCGACCGCCCCGACATCAAGGGCCGCCTGGCGATCCTGCACGTGCACTCTCGCGGCAAGCCCCTGGAGAAGAACATCCAGCTTGAAACGCTTGCCAAGCAGACCCCCGGCTTCTCGGGCGCGGACCTGGAGAACCTGGTGAACGAGTCGGCTATCCTGGCCGCCCGCCGCAACCGCAAGACCATCACGATGTCCGAGATGGAAGAGGCCATCGACCGCGTTATAGCAGGTCCTGAGCGTCGCAGCCGCCTGATCTCGGACCGCGAGAAGGCGATCACGGCCTACCACGAGGTAGGGCACGCGCTGGTGGCCCGTATGCTGCCGAACGTCGACCCGGTGCACAAAATCAGCATCATCGCCCGCGGTATGATGGGTGGCTACACCCGCGTGCTGCCCGGCGAGGACCGCTACATGTGGTCCAAGTCGCAGTTCAAGGACAACCTGGCTTTCGCACTGGGGGGCCGCGCCGCCGAGGAGATCATCTTCCAGGAAGTGACCACGGGCGCGTCGAACGACATCGAGCGCGTGACCGAGATGGCCCGCCAGATGGTGACCCGCTACGGTATGAGCCAGAAGCTCGGCCTGGTCGCCCTGGGCCGCAAGGAAGAACTTGTCTTCCTGGGCCGCGAAATCTCCGAGCAGCGCAACTACTCCGACCAGATCGCGCTTGAGATCGACCAGGAAGTCAGGGCGCTCGTGGACGAGGCGTACGCCACGGCCAAGGAGATACTGACGACCTACAGGAACAAGCTGATCGAAATCAGCGAGTTGCTGATCGAGCGCGAGACGCTGGACGCCGCCGACTTCGAGGCGCTGTTCGAGGGCATGCCTCGCCCTGAGCCCAAGCTGGTCAACCCGCCCAAGCTGCAGCGGCCCGAGCAGCCGGTACCCCCGGCCAACGAGCAGCAGCCCCGGCCCATCCCCGGCCTGCAGGGTGCCCCCGGCATGGCCTTCCAGCAGGAGCCGGGTTCCAAACTCCAGGAACCAAACGCGCCAAGGTAACGCAAAGGACAGGAAGAGTTTCTGTAACAAAAGGACCAGGGTACCTGATGCAGTACCCTGGCCCTTTTGTTAGACCAACCTCCGGACACTTCGTGTTTTGGCGTTCAGGTAACTATCAGTAGCGTTGTATCTGGACCTCGCGTGCCGGTTATGCTCTGTCAACCTTGCTGCCGACCGCTTTCCACTTACTGCCGCCCTGTGGTACAATGACCCTTGGGCCCGCCCGGTCGCTCGCAGGGACCTCTATACCGGGCGCGGGCTTACCACGTAACGGCAGGGCTTTGCCACCCTATGCCACGGCATATCACCACTTCCCATGCGCCTAAGATACCTCACGCTGCACGGATTTAAGACCTTCGTACCCAAGACCGATCTGGTCTTAGGCGAGGGCATCACGGCCATTGTAGGTCCCAACGGCAGCGGCAAGAGCAACGTCGCTGACGCCATTCGCTGGGCATTGGGCGAGCAATCCCTCTCCATGCTCCGCGCCAAGCGCACCGAAGACCTTATTTTCGCCGGTTCCTCCAACCGGCAGCCGGTGGGCATGGCCGAAGTATCTCTCACCATCGACAACTCGGACCGGTTGCTCCCTCTCGATTTCGCCGAAGTCACGCTGACGCGTCGCGCGTACCGTTCGGGCGAGAACGAATACTACATCAACAAGAGCCGGGTACGTCTCCGAGAGGTGCTGGAAGTGGCCTCCACGCTGGGTCAGGCCTACACGGTGGTCGGCCAGGGCCTCGTTGACGCTGCCTTGTCCGCCCGTCCCGAAGAGCGCCGCGAGCTATTTGAGGAAGCAGCGGCCATCAGGGGCTACTTCGTGCAGCGCGAAGACGCCCTCCGCCGCCTCACCCGCACCGAGGAGAACATGAGCCGCGTGGCCGACCTCGTGGCCGAGCTTGAGCCCCAGGTGAGGCGCATGGAGCGACAGGCGCGGCAGGCCCAGGAGTACGGGAAGATCGAGGCTGACCTGCGCGAGGCGATGCAGGAGTGGTACGCAGGCAGGTGGCAGGTCGCCTGCATGGAGCTTGAGCGCGCGCAGGGGAACGAAGAGGCGGCACGTCGCGCGGTCGAAAGCAGAAAGGCCGAGGTAGCTGCCAAGTCGGCCCAACTGGCGGAAGCGCGCAAAGCCGTGTGGGAGTTGGTGGACACCGTGTCGGCACTGCACGAGCAGCGGGCGCAGATACAGGCTCGCCACGCTACGGAGTCGCAGACCCAGGCGGTGCTCGCGGAAAGGCTCTCTGCCTCCAGGGCCCAGATGCGGCAGTTGGCGCAGGAGCAGGAGGCACTCGCTTCCGCTATCCGGCAGGCCCACGAACACCTGGTATCCGCTGAGCAGGACGTAGAGGCCCGCGAAGCCGGGATTGCCGCGCTACGAGAGGCAGGCAAAGAAGTAGCGGCTCGGCTGTCCGGCTGGGACGGCAGAATCGAGGAGCTGCGCGGGCGCTATGACCGGGAATCCAGGACGTTGGAAAGCGCCGCCCGGCAGAGCAACGATCTGAGGTCGCGCATTTTGCAGGCGCAACGGCAAATTTCCGAGCAGGAGAACGTAGCTCAGGACGCCGAAAGCAAGCTCACGTCCCTGACCCAGAAACTCTCCGCCGAGGAAGCCGCGCTGGACGAGCGGCACGCGCAGTTTGTGGCCGCACAAAGGACAGTTTCCGCAGCCGAGGCCGAGCAGACCACTGCCCAGTCCGCGCTGTCGAAGGCAAGGGCGGCGCAGTCGACTGCCGAAGCCACGCGCAGAGAGCTACAGCGTCGCCTGGACGGCCTTAATTCGCAAATTGCCGCGCTGGCGGGAGAACAACAAGCCAGCCTGTACGGTGGAGTGCGGGCGGTAGTGAGTGCGGCGCGTGAGGGCAGGCTGGTGGGCTATGTGGGTACGGTGGCCGAATTGTTGCACGTGCCCACCCACCTGGAAACGGCAATTGAAGCCGCGCTGGGTGGCCGCCTCCAGGATGTGGTGGTCTCGACCTGGACCGACGCCGAGCGCGGCATTGCAATGTTGAAGCAGCTAGGTGCCGGGCGGGCTACCTTTCTCCCGTTGGACACCCTGCGAGCTACACCTGCCTCCAACCCGCCGTCTGGACCAGGCATCGTCGGTCTTGCACGCGATCTGGTTGAATACGAGCCCCACCTCAAGACGCTTGCCGAGTCGCTGCTTGGCAGGCTTGTGATTGTGGACGACTTGCCTTCCGCCCGCCGCACGATTGCCGCATTACCCGCGAACGCTCCGTGGACGCTCGCGACGCTGGGCGGCGAAGTGGTGCGTCCCGGAGGCTCTGTCACCGGCGGCTCGAACAGCAGGGCGGACGACAACCGGGCCAAGGGGCACACCATCCTCGCAAGAGAGCGCAAGCAGCGTGAGTTGAACGCATCCCAACAGGAGTTGAAGCGAGAATTGGCCGGGGCTGAGCGCGAAGTCAACTCCTCCATAGAGTCTGTGCGGGAGCAGGAAGCGGCGCTTTCACGATTAGCTGCGCAGTCGGAGGACGCCCGCAAGAAGCAGGTGGCGTCCCAGATGGCCTACGTCGAACAGCAGTCGGCAGTGGCGCGGCTCCAGCAGGAGATAAGCTGGCGCAACGGCCTGCTGGGGGAGACCCGCCGCAACATTGAAGGCGCGCGGGCACTTGCCGAGCGGACCGACACAGAGCTGGCCGAGCTTGAAGCCGGTCTTGAGCCACAAAGGGCCGCCGTAGCCCAAGCCGAGGCGGACCTCAAGCAAGCAGCCGGTGAACGGGAGTCGGTGGCCGGGTTGGCGGGGAGCGAGCAGACGCGCCTCGCCGTTATGGAAGAGGCACTGCGCAACGCCCGCACCCGCCACGCGGACCTGAGACGTGAGTTGCAGCGTTTCGAGGGGCGCATGTCGGACCTGGCAACCAGACTGGAGATGGCAGGACGAGACGAGACCGCTACCAGCCGCCAGATAGACGAGCATTCAGCGCGGGTGGTGCAACTGGCCGAACAGCTTGTGGCGATTGAAGCCAGGGTCGACCCTTCCGAGCATGAAGTCCGGGTGCTTGAGGCTGAAGTTGGCAGGGTAGAGAGCGAGCAGTCTGCCCTACAGTCCCTGATGCTGGATAACGAGACGGCTCTTAGCCATGCCGCCGTTGAAAGGCAGCGCTGCATAGGCACGCTGGATAGCCTGCAGGTGGAGATCAGCGAGGAACTGGGTGACGCTCACAGCGGCCATGAAGAAGTGACTCACCTGGTGGCTGCCGGGGTAGAAACGGGTGCCGGCGCAACCCTCGGTGGGCTGCAGGTGGTGTGGCCTTCCGCGTTGAGGCGTCCTGAGCCTCATGCGACTGGCGGCTCCTCCAATGGGCATACCACGGACGCAGCAGGTGATATGCAAGCCCTGGAGCGGCGGGTGTATGCGCTGAAGGCCAGGCTTTCGAGGATTGGCCCGGTGAACCCGCTGGCGATGGAAGAGTTTACTTCCCTGTCGGAGCGACATGCCTATTTGCAAACGCAGCTTGGCGATTTAAGCACGGCCGCCGACTCCCTGCGCCGAGTGATAGCGGAACTGGACCGGGCCATGCGGGACCAATTTGCCGCCACTTTCGAGCAGGTGAACGAGAAGTTCCAGCACTTCTTCAACCTGCTGTTCGCAGGCGGCACAGCCAGGCTTGAGCTTACCAACCCGCAAGATGCCGGGCAATCGGGCATCGAGATTTCGGCCCAGCCGCCGGGCAAGAGAATGCAGCCACTTGCGGCACTGTCGGGCGGCGAACGAGCGTTAACCTCCGCCGCACTGCTTTTCGCATTGCTGAAGGTGCGCCCGGTGCCCTTCTGCGTGCTGGACGAGGTGGATGCGGCCCTCGACGAGAGCAATGTTACCCGTTTTCGCTCTGCGCTCCAGGAGCTTGGGGAGAAGACCCAGTTCGTCGTCATCACCCACAACAGGGGCACGATAGAGGCGGCGAACACCATGTACGGGGTGTCGATGGCGGGCGATGGCACGTCGCAACTCCTCTCGCTGAAGGTCGAGGATTAGCCGGCCCGCGGAACTTGGTATACGCGCCGGACGTTCTATCTCTGAGCTATGTGCTCAATCTTAACAAAGGTGTTTCACATGAAGAAGTTATATCTGCTACTGGTAGTTGTATCGCTTGGACTTGTCCTGTCCGCTTGCGACTTCGGCACTCAGCCGTTGCCTACGGCGCTGGCGACCAATACCATTGTCGCGACGAACGTGCCTCCAACCAACACTGCTGAGGTGTTGCAGCCTACTGAAGAAGTAGGACAGCCAACGGCTACGACCCCAGCCGCAACTGAGCCGCTGCCGACGGCAACCGCGCAGCCTGACCCGACGCCGGAGAGCAGTGGGGAGCCGCCCGACGTAAGCCCCAACGAGACTAGCATTCCTGACGACGCCAACACGTCTGTAAAGCCCAACACCGGCACCGGAATCGATTTTCCGGCCGACGGCGCTCAAGTAACCTTCCCGATCCACGTGCAGGCCCGGTTGGGCAGGCTCAACAACGAGGTCGTGCTGAAGATCAAGTGGCTTGATGGGCAGGAATACTCGCACCCTTATAAGGTGCTGTTCGACAAAGAGGGCAACGGCCTGCTGGTGGACAGCCTCGACTGGACGGGCGAGAGCGCGCCTCCCGACTGGCCGTCACAGCCCGCCACGTTACAGGTGCTTACCACATCCGGCAACGTGATCGCAAGCCGTAGGGTGACATATCTGAGCGCTACAGACCCAAACACAATGGAGGTAAAGGTCAACTGGCTGCTGGAGGAGGGTCCACGCGAAGTAACGCGGCGGATCGTACGCACGCGTCAGGTGGGCGCCGCCGCGCTCAGTGAGCTACTTTGGGGTATTGGGCCGCGCAACTTCGCGGGCTTCACCACGGCCATACCAACCCCCGAAGAGTTGCTCAGCTACCCAGGCCGGCCTATCGATTGGGGTCCTCGCGTGCGCCTCCGCAAGCTCACCATAGTGGATGGCGTAGCTACCGCCGACTTCTCCAAGGAGATGGCTGCCTATGGAGGCGGCTCGGCACGCGTGAACGCCATCCAGGAGCAGATTACGCGGACCCTGAAGCAGTTCCCTTCCGTCAAGGACGTGCACATCCTCATCGACGGCCAGGCGGATGCTCTTCAACCTTGATCCTGATATCCAACAGGAGCTAAACGCCAAGACGCCAAGACGCCAAGAACGCGCCAAGAGAATAGAGGTTTAGAGATTACAAAAGGACCAGGGTACATGATGTCGTACTCTGGTCCTTTGGCTTGAACAACTATCCTTAACCTTGGCGGGTCCTCGCCGTCTTGGCGTCTTTGCGTTTAGCTAAGAATGATACTATCGGGTCTAAGTTGCAATTTTTGCGGAGATACGTTAACAAGGGTGTACAAGGGCATATTACTTGCTTGCTTGAAGTACGGATACACACGTAAGGAGGTTTGGCATGGACAATAATAATGCCAACGATACTAACAATGCCGAGGAGCCCCAGGATGGTGCTGAGGGGTCTTCGGTGGACGAGTTCGACGACCTGGACCTCGATTTTGAGGAAGAGGATAACGACCTTGTGCCGATCCTGAGCCTGAGCGCGCTCTTTGCCGCCGTGGTAGGAGCGATACTGGTGCTTGTCGGACGTATGCGCACTCGGGAGCCTTCTGCCAGGGACCGTCTGGAAGATATGGTGTCCGAATCGCAGAAACTTGGCAAGAAGGGAGCCAAGGCTGCTGCCAAAGCTGCCTCATCCGTGCCCGTGAGCAACCTGACCGATCTGCTCGGTGACGCGATTGATACAGCCACCCACGCTGCCCGCAATGTAGACCTGGGTGACGTAGCCAAGACCGCGCGCCGTGCCGCCCGCAACGTGAACCTGAGCGATCTATTGAGTGATGCGCTCGACCAGGTGCGGGAAGTCGCTGACGACATAGATTTGCGCGAGGCCGCAAAGACCGGGGGCAAGGAAGCGGGTCGCCTCTTCTCTCGCGCTCGCCATGCAGCCGAGGACCTAGATATGGGCGACCTCGCTCATGATGTGCGAAAGCAGGCGGAGGGCTTGCTCTCCAGCGCCCGTGATGCGGGTAAAGGGCTGGACATGGCAGGGACCGCGGCCTCTGTTGGCAAGCGCGCAGGTGACCTGGTGTCCAACGTGGACATTGACGGCAAGGGCGTCGAGAGCCTGCTGGACACGCTAAAGGAGCGCCTGAGCGACGCCATCGACTCGGTGCGTGGCGACCTGGCACCCAAGGCTGCCGATCGCCTGAAGAGCGACGTGATACCCGCTGCGCAGGACGCGGTCGAGAACGTAACTCAGCGCGTGCGTGAGGACGTGATCCCCGCGGCCCAGGATGCCATGGAACGGGTGCGCGACACCGTCGGCCCGGTGGCACAGAACGTCGCCCAGGGACGCGCAGGCAAGTTCGCCGAGAACCTTGAGGTTGGCCGCCGCGCCCGCACTCTGGCTTCGGCAGCGGGCAAAGGCACCTCATCGGTAGGCGAACTGCTACGCGATGTAGCTCTGGCCGCGGCCTCGAAGGTACTTGAGGATGTCCTGCCCCAGGCGCGCAAGGCCGGGGGCCAGGCTGTTACCTTCACCCGCGAAGAGATACTCCCAACAGCGTCCCAGACCGCCAGCGACACAGCGCACCGCGTTCGAGAGGACGTGCTGCCCAGGATAGCAGAGGTAGCCTCCCAGACGCCGGATGTGCTGTCCGACCTGCTGGAAATGGCCCGCGAGCGCGTGGAAGATGCTCTCGACAAGGCTCAGCCAGTTGCGGCAGATGCGCTCGAATACGGGCGGCACCGAGCCTCAGACGCTGCTACCTTTGGCAAACACCGCGCCTCTGAAGCTGCCGCCTTCGGCAGACACCGCGCCTCCGACGTGGCGAGTGGCGCCCGCAAGGCAGGAGCAGCAGGTGGTAGCGCGGCGTCGGCGGCTGGGCGTGGTGTGAGTGGCGCGGTCGGCACTGCTGTAGGCGCGAGCGTCAACTTCACCAAGGAAACTACCGGCCTCTTCTTCTGGCTGACCACGCTGGGCGGCCTGGTCCTGTTGGTATTCGTCCCCGACCGCGAGCGCCAGGCCGAGATCTGGAACAATACTCGCCAGGTGCTGAACGAAGTCCGCGAAATGTGGCACGATTTGCAGGGCAGCGAGGCGAGTTCAGAAACGTGAAACGTGAAACGTGATGCGGTGAATGTTACCTGGTACAACAAGAAAGACAGGGTCGCTTCTATTTCGTGAGGCGGCCCTGCTGCTTTGCTCGTACCCTATAACCCTTAC
>JAXDKH010000101.1:0-9032 GCA_034667185.1 Chloroflexia bacterium | reverse complement strand
TTTCACCTCCCCCACCTCGCGCTTCAACTCCTCCAACATCTGCCGCGTCACCACCTCATACACCGACCTCGGTCGCTCGTCCACCACGCTCCCACCCTCAACCCCAGCATGCACCTCTCGCCCCACCACTCTCACAGCCATATTCGTCCCTCATCTCTCACTCTGCAACTCGTCGTCCCTACTTCCAAATCCGCAATCCGCAATTCCAAGTCCCAAATTCCTACCTCACTCCTCCCCCAGCCCCATCTCCCGCAGCAGCCGGTCCGTCTCCGCTTGCAACACCCTGCTGCCATCCCCCTCACCCGCGAGCTTGCTCTGGACCAACAGCGCCCGCCCCACCGAGTCGGTAAGCCTCGCCACCACCGGACCCATCTTCACCAATTCATCCTCATCGTCCCTCATCTTCCTCCGCACCAACCGCAACGACGCCCTCAACCCCTTAATCTCCCCGACCAACGACATCTCGACACTTTGCTTCCCTTGCATCTCCCTCACCACACCTATCACGAACTTCAAAACTCTCTTGGGACCCCTACTTAACCAATCCCACTTCCTCTACGGCTTCGGACATGCGCCACACCCCGCGACCTAGCAGGCATGCCCTGGTTTTGACACACATTTGCATTACAAACGTGGTACAGAAGGCGTACAATGTATATGGAACGGAATTACGAAATCCCAGGGCGACAATCTCGGCCTGTGATACAGCCAAAGACTCATTCCTTTTCGGTATTAACTTGCTAGTATTGTGGATTGGTAGTTGAAAGTCGGTTGCAACATTTAACACATCCTAACGTAAATAGTCCAGCAAGATTCCACTACAACGGATACGAAGACGTCCCCGTTCCGGCTATGAACGTGGGACACAAGGAGATGCAAAATGAACGGCAGAGTACTGCAAGTAGCTGAAATACCGCAAGCGCCGTCCGCCAGCGACATTATAGTCGAGGCCCGCAACGTCCAGAAAAGGTACGACACCGGCTCGATCCAGGTGCACGCCCTGCGCGGCGTCGACCTGCAAGTCAGGCGCGGCGAGATGGCGGCCATCATGGGCCCCTCCGGCTGCGGCAAGACCACCCTCCTCAACTGTCTCGCCGGCCTCGACAGCATTGACGCGGGCGAGGTGATAATAGACAACGTGCCTCTGCACAAGATGAGCGACCGCCAGAAGACCGACCTGCGCGCCAAAAAGATGGGCTTTGTCTTCCAGTTCTACAACCTCCTGCCCGTGCTCTCCGCCGTCGAAAACGTGGAGCTACCCATGCTTGTGTCGGGCACTAACCCAGGCGAAGCCCGCCGCCGCGCCAACGAAGCCCTGGCCCTCGTCGGCCTCACTGATCGTGGCACCCACAAGCCCAACGAGCTTTCCGGAGGCCAGCAGCAGCGCGTCACGATTGCCCGCGCCCTCGCCAACGACCCAGCCATCATTTGGGCCGACGAGCCCACCGGCGACCTCGACTCCGAGACCTCCCAGGAGATCATGGACCTCCTCGTCCGCCTCAACAAGGAGCAGGGAAAGACCTTCGTAATCGTCACCCACTCCCCCGAAGTAGGCGCTCGCGCCGACCGCATCATCCGCATGCGCGACGGCTCCATCACCGACTACGGCCTCACCGAACCGGCCGACCTGGTGGGGGTGCAGGGGGTAACCCCCTGACGGGGCGTGGGGTGTCCCCACTAACCACACTCAACTATTAGCCCCTCTTCCCAGGTGGAGAAACCAATGGAAACCCTTTTCGGCGTATCAATGGACACCATCATGCTCATCGTGCTGAGCATGAGTATCTTCGTGCTCGCTATCGTAGCCTTCCTGGCCTGGCGCAAACCTATCATCGCCAAGCTGGCCCTGCGCAACGTGCCGCGCCGCCGCGCCCAGACCGTGCTCATCATCTTCGGCCTCATGCTCGCCACCATGCTCATCACCGCCGCGTTTGGCACCGGCGACACGATGACCTACTCCATGCGAGTAGCCTTCACCGGCGGCCTCGGTGGCACCGATATCCAGGTCGCAAAGGCCAACCCGCAAGCCGTCAACTTCAGCGGCCCGCCCGACTTCAACCGCCCTTCCCCTACCTTCAACGCCTCCCTGCTCGATGTTCTCAAGGCAAAATGGGGCACCGACGACCGCATAGACGGCTGGGCTCCCAGCTTCGAGCAAATTGGCCCCATCATCGACACGACTACTAACCAGGGCTCCGGCCAGACCTTCGTACAGGGCATCACCACCGACCTGGCACAAACAATGGGCGCGCTGAACACCACCTCCGGCCAGCCATTCGACGTGGCCTCGCTCAAGGACAACGAGGTGCTGCTCGACAAAGCCGCCGCTGACAAGCTCGACGGCAAGGTAGGCGACTCGGTGCGCTACGTCATCCAGGGCAAGCCATACGAGATGAAGGTGCGCGACATCATCGTTAACACCTCGCCCAGCACCCAGTTCCCCAACACCTTCGTCACTCTCAAGCAAGCGCAAACGATGTTCAACGCGCCCGGCCAGCTAACCGCCGTGCAAATCTCCCTCAAAGGCGGCCCGCTGGAGGGCACCCAGTACAGCGGCGAAGTAGCTAAGAAGCTGGACGACCTGCTCGACGACACCTACGAAGTCTCTGAGGTGAAGAAAAGCGCGCTCGACACCGCCAACCTGATAGGCAACTTCTTCACCACCGTCTTCATCGGCATCGCCCTCTTCTCCATCGCCGCGGGTATACTGCTCATCATCCTGATCTTCACCATGCTGGCAGCCGAGCGCAAGAGCGAGATGGGCATGGCCCGCGCCGTCGGCATCCAGCGCGGCGACCTCACCCGCATGTTCATAATCGAGGGCATGGCCTACGACCTCGTCGCTGCCGCCGTCGGTTCCGCCCTGGGCGTGGCTATCGGCTTCGCCATGGTGGGCATCATCTCCTCGCTACTCGGCACCTTCGGCTTCAGCCTCACTCCCCATGTCGAGATTCGCTCGCTCATCGTAGCCTACTGCCTCGGTATGCTCATCACCTTCTTCACAGTGGCAATCTCAGCCTCCCGCGTGTCCAGCCTCAACATTGTGTCTGCGATACGCAACATCCCGGAGCCCGTCAAGCCCGAAAGAAAGCTGGGCCAGCGCTTCCTGGACGCGTTCGACATCATGGCTGAGGGGCGGTTGGGTGCGGGCATCGGCGGGATCATCGGGGCCATCTGGTCCATGATCGTCAGCGGTCCGGTGGTGGCTGTGCTCGGCATCCTCATGCTCGCTGCGGGCTGGGCTGGCGTCAACGGCTTCCTGTTCCACACCGGCGCTTCGCTCACCATCATCGCGATAGGCTTTACCTTCCGCTGGTTCCTCAACCGGCGCAAGGTGCGCCCCACCCGCCGCGACCGCATAGCCTTCACGATCGCCGGGTTCGCACTCCTCGTCTACTGGGCGCTCCCGATTGACGCCCTGCACGACTGGTTCGGCCTGCCCGCCTTCAACCTGGGCATCGAAAACTTCTTCGTCAGCGGCATCATGATGGTGGTGGGCGCGGTGTGGGTGGTCATGTACAACTCCGACATCCTCCTGGGCATCATGAGCGCAGTGCTGGGCCGCGTGGGCCGCCTGCGCCCGGTGCTGAAGACCGCGGTGGCCTATCCTATGGCGTCAATCTTCCGCACCGGCATGACTATAGCCATGTTCGCCCTCATCCTGTTCGTGCTCATTATGATGTCGGTGCTCACCAACCTGAACCGGCAGGTTGACCCCAACAGGCCGGAGGTATCGGGCGGCTACCAAATACAGGCTTCCGTTTCCTACGCCAACCCCGTCTCAGATATCAACGCCCGCATCGCCGCCGACCCTGCCCTCAACGGCAAGTTCGACGCGGTGGGTGGCCAGACTACCCTCCCGCTCCAACTTCGCCAACCGGGCCGCAAACCCCCCTCCACACCTCCCACGGCGGAGGAGCTAAAAGCCAACCCCGCTGCCGCTGAAGGCTGGAGCTTCTACAACGTACGCCTCTCGGACGACGCTTACCTCCAAAGCACCAAATTCCCCCTACAACTACGCCTCAAAGACTACCCCAACGACCAGGCCGTGTGGGACGCCATAGCCAAGGACCCCACCCTCGCGGTGATAGACGCCCTACCCGTGCAGTTCGGTGAGATAGCCGAGCAATCCGGCGGCTTCCAGGGCGGAGGCATCAGAGGGGGCAGCTTCTTCTACGTTACGGGGGTGAAGCTGTCCGACGCGACGATGGACAAGCCCATAGAAATTGAGGCGAAACTGCCCAATGTACCCAACGCCAAGCCCGTCAAACTGAAAATTATCGGCGTCCTCAGCCGCCTCTCCAACTTCTACACCGGCGTGTACGCTTCCAACGAGGTGCTGTCGCAAGTGTCGCCTATACCCGTACCCACAACCACCTACTTCTTCCGCCTCAAACCCGGCGAGGACCCTCAGACGTTGCGGCGCGCGCTAGGCTCGGCCTTCCTTGAGAACGGCATGGAGCCTGTAGTCATCTCCGACGACTTGAAGCGCACCCAGGCGGTGGGCAACGGCCTCAACGGCCTCCTGCAGGGCTTCATGACACTGGGCCTGTTCGTAGGCATCGCGGCCCTGGGCGTAATCAGCACCCGCGCCGTGGTCGAGCGCCGGCAGCAAATAGGCGTGCTCCGCGCCATAGGCTACCAGCGTCGCATGGTCGCCGCCTCGTTCCTGCTCGAATCGTCCTTCATCTCGATGCTCGGCATCCTGATAGGCGTCGTGCTTGGCCTGATACTCTCCTACAACTTCACCGAGTTCGCCCGCAAGGACACTCCCCAGATCGTCTTCGACGTGCCCTGGCTGCAAATAGCAGGCATAATCGTCCTCTCCTACGTAGCCTCGCTAATCACCACCATCCTACCGGCCCGCCAGGCCTCCCAGGTCTACCCCGCCGAAGCGCTGCGCTACGAGTAGGGACGATGGACGCTGGACGACAGACGATAGGGCAAAAGCTATCGTCAGCTATCGTCCATCATCTACTTCCTCGGATACACAAACAAAAGAGGGGCCGCACTCGTCATGCGGCCCCTCTACACTAAACCTACTCAGTCCTCATTACGTCCATAGTCCATCGTCTGTTGTCCATCGTCCACTACGGGCAGGTGTTCAAGCTCACGTCATCCACGAAGAACGAGGTGGTGTACAAGCTGTCGGTAGTGCCCTGGAACTGGATGCGCACCGTCTGCCCCTTGTAGGCGAGCAGGTTGAAGGTAGACTTCGTCCAGGTGTTCTGCACGTCGGCGTTGCTGCGGGTCTCCAGCGTCGCCAGGTTGGTGCCGCTGCTGTTCTGCACCCGCGCATACAGGTAGTCGTACTTGGTAGCGCCGACCTCCTGCGTCGACATGTTCCAGTAGTAGGTCAGCGTGGCTGAAGTGGCGGTCGAGGGTATCGTCACCTGCTGGTAGATCGTGTCGTTGCCCGAGTTGTACCCTACCAGGTAAGCGCTCATTGTGCCGGTGCGAGGGCGCGTGGCATCGATGATCTGGTAGCCCCCCTTCGAAGTCTGCACCCACGGCGTAGTGCCGCTTTCGAAGCCGCCGTTTGTCAGCTTCTCGCTGCAAGCCACGACCACCGGGGTAGCCGTAGCGGTAGGCGGGACCACGGGTGTATTCGTGGGAGCAACGACTACCGGAGTGTTGGTCGGAGCCACCACTACAGGGGTGTTGGTGGGTGCCACTACAGCCGTGTTCGTCGCTGTCGGCGCAGGCGTGGTGCCACCGCAAGCATCGAACTTGAACGCACCGATACGCGTCGTCCACGGGGCGGCCCCGGTGCTCGGCATATACTCGTGCGTCATCCAGAAGGTGCAGTCATCAACCGGGTCCACCGTGATCTGGGCGTAGTCGCCCCAGCGGCTGGCCGTGCCCGTCTGCGAGCCGCTGCCCGCGATCAGCGTGCTCTCTCCCTGTGGCATCTGCCCCAGAGTGTCGCTCGCCAGGCGGCCTGTATACCTTATGCTCGGATACACGCTGCTGCTGGAGGCGCTGTACACCATCGCGATATTGCCGGTCTTGTCCATAGCGATGCTCGACAGCCAGCGGTTGGTCGCGTCGGGGGCGTAGGTGCCTTGCTGGTAAATGCTCGGCGTAGTGCTAGCCGGGTTGCGGACTTCGTACCAGCGCACCGCCGCTTGCGTGCCGGTCGTGACTGCATTCACCGCGTGCGTAGCCACCAGCGTGTCGTACGTGCCCATGTTGCGGTAGGCCAACCTGAACATCAGCCTGTCGCCCAGCCCGTCGAGGCCCACCGTCGTGCCCGGCTGTGGTACGCAAGAGCGTCCGCTGGTGCACAGGTTGTTGAAGGCCGCCGTCGTGAGCGTGGTGGGCCCGGTGAAGGTCGAGCTTGCGGGAGTCGCCCAGTTGACCTTGAACTTCCACAGGTACAAGGCGTTATTGCCCTTGGCCGCGAAGACGTTAGGTGCGCCCGCCGGGGGCAGCGTGGCGCCGTCTAGGTCCGAAGGCAGAAGCGTGCCATACGAGCTGCTCACGTTGAACGCCTGGAAAGTGGCGGGCTGGCCCAGCAGCATCTTGGCGCGGTCGAATACCACCGCCGCGGGGCCCTGGTATAGCTGGGTGAAGCGGTTGGCGCCCATATAGTAGCCGTCAGGCCACACGCCCAGGTGCGGGTAGTCATAGAAAACGGTCGTGCTGAACTGGAAGAAGTATCGGTACCATGCCCCGGTCGGGTCGCCCGTCTGCGAGATAGCGATGCACTCGCCGTAGGGGCTGGCCGAGGTAAACTGGCTCACCAACCAGCGGTCGGCAAGCTGGTCGTAGAGCACCACGGGGTCGCCGTCGTTGCGAGTCTGGCAAGCGCCGCCAAAGCCACTCCAGATGGTGTTGTTGTTGGTCGGGCCGTACAGGGTAGCACCGTTCTTGTCGAAGATCTGGATCGAGCTATTCACCATCTGCACGTAGTGGTTGGGACCAACGTCGCCGGTCGGGTCGGGCGGGTAAACGCCGTTGCGGTTGGTGAGACCTGGGAAGTTCTTGACCGCCGAGGGCGCGGCAGCGGCTGCCAGCGATCCAGGGCCGTTGAACTGCTTCTGCACCACCGGGTCGGCTACCTGCGGCAGGGGCGAGGTCTTGCCCGCTTTGTCGCTCTTAGGCTCCGGCATCTCGCGCGGGACGGTCCACTGCGGGGCGTCGCCGGGAGGGATATCGCGCAGCTTCTTGGAGACGTCGTTCTTAGTCGAACGCCCCGTCTCGAAAGGCTTCTGAGCAGGGTCCGCTTTATTGCCCGCCGGGGTGTCGTAATTCGTTGAAGCCAGGCGTGGGGTGTTATCGCCCGCGCTCGCCGCATTGCTATTGGCGGCGGTGCCCGCCGGGGCCACCCTCACCTGACCACCAAGTTGGGCAGCCAGGGCCACCAGGAAAACAACCATCAAGAGAGACAACGACCGTTTTTTAGACAACATCCGTGGTACTCCTTATTCCGGTTACTGCCGACAATGGCAGTTGCGCATGTCCACGGCGCTTTGCGAACACCGTGAAGACAGAAAAACCATAGTCCACCCGGCCAGATAATCGGCTAAGCCTTAACGAGAGTAAGTACTTACTTTATAGGACGCTGAGAACGAAGGTAGTACGCTCCGATTATCTGCACTGGTTTGGCTATGGGTTCGAGTAGACGAGTATACCCAACGGGTGACCAATTAGCAAGCATTTTCACCATCAATTTTGTAGCTTTTCATGGTACTTTGGTACTAACGGCATTGAATCGCCCGGCACTATGTACTCTAGTAGGGGACTTCAAGTCTGATGCACTTAACCACGATTCAAATGTGTCGCAGCCAGGAGACTCCATAGGATTTTGTCATTCCGAACGTAGTGAGGAATCAGGTGGGTAGGGGAGAAAGTGAACTGGAGCACAAGGTTAGCATTGTCACCGTTACACCACGTTGCGACAGAGCACGACGTCAACCTTATTCCTCGCTACGCTCGGAATAACAATACTTCTTTGGGTGTCGTTGGTGAAAGGTAAACTAGGTCGTACCGGCATCCTGTGCCCAGCCCCGCCCTTGCCAGTCAACCTCACTAGTGGTATGCTGCCTACGCCGCAGCAGCGGCAATAACGCATGGTGAGGAGCAAGCGTGCTAAATATAGATTTGACCGGTCGCCGGGCCTTCGTGGCTGGCGTGGCTGATGACGCGGGATATGGCTTCGCGATTGCCAAGGCGCTGGTGGAGGCAGGGGCTGCAGTTGTGCTGGGCACGTGGCCCCCCGCGCTCGGCATCTTCCGCAAGCTGATAGAGCGCGGCTCCCTCGAAGAGTCGATGCGTCTCAGTAACGGGGGCCAGTTCGAGTTCGAGGCTATCTACCCCCTCGATGCCGCCTTCGACACGATGTCCGATGTGCCCACCGACGTACTCGAAAACAAACGCTACCAGGACCTTGGCGACTACACTGTCTCAGGAGTCGCGGAGCGGCTGGCGCAGGACTTCGGGGAGAAGCCCCTCGACATCGTGATTCACTCCCTCGCTAACGGCCCCGAGGTTAAAAAGCCTCTACTGGAAACGAGCCGCCAGGGCTATCTCACAGCCGTCAGTGTCAGCGCCTACTCCAACGTATCGCTGGTGCAGCGCCTCGGCCCCCTGGTGCGTTTCGGCGGGGCGTTCCTCTCCCTCACATACCTGGCGGCCCAGCGCGTCATCCCCGGCTACGGCGGCGGTATGTCCTCGGCCAAGGCAGCCCTGGAAAGCGACACCCGCACCCTGGCATACGAAGCGGGCCGCCAGTTCGGCGTGCGCGTCAACTGCATTTCAGCAGGCCCCCTGGCTTCCCGTGCAGCCCGTGCGGTCGGCGGCATCGAAAAGATGGTCGATTTCGCCGCTGCCAACTCCCCCCTCCCCGAGTCCACTTCCGCAGGCGAAGTAGGCGCGACCGCAGCCTTCCTCTGCAGCCCCCTCGCCAGCGGCATCACCGGCACCGTGCTCTACGTCGACAAAGGCTACAACATCATGGGCGTCCCCGTCAGCGAAGGTAGCCCCACGTTGGGCTGAAACGGGGTTCAGAAACGTGAAACGTGAAACGT
>JAXDKH010000100.1:0-12025 GCA_034667185.1 Chloroflexia bacterium | reverse complement strand
CCAATCCAGCGTCAAGATGACCGCCAAAGCGGGCTTCGGCGACGGCTCATACGCGATCGGCGCGTGGTTCCCGGTGCGGGTGACGCTGGACAACCCGGCTGGCGCTGACGACAAGCGCGTGCGGGTGGAGGTAAACCTGCTGGGTGACTCCGGCAGCGCCAGCCCTGTAGGGGTGTACGCGCGCGATGTGGACCTACCCAGCCCCTCTCGCAAGCAGGTGACCCTCTACACGGTGGCGAACAACTTCACCCACTCGATATCTGTGCGCCTCAGCCAGAACGGATCGGTCATCGGCACGGCCAACTTGCTGGTAGCACCACAGGAACCGGCCAACACCGCTATTGTGGGCGTAGTCTCTTCCGACTCGTCGCTGCTCAACCTGTACCAGGGGGAGCAGGTTGGCAACCCGGAGCAGTTGCCGGTCTCGACGCGCTATGGAGGCCCACCGAGTGGCACGCAAGAAGCCGCGCGCGCTGCCATAGCCCACATAGCACCTGAGGACATCCCGGCGGCGACGGCAGGTCTGAGCAGCCTCGCCGCCCTCATCTTCGACGACGTCGAGACTAGCTCCCTCTCCCAGGAGCAGCGCCAGGCAGTAGACGCCTGGGTGGCAAGAGGCGGCACTCTCGTGCTCTCTGCCCGCCCAGGTGGAGCCGACACGCTGGCGGGCTTCTCCGACATCGCGCCGGTGTCCGCTTCGGGCACGCGCAACCTGTCGGGCCTCAAAGGTCTCTCCGATCTGGTGGCAACGCCTCTTAATGCGCCGGGCTCTTTGATTGTGCCGGACGCCAGACTGCGCACCGGCATTGTGGGCGCTCCCCGCGTGCTGGCGGCGCAGGATGGAGTGCCGCTGGTGGCGATGCGCGACCTGGGCAAGGGGCAGGTGGTCTACCTGGCAGTGTCACCTGGGGTCGAGCCACTCAAGGGCTGGGACGGCACGGTGCCCCTTGTCAAGCGGCTGCTGGCCGAGCACCCCATCAACCTCGGCAACCAGGCCGCGCAGTACGGCATCCCGAACACCCTGTTCGACGTGTACGGCAGCATGTTCGATCTGCCCGGCCTCGACCTGCCCGCACCGCTGCTGCTTGCGGCCTTCATGTTCATCTACATACTCTTCGTCGGGCCGGTCAACTACATCATACTCAAGCGGATGCGGCGGGCAGAGCTGGCCTGGGTCACGATACCCATCATGGTAGCTATATTCGCGGCCCTGGCCTACTTCATCGGGCTGCAATCCAAGGGCGGCGAGCTACTGACCATACGGGGCAATGTTGTGCATACCACGCCTGGCCTCGACACCGCGGAAACGCAGCAATACCTGGGCATCTTTTCGCCCATACGCCGCACCTATCGCCTTGAAACGGGTGCTGAGAGCATCGCCTCGGAGATCGATCCGTACGGATATAGCACGGGCGGTGGCGGCAACGGTAAGCCCCCCGTGGTGCTGGCGAGTAGCTCCTCCACGCTGATTGAAGAGGTGAACGTCAACACCTGGAGCCTGCGCAGTTTCAGGGCCGAGAGCACCGTACGCGCCGAATCGCTGCTGGAGTCCAGCCTGCACCTGGGCGACAACACGATAGAGGGCACCGTCCGCAACCGCAGCGAGACGGGCTTGCAGGACGTGGCGCTCATCAGGGGTAGGGCGGTGCAATATATCGGCTATCTCGCCGCCGGCAACGAAGCCCCCGTCAAGCTGGACCTTTCCCAGGCCGCGTTCAACAACACCTCTCCGGTGCCCCTGCTGCCCCTGCCGGCGGGGGTCGAGGACCCCAGCCAGTACGGCGGGTACTATGGCTCGGGCCAGGCAAACAGCGCCCAGCGTGACTACAACCGACGCGTGCAGATGCTCAGCACGGCCCTCCAACCGCTGCTCACCGACGAACCCGCCTCCGATTTCACGGTGCTGGCCGTCGCGTGGGGCCCACCACCCCCCTCCGAGTTCCACGTACTGGACCGCACCACCCGCACCGAGGACCTGAATATCTGGACGAGTCGACATGAGGTCACGGGCGGACCGCAGGACCAGGGACGGGTAACCAATCGCGCGCTGCCCGCGATGCAGTACATGCCCACCGACAACCCGGCCTGGAGAGCATTCGACCAGTCGGACGTGCGCCTCAGTCCCTTCACAACGGTGCAGTTCCGCCTGCCAAGTGGTACACAGCCTAGCAGTCTGGCGCTGGAATACAAGGCACGCGCGGTCCCGGCAGGCAACGAGGTAAATGTCTTCATATTCAACACCCGCACCGGGGCCTGGGACACCCTGACCGAGATCGCGGACGCCCAGCCTCAGGAGAGTAGAGTACCCATCCGCAACCCCGGCGACTATGTTGGCCCCGGCGGCGACATTACCCTGCGCTTGGCACCGGCCACCGGCTCGTCCGCCAGCACGCTCAGCTTCGACACGTTTACACTGTCGCTGAATAACACACAGTAGGAAGTTGCTTCGGCTTTCAAGCAGGTTATTAGCACCAGAATCCCCCTTTGTCATTCCGAGCGTAGCGAGGAATCAGGTGGGCAGGCGAGAGTCCTCAACCCATAGGTCGAAGGTGGTAAGGCACCCAGGAGTGCGGCTAATGAAGCAGTTCTACGTCTACATGATGGCGAACGAGATGAGTACACTCTACGTCGGTGTCACCAATAACATTGAGCGGCGCGTGTACGAGCACAAGAATAAGCTCACCCCTGGCTTTACCAGCAGGTACGGCCTAACCGAGCTAGTGTACATAGCAGAAACAAATGACGTGAGAGAAGCTATTGCTCGCGAAAAGCAGATCAAGGGCTGGTCGCGTGCCAAGAAAGTGGCCTTGATTGAGGAGATGAACCCTGAGTGGGAGGACTTAAGTGCAGGTTGGTTCACGAATTGGGACGACCTCGCTTACCCACCTGATTCCTCGCTACGCTCGGAATGACAAAGTCCTCTTTGGTCCTGGAAACAAAGCAAGGTTATTGCCCGACTGGAAGATAGAGATTATGCCCGATTACATAGTCGAAACCGAAGACCTGACGAAGCGGTACGGCCCTTTCACCGCGCTAAACTCGCTTAATCTGAACATTGAGCGCGGGTCTATACATGGCTTCATCGGCCCCAACGGCGCGGGCAAGACTACCACCATGCGCATCCTGGCTACGCTGCTGGAGCCAACGAGTGGGCAGGCGTGGGTGTCGGGCTACCCGGTGACCGAGGAGGTGCACGAGGTGCGCCGCAAGGTCGGCTACATGCCCGACTTCTTTGGCGTATATGACAACATGAAGGTGTGGGAGTACCTCGACTTCTTCGCTGCCGCCTACCACGTGCCCCAGGAGCGCCGCAAAGGCATGATAGACGACCTGCTGGCGCTGGTGGACCTCAACGTGAAGAAAGACAGCTTCGTGGAGGAGCTTTCCCGCGGTATGAAGCAGCGCCTGTGCCTCGCCCGCACGCTGGTACACGAACCCGACCTGCTTATCCTCGACGAACCCGCCTCCGGCCTCGACCCCCACGCCCGCATCGAGCTAAGGGAGCTGCTAAAGGAGTTGCGCTCGCTTGGCAAGACGATCCTGGTGTCGTCGCATATCCTCACCGAGCTTGCCGAGATGTGCACCCACGTGGCGATTCTCGAGCAGGGGCGACTGCTGGTCAACGGGAGCGTGCAGGACATACTCTTTGCCATGCAGCCCGCCCGTGAAATCTACGTCAGGGTGCTCAACAAGGCGGACCAGGCGGTACGGCTGCTGTCCACGCTGTCGGGCGTGTTGAGCGTAAACATGCTCCCGCCCAACTTCCGGCCCGGCGCGGGGAACATGCCGCTGCCCACGCCCACCGTCGTAGCTACTCAGGCCACTCAGAGCACCGGTAGCGGCATCCCAGCCCCTCCCGGCATCCCCACGCCACCGGACGCAGGAGCCCATATTCCACCTCCACCAGGCACCATACCGGAGCAGGGCCTGCCATACGTATCCGGCCCCGCTACCCTGCACACGCGCGTCAATGGCGACGACACGTTGCTGCACATGCTGCTATCCCAGCTTGTGGGGCACGACATACCCGTGTACGGCTTCGAGGAAGTCACCGGCAACCTGGAGGATATTTTCCTGCGCACCACGAAAGGATTGGTGCAATAATGCAAATCAATCCGGTCATCGTAAAAGAACTTCGGGGGCGCATGCGAGGGCCACGCGCGGCCATTGTGATGACAATCTACCTGGTGGTGCTTACGGGGGTGACGCTGCTCTTTTACTGGATGGTGTCAGCGACCTCCGGCTTCACCAACCCGCAGTCGTCGCAGGTGGGCAAGGTCATCTTCTACGTGCTCGTGATCTTCCAGATGATCATGGTGGCGCTGCTGACCCCCGCCTTCACCGCAGGCTCTATTACCTCGGAGCGCGAACAAAAGACATTCGACTTGCTGATGACCACGCTCCTGCCCGCGCGTTCGGTGATATTCGGCAAGCTAGGCTCGGCCCTGTCTTACGTGGTGCTGCTCATCATCGCCATAGCGCCGCTGGAGAGCCTCGCCTTCATGTTCGGGGGAGTGTCCCCGGAGGAGATCGTGCTGTCGCAGGTGGTGATGCTGATGTCGGCGCTGCTGTTCGCGTCGGCGGGCATCTTCTGGTCCTCGGTGCTCAAGAGCAGCGTGGCGAGCAACGTGCTCACCTACGGCACGATGCTGTTCCAATTGATAGGCATCCCGGTGCTCTACCTCATCATCACCAGCACGGCGGGTTCGTCAAGGGGGCTGAACCAGCCTCCTATGACAGATACGCCGGAGTTTTGGTACACCAGCGGCCTTGTGCTTTCCTCGCACCCGTTGATCGCCATGATAATCAGCGAGTTGTTCATCTCTAACGGCGACCCGCTGTTCATCTACAGTTCCACCCAGTATCTGAACGGCAGGGAACTGCTGGTAGTGTCGCCCTGGCTGCTCTTCTGCATCGAGGCTCTAATCTTCAGTACGATCTTCGTGCTCATATCCATTCGCGCAGTACAGCCGGTACACATAAAGAGGCAGGGCAAGAGGTCCGCGCCCGGCCATGAACCTGTGCCTGTGGGAGCGTACACTGCGGACCAACAACCCCCACCCTCTGCACCCCCGCTAGAAACCACGCCCACCGAAGCGCCCTTCGCCGCAAGAGTGGAGCCGCCCCCACAAAGCCAACCGCCGCAGGCATGAGGGAACCTCAAGGCCGCTGCCCGCGTCTTAAAGGTATAATCACACTATGGACGCGACCAGCCAGCTAATCACGGCAGCCGCTAACGACCCACGCTTGAGGCAGCTACAGGGAGTGCTGGCGCGCGTGCAGGCCCGCTTCCGGATCATGGAGGCGGTGCGGCTCGTGCCTATCGCGGCTATGCTGGGCGTGGCGGCAGCAATGCTGCTGGCGGTGGTATGGCGGTTCGAGCGGATGGTGCCTCTTGCGGGCCTGCTGCTTGCGAGTGCGGGGCTGGTCGTGGCGGCAGTGCTCACGGTGCTCCTGTACGCTCTCCTGCGACCGCACGACCTGATGCACACCGCCCTGCGCGCCGACCGCGCTCTCTCCCTGGACGAGCGGCTATCCACCGCGCTTGAAGATGCGGTCAAGCCCGCTCCCACCAACATGCAAGCTCTCCGGGAGGCCCAGCTAGGCGACGCACTTGCGGTGGCACGGCGGATTACGCCCGGTAAAGACCTGCCTTTGCACGTGCAGAGGCGTGAGTTGGTGCCGGTAATAGCGATGCTGGCCCTCTTCACGTTCGCCATCCTGGTGCCTAATCCGGCCATCTTCACACGGGACCCCGAAGTCCACGCCCAGATCGAGTCGGAGAAGGCGCGTCTCGAAGAGGTGCAAAAGGCGATAGAGGCCAGCCCCAACGGCAACACCCCTGAGCTAAAGGAACTGCTCAAGGAGCTTGCCGCCCTGCAAAACGACCTCTCCCGCGAAGACCTTACCAAGGAGGAGGCGGTAGCTAGGCTGTCGGAAGCGGAGAGCAAACTGCAACAGGCCCTCGATCCCCAGGCACCGGCAGAACGTGCGGCCCTGGACCAGCTTGCCCGCCAGTTAGAGACTTCGGGCAGCGACGCGGCAAAGAAGGCAGCCCAGGCATTGCGCAGCGGCGACACCGAAGAGGCGGCAAAGCAGCTTGAGCAGGCAGGGAAAGACGCCGCCAAGATGACCCCGGAAGAGCGCAAAGCACTGGCCGAGGCAATGCGGCAGGCGGGGGCGAACGTGGCCCCCCTGGACCCTGAGATGGCGCGGCGGCTGAACGAAGCGGCCAACGGCCTGGAGAGCAACGACCCGCGGGCCGCCGAACAGGCGATGAAGGACCTGGGCGAGCAGGTGCGCGAGCGAGGGCAGCAGCTAGCCACCCAACGGCAGGTAGAGCAGGCCCTCTCCCAAATCCAGCAGAGCAAGTCGAACGTGGCGCGCTCAGGTCAGGAGCAGGCGCAGGCGGGCACACCCCAGCCCGGCGGCACCAGCCAGGCCAACGCGAACCGCACCGCCCTTTCCGGCACGTCTGTAGCGTCTAACGGCAGCCCCGTTTCGGGCACTGCGGTCAAGCCCAACGGTACTGCCGTAGCGCTGGGCTCGCCTGCCTCAGGTACGCCAGCGGGCACAGGGACGCCCGGTACCCCCGTGTTGGCGCAGACCACGCCCGGCCAGGGTACGCCGGTGGTCGCACCTGGACAACAGGGCCAGGGGCAGGGTCAGCAAGGTCAGGGTCAAGGTGGGCAGCAGCCAGGCAATCAGAACGGCCAGAACCAACCCTCCAGCGGCTGGGGCAAGGGGCATTCCGAGCCTGTGTACGCTCCCGGCCCGGACGTGAACGCTGCGCTCACTCCCGTCGCTTTGCAGGGGCAAGAGAACCCGAACGGTGAGCAGAGCACCGGCTCCACCAACACCGACGCCAACAACAGCGGCCCCGCGCAGGTGCCTTACGAGCAGGTCTACGGCCAGTACCGCGACCAGGCAGGCAACGCCCTCGACAGCGACTACATCCCCCAGGGCTACAAAGACCTGGTGCGCGACTACTTCAACGGCCTCGACCCCGCCCAACCCCCGGTGGAGCAACCTGCGCAGCCATAGCCCGTGGTCGGTGTATACTGAGTCATGTGCTGACAGGGTCTAAGAATTGCAGAGCTATTGCAGGCCTACGCCCGGCGATTGAAATCGCGGGCTACTCTCTGCAAAGTCCGCCCTGCGGCGGACTGGCTCTTCTCAATAGGTGCCATAAAGGAAGTTATCAAGATGCTCTAGTCCGCGAAGGGGACTTTGCAGAGAGTAGCCCGCGATTTCAATCGCCGGGCGTAGATATATAGATCCCAAGTTTGGCCTCCTCCACCATAAACACGCTGAAACCAAAAGCCGGCACAGCCACCAGGGTAACCCGCGTGGCCTGGACACCTGCCCTGCTCGCGCTCATGGGCATCGTGCTCGTTGGTGCGGGGCTGCGCTTCTACTGCCTCGATTGCTATGGCCTCTGGTATGACGAGGTCTCTTCCGTAGACGTGGCGCAGCGGGGCATCACCGCGATACTGACCGACCGCTTCGGCTGGATGCGCGTGCAGACCCCTCTTCATTACCTGCTAGTCTGGCTCAGTATCCAGCCGCTTGATCCCACCGCCAGCGCGGTGCTCGTACGCCTCCCTTCTGTGCTGGCGGGACTACTTACGCCTGCCGTGGTCTATGGGCTGGGGCGCGAAATGTTCGGGCGGGCGCAGGCGCTGCTCGCGGCGCTGTTCGTCGCGCTCTCGGCCGTGCACATCAGCCACTCGCAGGACGCACGCCCTTACGTCTTCCTGGCGCTATTCACCGGCCTGTCCGCCTATTGCCTGCTCATGGTGGAGCGCACGGGGGAGCGCCGGTGGTGGCTGGCCTTCACGGGCAGCATGGTAGCCAACCTGCTCATGACCTACCACGCCCTCACCCTGGCCGTGCCCGCGCTCGCCCCTTACCTCGTATGGGTGCTCTACAAGGTGTGGCGCGGGCGAGCAGGAGAGCAGGGCAGGACACAGCTACGGAGCGCCGTCCTCAGCCTGGTAACAATCGGCATTATAGGCTTATTCGTGTTGCTGGACATAACGCGTGTACCCCGCATCCCACCGGACCTGTCGCTGTTCTCCCTGGCCTCGATAGGTGACCAGCTTGGCCGCATGCTCAATCGGCTAGGACAGGTAGGAGTGGAGCGCGAAGCTGAGAAGATGCTGCAATGGATAGTCGCGGCTGTGGCCCTGCTGGGCTTGCTGGTCGGCACCTGGCAGAGGCGATTCCGGGCGGTGCTGCTGTGCCTGCTGATGCTCCTTGTGCCTACGTTGCTCATGGCGGTGCTCAAGACCACCAACTCGGTCTTCCAGCGCTACGTGCTCTTCACGATGCCGTTCTACTTCCTGCTCCTTGCCAACGCGGTGGTAGGTGCTCGCACCCTATTGCCACGGCGGCTTGTTGGACGTGCGACTTCGGGCGCGTTTGGCGCAGGGCTGCTCATGCTGTTTGGGGTAGGCTTGTACGTCTATTTCAGCCCTGAGCAGCACAAGCAGCTCTCCTTCCTGCCCGACTACAGGGGGGCCGCCCGCTACCTCTCGGAACGCGCACAGCCCGGCGACCTGATCGTGCTGCTGGAGGAGCCTCCCCAGAGCATGCAGGTATTCGACTTCTACTGGCACGGCAACCCACCAGCACCCACCTTCAACGCACTGGACCCCAGAATTCATACACAACCTGGACCGCGAAGCATCTACTGGGTCCTGACCTACCAGCTCAACGACCCTGCGTACCTTGCGGCCCTGCAAAACGCCTCACCGCCCGCAAACTTTGCCTCCACAGGTGAGTTCGACCGGCTACTGGTGCTCCAGGAGAACAGCCCCGGCGAAGTGATGCCAGGCTTACAGCACATGGCCGCGAGGATGGCGCAGGCCAACCCCGCCTTTTCACCCAGCCTGCAAGCCCTCCACACCCTCCAGGGCAGCCTCCTGCAAGCATCAGGCGATACTGAGGCAGCGGCTAACCTCTACCGCGCCGCAGGCCCCTTCTACCTCCTGGGCGATGAGTACCTGACCACCGCCCAGGGCTTCCATGACAGGGGCGACCGCACCGCCGCATGGAGAGAGACCATCATGTCCCTCTTCGTCGAGCCTTATCGCCCCCAGGTACACACCTTTCTGGCCCAACTCCTCCAGGAAGAAGGCCTCTCCTCCCAAAGCGAATCAGAGCGACAAGTCGCCGAGCAGCTTGGACGATGATTTGGGAATTGGAATTTCGGATTTGTAGGGGTGTAGGGGAATACCCCTCATGGCGTGGGGTGTCCCCACCTCCCTCTCCTCCCTCCTCATCTAAATCCGCATTCCGAAATCCCAATTCCCAAATTCCCACAGTACCTATGTCGCACCCCCAATGCCCCTGTGGGGCTATATCCGCGTGGAGTAGGACGATGGTAGACTTGTTCAGGGTGAACTAGGACCATCGTATTAGTCGCAGCAAAGAGGAAAAGGTAGTGCTAGTGAACAGGGTACAGGCTCTCGCGGCTTCCACAGGCAACGCAAATGGAACCGCACCGGGAGAGAGCGTCTTGTGGAACCGGGTGTTCGTGGCGCTTGTGGCGGCGGTAGTCACGGTGCTGATCGCCGGTCCCATTGTGTCAGGCCAGAACTTCGTAACCCCCAACGGTGAGAACAAGCTGCGCAAGGACCATTACCTCTACCTGGCGCGTAACCTGGTGCATGGCGACCTCACCGTGGATGGCATCCCCAGCGCATACCCCGACACGCTAGAGTGGAACGGCCATACGTACCTGCCTCTTGGGCCCCTGCCCGCTGTGGTGCTCATACCCTTTCTCCCGCTGTTGGAAATGGGCCTCAACCTGGTGGCCGTGGGGCTGTTCCTAACGCTGCTGAACGTGTGGCTGCTATATAAGGTGCTGCTGCAAATTGGCGTGAGGGATGCGCGGCTGAAGTGGTCGCTTATGCTCTTCTTCGGGGGCACCGTCTACCTGAGCACCGCAGTCAACGGTACCTCCTGGTTCCTGGCCCACATCGTCACGATTACCTTCCTGCTTCTGTCGCTCTCGATGGTGCTCAACATGAAGCACCCATACATGGCGGGCGCGCTGCTGGGACTGGCGGGCATGTCGCGCTTCACAGTGCTGTTCGCGCTGCCCTTCTTCGTGATAATGCTCCTGTACAGGCAGGGCACCGAGGGAGAAAAGGTAGCGATGAGGGAGTTCGCCGGGAGAGTGGGCATGTTGCTGCTGGGGATCGCTGGCCCGGTGCTGCTGTTGGCGCTCTACAACTACGCCCGCTTCGGCAACCCCCTGGAGACCGGCTACTCCCATGTCGTCATGAAGGACCCGGTGCTGGCCGACGCGCTGAGTCACGGGCTGTTTAGCATCGTGCACATACCCAAGAACCTCTTCATGCTGCTTGTGCAGGGGCCGCTGCCCTTCCCCAACGAAACTGCAGGCATCCTCCAGTTCCCCTATTTGCGTCCCTCGGAGTGGGGCATGGGCATCTTCTATACGTCTCCCGCGCTGCTCTACATCTTCCGCGCGAAGCTGCCGAAGCCCCTGGTCTGGGCCTGTTGGTTGGGCGTTGTGTGCGTCATGGTGCCAATCATTACGTACTACGGCGTCGGCTGGGTACAGTTCGGCTACCGCTACGCGCTGGATTTCACGCCTTTCCTGGTGCTGCTGGCGGCGCTCGGCATGCCTGCCAACATGTCGACGAAGGCGCGGCTCCTGATTGTCCTCTCGGTCGCAGTGAACTTGTGGGGTAGCTCGTTCCTGATGCAGTCCTACTGATAATGAACGGCGAACACGTCATTTCCGGTCGTGGCATGGAAACGCCAGCGCCACGGGTCTCATTCAGCGAGCGCCTGTTGAGGATGCTGGCGATTTCGGCTTGCGGAGCGTTGCTGCTGGTCTACCTCTTCGGCTGGTACGCAGCCACGCGCGACCCGCAGATGCACGGCTTCGACGGTGTGGTGCGCCGGTCCGATTTCCTCTCCAACCTCACGGGCGCGAAGCTGATAGCCGAGGGCAAGGGACATAGCCTCTACGACCTGGACGCGCAGCGCGAAGCCCAGAACGAGGTGCTGGCCCCCTACTTCAAGCTCGACCCCGGCAAGATACTGCCATACAACCACGTCCCCTTTGAGGCGATGCTTACCGCCCCTCTCGTGATGTCGGGGGTGCCCTACACGGCTATCTTCACCCTATGGGAAGTGTTGATGCTGGGCTTGCTGGCCGCCTCCATCGGGGTTTTGCAGCGGGCACTGCCCATACATGGAGCCGCGCTGTTCGTGACCGTTCTGGCTGCAATATCGTACCAGCCGGTGGCGCGCTCCTTCATACTGGGGCAAAACTCCCCTATGGTGCTGCTGGGCATATGCCTGGTATATGCCGCCTCCCGCCGCAAGCTGGACCTGTGGACCGGGTTGGCGCTGCTGTTAGTAGCTCCCAAGCCTCAGGTGCTGCCGGTGATTGGGCTGGTGCTACTGCTGCAAGGACGCTGGCGGGCGTTGCTCGTCTTCGGCGGGGCTATGTCTGTCTTGTGCGTCGCGGCAATGCCGGTGCTGGGGGCCGATTGGCCTTTGCAATACGTCCGCCTGCTGGTGGGCGTGGCAGGCTGGCAGGACACAGGCGCAATAGACCCCGGTATCATGCACAACTGGCGCGGCTTCGCCACCAACCTCCTGGGCGGGTGGGCACCGGGCCTTGTAACGCCGGTCTTCCTGGTGCTGACCCTCCTCTCGGTGGGCGTGCTCGTGTGGCTGTGGTTCAAGACCAGGTCCACGGGCACCGCCGCAGTAGAGATCCCTGCCGACCGCAGTGCCTCCTTCGACATGATATGGGCGGTCGTCGGCATCATGGCAGTGCTCACCTCGGTGCACCTGAACCCCCACGACCTGGTGCTGCTCATATTCCCGGCCTGGATCGTGGCTTCCTATGCCCTCTCTGGGGCGCTCGGGGCTGACTCCCGCCGCTGGTTGGCGGTGCTGTGGCTGGGCTACGCCTTGATACCAGTCAGCTTTTTCCTGCAAGACGTACCGGCCGTCAAGGGCGGCAGCGTCGTGT
>JAXDKH010000099.1:0-2545 GCA_034667185.1 Chloroflexia bacterium | reverse complement strand
CAGGATCAGGTGGCCCTTCTTGACTCTCCCTACTGAGCCGCCGATACTCCTTTTACCACCATCATCCCCAATGTTGAGGACTCTAGCATACCACCTGATCCATCGATATGTTCAGTGGATGGTCTTGAAAGTAAAGTATCAAATATGGTAGCAAGAGAGTTATTGTCATTCCGAGCGTAGCGAGGAATCAGGTGGGTAGGGATGAAGTAGCATTGGAGCACCCATGTAGGCATACCTTACCCTCTTACTCGTGGATTGCAACAGAGTGCAACGTCCAACTGATTCCTCGCTACGCTCGGAATGACAAAGGGGGAGATGGTCCTGTTATTCGTACCCTATTTGCAAGACGGTCCACTCAGGATGACAGGTAGTACTTTGGGTGCTCAGGATCAACACCTTGAACGCTACCCGAAAAATTGCTGCTTATCAGGCTCACGAAAGGTCACTAAATGGCGAACTCAAACATCTTACGCTTCCTGGGACTGGGTGCCCTGACAGCTACACTCACCGGCACGACCGCCCTCGTCTTCAAGCTACAACGCCCTCCTGATAAGATACCGGAAGTGGACGCGCTTCTGGAAGACCCACCCGGCGGGCGTACCTGGCCGTTCATCTCGATAGTGGTGCCTGTGCGCAACGAGGAGCGCAACCTGCCTCGCTTGCTGCCCTCCCTTCTGTCGCAGCGGTACCCCAACTACGAGGTGGTCATTGTGGACGACCAATCCACCGACGACACGCCGCGGATACTGGCGGAATGGTCGGCGCGGGACGAGAGACTGAAGGTCGTACAGGGCAAGGAGCTGCCGAAGGAAGAGGGTTGGCATGGCAAGCCACACGCGATGTCCCAGGGCGTCAAGGTAGCGCGGGGTGAGTGGGTGCTCTTTACCGACGCCGACACCGTGCACAGCGAGTTTTCACTCTCTTCCAGCATGGCCTATGCACTCCGGCACCGCGTGGACCTGCTCACTATCTCCCCCTGCCCGGAGTTGGTCACGCCGTCCGAGAGGCTGCTGATGCCGGTAGCGTTCATGGGCATAGGCGCCTTCTTCCCCGCGGCCAAGGTGAACGACCCCAACAGCGAGGTTGCCATCGCGAACGGCCAGTACATCTTCATCCGGCGCGAAGTGTACGACGCGGTGGGCGGGATTGAGCGCGTCAAGGACAAGATTGCCGAGGACCTGGAGTTCAGCAAAGTGGTCAAGTCGGCGGGCTACCGGCTCTACCTGGCCGACGGGCAGCACCTGATGACGGTGCGTATGTACACCAACCTGCGCGAGTTATGGGAGGGCTGGGGCAAGAACACCGTGCTCTCCTTCCGCGAGAACCCTGTAGTCGGCGTGCTGGGAGTGCCCTCCGTTGTACTCTCCCCTACCCTGCCCCTCGTATGGCTGAGATGGGCCACGCGCAGTTGGCGCACCGCCGACCGCACCCGCAAGCCCGCCGACGAGCTAGCCGCCGCCTGGGTGAGCGCGCTGGCTATCATGGGCACCCTGGTGCCGTTCATCTACCGCCGCCGCGTAGACCGCCTGCTGGGCCTGGGCATCGGCTGGACCCTCACGCAGCCCCTCGGCACCGTCATCTTCGGCCTCATCCTCCTCAACTCCTTCATACGCCTAATCACTGGCCGGGGCGTCACCTGGAAAGGCCGTACCTACGCAAGCCGAAAGTGATTGGAGACGAAAACGCAAAGACGCAAAGGACGCAAAGAACGCGCAGAGATTTAGTAGGCTGTCCTAAGCAAGAGGACCAAAGTACGACATCACATACCCTGGTGCTCTTTGTACCCTCTAAACCCTTTCTTCTCTTAGCGCGTTCTTTGCGCCTTTGCGTCTTTGCGTTTCCGTCTCTTCTATGTATGGGATCGTACGAAGCTCCATACCCGCTGCCAGACTTGTTCGCGTTCGGTGTCGAAGACTACGCCGTGGCCGCTGTTGTGCCACCATTCCAGGTCTCTTTGGGGCGAGCCGATGTGCTTGTAAAGGTACTTGGCGCTGCGGGGGTGGATTACGCCGTCGCGCACGCCATGCATCACGAGGGCGGGAGTGCGCACATCGGGCAGCACCTTACGGGTGGTGCGCATCAGGTTGAGCAGGCGGTCTACTGCTACAAGGGGGTAGCGACGGTACGAGTAATAGCGGGTGTGGGCCTCTGGGTCCGTGTTAAGGCTGGGACGGCGCACATTGTGCCAACGTACCACGTGGCGCACCACCGGGATGAGGTGGATGCGCCGGTCGCGGAAGTAGATAGGCGAGGAGATGGTGACGATGCCCGCTACCTGCTCAGGGTGCAGCACGCACAACCGCAGGCCAAGCAACCCGCCCATCGAGAAGCCGATGATCACCACCTTACGGCCATCACGCTGCAACCGCGCCAGCCCTTCCTCTGCTGAAGCCAGCCAGTCGCGCCAGGTGAGGCCCTTCAGTTCTTCCGGCCTTGTACCATGCCCCGCCAACCTGACGCCCTCCACGCGCGCTCCGTGCTCCGCCAGGAATATGCCCAGCCCCCGCATCTCCGGCGGGCTGCCGCTGAAGCCATGTATGAGCAA
>JAXDKH010000098.1:0-9315 GCA_034667185.1 Chloroflexia bacterium | reverse complement strand
TCTGCGCCTGCCCTTTGAGCGCGCTGTGCCCTGCGAGACTGGCTGCCGAGGAGAAGTACGTGTCAGCCGCTTCAGAGACGCTCTCCAGCTGTTCCACTTGCCCGCCCGGTGCCTCAAGGTGGGTGAGCAGATACGGGGCGAAGTCGAGAGGCTTGCTTTTGCGTATGCCTCCCGACCAAGCGATTGACGGCTGCCATCCGCCCGTCTCGTCCAGCAACAATAGGCTCTGAAGCTCATGCAGCAGGGCCGCCAGGCGTTCGGGGTTGCCTGCCACATCATTGGCAGGCAGGCGAACATCTCCCAATGCGCGGTGTGCAACTTCGCGCGCCAGGGTGGGGCTTACCGCGACGTAGCCTGCGACGAGGGCCTTCCACACGGGCGCTTTCGGATCTTCCTCGCAGATGGCGTACAACATAGCTGAAAGTGAGTGGATGCTGGTTCGCAGAGGATCGCGCTTGTCCTGGGGAGGCGGAGCGACGTAGGCGTGGCGGGGTAGCGTCACCCGGTAACGGTTGATGCTGGCTGGCACGCGCTTGACGCTGTCTAGCACCGTACCATCGTCGTCCACGAGCACGATGTTGCTAACTTTGCCCATAACCTCCACGACCAGTTCGACCACCTTTACGGGCGCGGAGGGGTCTTCCTGGTCCTCATCGACGTCGTTTTCCGGTACGTCCCCCTGCCTAAAGTCATCCCTAGAATGGTACTCTTGGTGCTTGTCAGCGTGGATTCGTTTGGCTATACTAAGTGCAATGACACGCTCAAAGCGGGGTTGGGAGACTTCTACCAGGGTGCCGCCTCTCACGTATTTACGCAGCAGAAGCAATAAAGGCGGGTGCTGCTCCGGGTCGCGGGTAGGAGATGTGGACGACAGGTGGAGTCGAGCGTGCTGAGGGTGGGCCGACATGACGAGGTGCGAGCGTCCGCTTCCGGAACGGTAAAGCTCAAGGCTCAACGTGAGAGGTCCCGGCATCAGCAGACCCTGCACCTTCCCGCCGAGGTACTTGCTTTCGATTTCCTGCCGCACGGCGGCGAGAGTGAGTGCGTCAAAGGGCATGGCAGGAAAGTATAACATGGGATTCTGAAACGTGAAACGTGGTTCAGAAACGTGAAACGTGAAACGTGATGAGTAAGGCGTAACACGTTTCGGGACCAAATAGCACAAGCCGCATCACGTCTCACGTTTCTGAACCACGTTTCTGAGCCAGGTGAGCGACATCGCGCAGCAGGACTACAAGGCGATTGAGGAACGGCTGGCCGAGATGGTGGCCGCGGGCGAGCAGGTACCGGAGTTCGAGCAGTACGTGACCCGGCCCCAGCCTGCGTTGCTTGTGGTGCTTACGGGACCCTCGGGCGTCGGCAAGGACGTGACGCTCCAGCGTATGAGGGAGCTTGAAGTGCCGTTCCACTATGTGGTGACGGTCACGACGCGGGACATCAGGCCCGGAGAAGTAGACGGCGTCCACTACTTCTTCAAGACGCGGGACGAGTACATGAAGATGCTCGAAGCCGGGGAGTTGCTGGAGAACGCGAACGTGTACGGCAACTACTACGGCATACCGCGGAGCCAGGTTGTTGAGCCGCTGCGGCGTGGGATTGACGTAATAATGAAGCCGGATGTGCAGGGCGCGGCCAAGATAAGACAGTTGGAGCCGGATGCGGTATTTATTTTTCTGGCTCCGGACAGCATGAAGGAACTGGCTATCCGGCTATTTCACCGCAAGACAGAGGACCCCCAGGAGCTTGAGACCAGGCTAAAGGTAGCCCGGCAGGAAATGCAGGAAATTAGCAACTTCGACTACGTGGTGGTAAACAGGCACAGGCAATTGGATGAAACAGTAGATGCAATCAAGGGGATAATCGAGGCTGAGAAGGCGAGGGTACACCCCCGCCGCATCAGGATGCTCGAGCAACCCTGACGCATCTGCATCAAGTACGTAGCGAATTTGTGGTTGAACTGCATGCTGCAGGGCGGTGAGCCGAGTATGGCAAGCACAGGGGGTTTTTTCTATGTCGATAAATACGATGGACGCTGAGGTAGCACGCCTGCTTGAGGCGGGTAAGAATTCGGCGCGCAACGGTGATACAGCCGCGGCGCGCTCTTACCTGACCCAGGTGGTTGAGCGCGACCCTCACAACGAGCAAGCCTGGATGTGGCTAAGCGGGGTGGCGACCGAGCCTGAAGAGCAGCAGATCTGCCTCGAAAACGTGCTGGTCATCAACCCCTACAACGCTAAGGCAAGGCAAGGACTGGAGTTCCTCAGCAGCCGCACGGGCATCCCGACGCAGGCCCCACCTGTGCCCACGGAGTACACATCGCCTCTGTCCGACTTGAACTTCCAGGGCACGATCCAGTCCCCCTTCGGCAACGAGCATGCGCCTGCTGTTGAGTTCAATATGACCCCTCCACCGCCCCAGGCAGAGGCGCTGCCCGACTTTAGCGGTGAGTTTGCCCTGCCTCCCTGGATGGAAGGCGGTCCAGCGCCCGATCCGCTGGCCGGTGCCGGGGCTGGGACAGTATCTGGCCCTCTGAGGCCGAGCGGCGCATCGGAGTCGCTGGCGTATGACATGTTTGCTTCGACACCTCCTACCTCCGACGCTAATCAAGCTGACCCGTGGGCGGGCATGGGCGTGTCGAGCGACAGCCTGAACATCGACTGGTCGAAGGGTATGGACCCCGAACCTGCTCCCAACGGGTCCAATGCCGGGTACGACCAGCAACAGGCCTGGGGTGGCCTGGACATGTACCAGCAGGCGAACCCAGGCAGCGGTGTGGACGGCAACGGCATGCCAGCCTGGTCGATGGACAACGTGCCGGGGTTCCAGCCTCTGGAGCCGGGCAGCCTGGGCTTCGGGCAGACCGGTGCCACTCCCTTCGCGGAAACGGGGCAGGCCGACGCGGTATCCGGAGATTGGCAGAACGGCCAGTCGAACCCCGGAGGCTACGGGCCGATGGGCCCTGCCGGTGACTTCCAGTTGCCGACGCCGAGCGACCTTCCCGGCTTTGATACGTCGTCGCAGGGTCAGGTCAAGCCCTGGTACGCTCAGTCCTCCCAGCTTTCGCCTGGGATGCTGCCCGACGGTTCGGCCATGAACGGGTACGGCCCCGAGAACCCCGACGAGCGCACCCAGCACCTTGCGTCTCCCAAGAAGGACCAGGTGATGGTGACCTGCCCGAATTGCTCGGAGAAGGTGCCGGATACTTCCCTTTCCTGTACCAGGTGCGGCTTCAGCTTCTTTGTGAATTGTCCCAACTGCCATGAGTTAGTGGACGTGATCGACGCGAAGGCAGACGAAGTCGAGCCTTGCCCCTACTGCGCTAAGCCGATAGAGAAGATGAAGCTCGGTATGACCAGCGCCGACCCCACAATGAGCAACATCAGCGAGCGTCCCGTCAAACCGGACGGCGTGGCGCTGGAGATGAAGAACTACATGCGCGAGGCCACGCGCCGCCGGGGTGGCTTTACGTGGTCGTGGGTGGTGGATGTGATGTGGCTCGTTGCCATCGTGATGATGGTGTGGGTGCTCACCCAGTTACCCGCCTGGTGGCACCTTACCGGCCAATACTAAACAGCGTGAGTAAAATTGAAGCGTGATGCGGTATAATGGTAGGACCGCATCACGCTTTTTGTGCTTGCTCGTTTGTTACTTTATTCGTACTTTGCATTGAGGTCCTGGCGTGCCACACAGCCGCGACACAGACAGCGAAACGTCTCGCGCACCCAAAGTAGGGAAAGTAATAGACTTGCAGGGCTACCTGGAGGCAGAGCGCGCCCTCGACCGGTTCCTCGCCACGTCGTCCGCTCACCCCCAGTACCAGGCGAGACTAAGTGAGATCGCGGGCTTCGGGCCTTCATTGATTGCGGTCATCACCCGCAGGCTCGATGCTTTCCGCCCTGACGACATAGATGAGCTGGGACGCGCGGCTACTGCTTTCCCCGACCGGGACATGGCAACAACCCAGCTGCGTAAAGCAGCTGACGACAGGCGCAACTCGGACGCGCGGCGGCTGGGCGCGATGCTGGTGTTGGAGTATTGCCTGGGCGAGCCACCCGACGAGGACTTCGTCGGCACCCTCAACGATCCGCTTGGGTCGCTGGCCTACTCGCTCAAAGGGGCGTTGGAAGGGGCTTTCAAGTCGCCCATCCTGCGGTCCTACGTGCACACCCTGCTGGCGCAGTCCTCGGACCTGCTATTCGGCATCTTCAGCCGCCTTACCAGCCTCGAACGCGACACCCCCGCCGAAGTAGCGCGCCTGTTTTCCCTTCACCCCGACCTCGAACTGTCGATGGCGGTCGTCGAGGCGCTGGCCTCACAGGGCAGCCGCAGTTCCGTCCAAACGTTGGCGCTGCTGGAGCCAAGCCTTGCCCCGGAGGTGTCGCACGCTGCGAACAGGGCGTTGCAGAAGCTGCGCCTCTCCGGCTACAGCCCCCGCGTGCTGCGCGCTCCGGTGGAAGGGTGTCGCGCCCTGGTCAGCCCGATTGATGGCAGTGGTAATCGCTTGCTCATGCTGATCGCGCCTATATCCGAGGGCAGTAGCGTTTCCGCCGTGCTGGAGATGTTCGTCAACGAGGCCGTTGGGGTGGTGGAGGCGAGCGGCGTACCGGAGGCCAAGCCCGCTGATCTGCCTGTGACCGCGCGGCAAGGCTTTGTACACAGGCAGAGCCTGCGCACCTGGATGGGTATGCCGCTTGGCGAAGAGGGACAGACGGGCGCGCGCGACGCCACCAACACCCCGGTCCACGTTCCCTTGCTCGAAGCCGATTTTCTTTATGGCCTGGAGCTTCTGAGGGAGGCAGTGCATAACAACTGGCTCGCCTCGGCCCCGCTTCCACTCGACTATTGCCTGCTTGGGCACCTTTGCTGGTCGTACGGGGCCGGCCTGAGCGAAGCGGGTGGCAGGGCAGCATGGGAGAATGAGGGGGAGAGTCCCCTCGTCGCCAGGGAAGCCGACCTGCTAACCAATCCGGTATTCGATAGCTGGTACCTGGCCAGCGAGTCGGCGCGTCAGGTGGCTCTGGACATCAGCACGCTCAGCGGCGGCCCGCCACGCGAGCTGACGGACGATAGCTGGCGCTTCCTGCTCCCCGCGCTCATACGCCTGGCGCACGACGAGTTCGGACCGGAAGCCAGGCAGCGGTACTCGGAACGGCTAAGGCGCATGTCCGAGTGGCTGCACATGTGTGGCGATGCCCACGACGCGGAGTGCGCGCGCTCGGGGGCCCAGACGATCCTCAAAGCACCACCTGAGACTAACCTGCTAGTGCTCAGGTTGGTGCAGCGTGGCATACTGGTTGCGCTGAACAGGTTGGCAGCCGACACGAGGCACCACAGCCAGTTGCATTAGCTTATTACCCGTTTCTCGAATACGCGGGCCATGCTTACAAAGTACAAAAGACAGTAACGATTGTAGAGGGAGTAGAAAAGAGACAACATGCCAGTTTATGAGTACCAGTGCAAGAATTGCGGGAAGCGGTTCGAAAAGATTCAACCCGTTACATCCGATCCGTTGAGCGTGTGCGAGCTTTGCGGGCAGGGGCCCATTCGGCGCGTGCTACACCCCGTGGGCGTCATCTTCAAGGGCAGTGGCTGGTACGTCACCGACAACCGTAGCTCAGGTAAGTCGGGCGGCTCCAACTCCTCCACTAAAAGCGATGAGGATGCCAAGCCTGCAACCGCCTCCACGGACGATAAGCCGAAGACGGACAGCACTTCCACGGCACCTGCTGCGTCCTCGGACGAGTAGCGGCCACCAGGGGCATATCACCTTCAGGCGACCATGCGGTCGCCTGTTGTTTTGCGGGAGGGCAGTAAATGACGGAGTGGCTGTACGGGCGGCATGCGGTAGAGGAAGTGTTGCGGGCGGCACGCCGGAATGTGTTCCGGGTCTTACTGAGCGAGGCCGGGCGGGGTAGCAGGGGAGCGCCCGACGACCCGCTTGTGCGTATTGAGACTGAAGCGCGGCGACTGAGGGTGTCACTCGAACGGGTGCCGCCCGCCAGGCTTGACGCCATCACCAAAGTGGGCCAGCACCACCAGGGGGTGGCCGCCGAGGTCTCAGGCTACCCCTACAGCACGCTAGCGGAGGTAGTCGCCTTGTGTCGAGATGCTGGGCCGAGTGCGCTGGTGCTGCTGCTCGACTCGATACAGGACCCGCAGAATTTCGGCACCCTGCTACGCTCAGCTGAGGCCGTGGGTGTGACGGCGGTGGTCATGTTGGAGAGGCGGCAGGTGGAGGTGACGGCGGCCGTAGTGAACGCCTCGGCGGGGGCGGTCGAGCATCTGACGGTCTGCCAGACGAACAATCTCCCGCGCGCGATAGAAGCGTTGCAGGAGGCTGGCCTGTGGGTGTATGCGCTGCAAGCAGAGCCTGGGGCGGTGCCTTATACCACCTCGGACCTGAAAGGGCCTCTTGGGCTAGTCGTGGGTTCAGAGGGCAGCGGCGTTGGGAGGCTGGTGCGCGAGCGTTGCGATGGGGCGTTGCTGATACCGATGTGGGGTAAGATGGAGTCGCTGAACGCGGCGGTTGCGGGTTCGATTGTGCTCTACGAGGCCCTACGGCAGCGTACGTCAGACTAGCGCGGGGACCTCGCCCCTGGATGCATGTCCGGAGAGCCAACTAGCTGAACTCTTCGTCTAGAGGCTGTCGACCCGCAAACCCGGAGTCCGTCTCATGCCAGAAGGCTATCTCAGGCTCTCCCAGCTTCCAGCACAGGTAGACCGTGCGACCTTCCCGGAGCGCCGGGAAGTCGACGAGGCCGGTCTCCAGGTCTTTAAGCTCGATGCCCCAGCCCTGCAACTGCTTGATGGCGACCTCAAGGGCTTCTTCTACCTGGGTGGTGGCCTGGACGAGCGCCACGTCTTCGCTGGGGTTGTGATTGCCGTTGCCGCGGGTCTTCTGGGCGACCACCGAGGACCTGCCTTGAAGAAGCTCCAACTGCCGCCGCTGCGCCTGCATTAGCTCCAGGAGTTGCGAAAGCTGGGGCAGCATTCCATTGGCTTCGCTTAGAGTGTAGTAGCGCGGCATGTGCTCTCTGTTCCGCCCTTCATGGCCGGTCTGCGGCAGTTGCGGTCTGCTTCAACCTTTTCTCTCGATGCTGGCTCGGACCCTTTGAAGGCGGTCCATCGCGATATCCACCACCTTGCGCACCCTGTCGAACTGCACCGGCTCCAGTGCGTCTATCCAGGTGGCGATGTCTGAGTCCGTAATCTCAGCCCAGCGCGACGTTTGGCTCAAGCGGGTGCCGATCAATTTGACCGGGTCCCGCCTGCGCGCACGAGTTGGGCCTGCTGCTTCCCCGTCTTCTTGCTGGGCCTGGGCCGCTACCTGGGCCGCTGCCGCACCCACCTCCGCGACAAGCTTCTCCACATCGGCGGCGCGGAAGACGCCTTGCTGCCCTTTGCCGCTGAACGGGCGGATGCGACCTTCGTCTACCCACTGAAGCAGCTCGGTGCGCGTAACGCCAAGGCGCTCGGCGGCTGTGGGCAAGTCTATGAACTTGAAACCTGCTGCGGTCATATCAGTGTGGCGGGGTGACGGTGCCGGCCCGGTGGCCTCTTGTCAGTCCTCGGTTACGAGCACGAAGTTCTCTTTGGGCGCGCCGCAATCGGGGCACTGCTCAGGCAGTTGCTCGGCCCTGGTGAGCAGGTAGCCACAGTCCGTGCACCGCCAAACAAGCTGCATCGACTCGGTGCGGCCCGCCACGACCTGGCCCGACTGTACTTTCGCCATGTCCATCGCCAGGTGGGGCCGCGTGATCAGTCCAACCACTCGCCTGCTGTCGTCCACCACCACGATGGGACGCCTGCCCATCAGCCCGCCTCCACCGCCTGCCGCGACCACCGCGGTATCGGTACCCATGCCGGTACCCATATCACCCTTCGGTGCCTGCACGTTCTCAGGTACCTCTACCAGCGCCGTCTCCACGTCCTCATGGACGAGCACCGTTTCGTAGGTGTTGCCCATGTAATCTTTGACGTAGGAGGTCTGGGGGTTCTCGCCGGAGGCGGTGCAGCGCATTACTTCCTTATCGGTAATTACGCCGACCACGTGCTTGTCGTCCTGGTTGTTCACCACGGGCACGAGAGACGTATGCAGCTCGTCAATCAAGCGCGCTGCCTGGGAGATTGTGTCGTCAGGTGTGACCACCGGAGGCTTGTCAATCATTACCTCGCTAACCTTCATTTCGGCCTCCTAAAGTGAGGGACTATTTGTGCATTACGACGCCACAAAGCAGCGAGAAGCAATAGAGGGCGGGCGAAAGGCTGAGTGCTGCGCATAAACGTATTTGGGGCGCTCACTGCGGCATTATATCACAGGGGTTAAGGCCGGGCAAGCGTCAAATGACATGGCAAAACTCGCGCCGAAATGAGCGCTATCGCCGTTCCCTGGCGCTGTGCACGCGCTGGATCAAGATGGGACCTACGTGCGCCTCGCGCAGCGCCTCATCGGAGAAGTAGCCCAGGGCCTGTAACGCCACGTCGATCACAAAGGCGTCAGGGTCCGCCACCGCGTGCACCAGGGCGGGAATTGCCTCTGCGACTTGCAGCCTGCCTAGCTCGTAGGCGGCGCTGGCCCTTGCCTCTGCATCCGGCGCTTCCTGCAAGGCGTGCAAAAGGATATTGGGCACCGCGCGGTCGGTGCGTCCGGGGTCACGGGCGGGCACGTTCTGGGACATCTCGTGCATGGCGAGCGTGAGCCTATCGCGGCCAAGCGTCCATAGCAGCGCCCTTGCCTCGCCCGACACTGCACCCAGTGCCTCCGGGTCGAGGTCCAGCTCCCCTGGTTCCGCGGCCAGCCGAGTTTGCAACACCCCGAGCCGTTCCTCTATCGCAGCTTCGACCCTGGCGCGGTCCGGCTCTACCCGGCCTAATTGCTGGACCTTCTCAAGCGTGGCGATTTCTTCGCGCAGCATTTCAAGCTCGGAATGGAGGCGCTCGGCACGCTCCGGAGAGAGGCCGGGCCGGGTGAGTTGCTTGCTGAAGCCCTCGTAGCTCAGCCGTAACTCATCCAATCTGCTCTTGATTGCTGCCTGCTCTACGATCATGCTCTCCACTTGTGGCCGCAGAAGTACGCTTCCTACGGTAATGCGCAGGCAATGTGTTTGACGGTGCCTATCGCCTGTGCAATAATACCTTGAGCATTATACACTCCGGGAGGCTTATCTTGTCTCAAGACCGCTCTACGCGGCGACCCATCTCCATAGCGATAATCGGCGTCGGGGCCCTTTTGCTCCTGCTTGTGCCGCTTTACCTGGTCTTCAGCTCCTTCTCAGGCAACACTAACGCCACGATTGAAGGCACCTGGCTTATCAT
>JAXDKH010000097.1:0-4704 GCA_034667185.1 Chloroflexia bacterium | reverse complement strand
ACCTGATTCCTCGCTGAACTCGGAATGACAAAGAGGGGACTTGGTCCTTTTTCTATGCTTACTTGTAGGGTGATTTGCTCAGTAAGCAGTGGAAAAGGTGCCACAAAGTGCCTATTGACAAGCCTCTGGAGCAGTGCTAAACTTTGTTAGTCCACTGGACTAACAAAGTCATGCTTCCGGGAGGTTGTGTGCCCCAGTTGCAGAAGGCCACGCAGCAGCAGACTAAGACCTACAATAGCCGGCTCGTCCTGAAGACCATTTATGACCAGGGGCGGATTAGCCGCGCCGACGTGGCCCGTTTCACCAATCTCACCCGCACCACCGTCTCGGACCTCGTGACGGACCTTCAGGAGAAGGGGCTGGTGGAGGAAGTGGGCGCGGGGCAATCGCTGGGGGGCCGCACCCCAATCCTCCTGAGCGTGATTGACGACGCTCGCCACCTCATCAGCCTGGACCTGGCGAACGACGAGTGGCGCGGGGCCGTGGTCAACCTGCGTAACGAGGTGGTCAGCACGGTGAGCATGCCGGTGGCCGACAGGGCGGGAGGCGAGGCCCTGACCCTCGTCTACGAACTTCTGGACCGGCTGGTGTACACCACGGACAAGACGATCCTGGGTATCGGCATCGGCACGCCCGGCTTGGTGGACACCACTAATGGGGTCGTGCTGCGGGCAGTCAACCTCGACTGGCGGGACCTGCCCCTCGGCAGCCTGCTGCAGGAGCGATATGGGCTTCCGGTGTACGTCGCCAACGACAGCCAGCTAGCGGCCCTCGCCCAGTACATGTTTGGCGGGCAGCAATACGGCCCCAGCCTGGTGGTCGTCAAAATAAGCCACGGCGTCGGTGCTGGCATCGTGCTGAACAGCGGCCTCTTCCAGGGTGACGGGTACGGTGCGGGCGAGATCGGCCACCTGGCCCTGGTCGATGGGGGACAGCAATGCCGTTGTGGGAACTTCGGGTGCCTGGAGACGCTGGTGAGCGCCCCCGCCATCAAAGCCCGCGCCCGCGCACTCGCCACACAACATCCTGAGTCGCTGCTGAACGAAATAGACTCCGCACACGACCTGGATACCGCGGCAATCAACCACGCCTTCCACGAGGGGGATGCCGCTGCCAGGCAGTTGGTATTGGAGATGGGACGCTACCTGGGCATGGCGCTGGCTAACCTGGTGGGCACCCTGAACGTGCGGCACGTGGTGCTCATGGGCGAGCTGGCCCATTTTGGCACACCGCTGCTGGACGTGATCCGGCAGGAGATGCTCAGGCGCTCGCTGCCCCCGCTGGCCGAGGCGACGCAGCTCGACCTAGTGGAGTTGAACCCGGACGTGGCCATACTGGGGGCGTCGGCCATCTTATTGATGCACGAGTTGGGGCTAAGCCTCACTCGCTGACCTGTGCTCGAGGCACTCCGCACGATGCTGCGGAAAGGAGCGTGCGATATGGGCAGCTACAACGGCTCGCGTGATTTGCTGGTAGGAGTGGACGTCGGCGGTACGAAGGTGGCCGTGCTGGTGGTGAACGGCCAGTCGAAGGTCCTCAGCCAGGTGACGATGCCGACCTTCCTCGAAGACCCGGAAGCCACGGTAAGCGGCATCATCAAAGCCATACAGGTGGCCCTCAGAGCCGCCGACGCCTATGTTGACGAGGTAGCCTGCATCGGCCTGGGGGTGCCGGGCCGGGTGGACCCCTTCACAGGCGTGGTCCGGAATGCCGTGAACCTGGGCTGGCACGAACTGCCATTAGGCGAGCGCATTTCGTCCGAGTTCGGGGTGCCTTGCGTGCTCGAAAATGACGTGCGGATGGCAGCGCTCGGCGCACAGCGGTACCTGGGTAACGAGGCCCCCGCTAACATGGTCTACATGAGCGTGGGCACCGGCATCGCGGCGGGCCTGGTGCTCGACGGCAGGGTCTACAGGGGCAGTCACGGCATGGCGGGCGAAATCGGGCACATGGTGATCGAGCCTGACGGCCCCAGGTGCGTCTGCGGTGCTTACGGCTGCCTTGAGGCGCTCGCCGCCGGGCCCGCGATAGCCCGGCTGGGTGAGGAAGTCGCCCGCACATCGAAGCACTCTCCCCTGCGCAGGTACGCCCCGGTGACAGCGGCAGCCGTATACGAGGCCGCTCGCGCCAGGAACGCTGCAGCACAGGAGATTACGAGCCTGGTGGGACGCTACCTGGGGCTTGCCATACAGCAACTGGTCATGTCATATGACGTTGAGTGTATCGTGCTGGGTGGCGGGGTCTCACGAGAGGGCGAGGCGTTCTTGCAGCCCATTTTGCACGAGCTAGAGCGCCTTCGGCAGGACTCACCTCTCGCCCATGAGATGCTGCGGCCCGACATGATCCGGCTCTTGCCCCCCGACTACGAAGCGGGCACGTGGGGAGCCGTGGTGCTGGCGGGTAGGTGCCCGGACCAGGCCCGGTACAAGATACCCGTTCTCAGCTAGGCACGCCTGCTCTACTGGCGCACCGTCGGCGCGTTACCAAAGAAGAGGTACAACATGTCAGGCCACCCAGGCGTTACTGCCCCTCCAGTCCCACTGACTTTGGATCAGCAGGTTGGCCAAAAGATGCTGGTAGCGTTCCCCGGCTTGGAGGCACCTGCTGAATTCCTGTCTCTCCTGAAGCGCATGCATCTGGGTGGGGTGACAATCTTCCGGCACCTCAACGTGAGAGACCCTGGGCAGGTGCGCAGCCTCACAACGGCTCTGCAAAATGCTGCTGCCGAGTCGGGACAGCCGCCACTGCTAGTAGGCGCTGACCAGGAAGGGGGCACCCTGATGGCCCTGGCAGGCACCACGCCCTTCCCCGGCAACATGGCGCTAGGCGCTACTCGCTCACCGGAACTGGCGCGCAGGACCGGCTACACGATAGGGCGGGAGCTTGCGGCTATGGGCATCAACGTCAATTACGCGCCGGTGTGCGATGTGAACGTCAACCCGAAGAACCCGGTGGTCGGCGTGCGCTCCTTCGGTGAGGACCCCGGCGAGGTAGCAACGCTGGTGTCCGCGCTGGTGGTTGGCTTGCAACAGGCTGGGGTCGCGGCCACGGCTAAGCACTTTCCCGGGCATGGCGATACCGCCGTCGACTCGCATTATGGTGCCGCCGTGGTCCCGTTTGACGTGGAGAGGCTGAACCGTGTCGAACTGCCGTCCTTCGCCGCCGCGATAGAAGCAGGTGTGAAGCTGGTGATGACGGCGCACCTCGCGCTCCCTGCGCTGACGGGCGGCCTCGAAGTGCCTGCCACGCTCTCGCCTGCCGTGCTCAGGGGCTTGTTGCGCGGCCAACTTGGCTTCGAAGGTGTAATCGTGAGCGATGCGCTCAATATGGGCGCTATCGACCAGGGGCAAGGGTTTGTAATCGATGCTATCGCTGCAGCCGCGGCGGGGGTGGACCTGCTGATGCTTATAGATAGCAGTGCCAAGCTGGAGGCGGTGTACGGTGGGGTGTTGCACGCGGCTAGGCGGGGCCTGCTTTCCCAGGAGGATATGTGGGTTTCCACGCGGCGTGTGCTCGACCTGAAGGCATGGATTGGCAGGCAGGTGCAGCCGGACCTGGAGGTGGTGCGCTGCAAGGAGCATCTTGATCTGGCCTACGAGATTGCCGCGAAATCGCTGACGCTGGTGCGCGACCGCGAGGGTTTGTTGCCCCTGCGGTTGTCCTCCAATGCGCGAGTGGTCAGCGTGATACCTCGTCCCGCGGACCTTACTCCCGCCGACACATCCTCGTATGAGACGCCTTCGCTAGCTGCCGCCTTGCGTGCCTATCACCCTTCGGTCGAGGAGCACGTGATCCCGATGGACCCATCGCCGGGCGAAGTAGCCTCGCTCAGGCAGCTGTTGGTGGGCTGTGACCTGGCAGTAGTGGGCACGATTAACGCGAGCGATTATCCGGGGCAAGCCGCGCTGGTGAACGCACTCCTGGAGGACGGTATTCCCGTAGTAGCGGTGGCTTTGCGTCTGCCTTACGACCTGGAGGTATACCCTGCGGCCCCTACCTATGTGTGCACCTACAGTCTGCAAGCACCATCGTTGCAGGCCCTGGCTGACGCGCTTTGGGGCCGCATACCGTTCGAGGGACGCTTGCCTGTGACGGTGAGTGGCGCATGAGCATCAGGGTGGGGGCAGCATGGCACTGAGAGAAGAGATACTTGAGCAGCCGGATGTGCTGCAACGCTGGTTGGACACGAGCCTTCAGAGCGTGCGGCAGATAGCTGAGGTGGTGCGGCAGAGGGACGTGCGCTACGTCTTCCTGGCGGCTCGTGGTACGTCCGACCATGCGGGGGTGTACGCCCAGTACCTGCTTGGGTCGCGCAACCGGCTACCCGTCGCGCTGGCTGCGCCCTCCCTCTTCACCATGTACCCCGAGTCGCCCCGGCTGGAAGATGCTCTTGTGATCGGCATTTCGCAGTCGGGACAATCCCCCGATATTGTGAGCGTGATAGAAGAGGGAAGGCGGCAGGGGGCTATCACGCTGGCGATCACCAACTACCCCGACTCTTCGATGTCGAGGTCTGCCGAGTTGAACATAGATATCGGGGCGGGGGTAGAACGCGCGGTGGCCGCCACCAAGACATATACAGCCCAACTGCTGGCCCTGGCTGCCCTATCGGTGGCGCTGGCGGGCAACAGCGAGGAGGACCTGGACGCACTGCATCATGTGCCGGGTGCCGTGGCGGCTTCCCTGGACCTGGAACGCGATGCG
>JAXDKH010000096.1:0-5403 GCA_034667185.1 Chloroflexia bacterium | reverse complement strand
CCAGCGCCTTCTTTATCGCGGCCGTCTCAGAGGCATCGTTGAGGGTCGTGGAGGTGCCATGCGCGGCGATGTAGTCGATGTCGTCGGGCGTGAGGTTGCTGTACTTGAGGGCCTTCACAATCGCCTTGGCAGCTCCCGCGCCGCCTGGGGCCGGGGCCGTGACGTGGTAGGCATCGGCGGTCAGCGCACCACCCACCACCTCGGCGTAGATGTGGGCACCTCTTGCAATCGCGCTCTCGGCTGTCTCCAGTACGGCGGCAGCAGCCCCCTCGCTGTAGACAAAACCGTCGCGGGTGCCGTCGAACGGGCGGCTCACCTCTTGCGGAGCTCGTTCCGTGTTGCGGGACAGCGCCTGCATGTTCGCCAGGGACGCAATCGCCAGGTCTGTGATGAACGATTCAGTGCCGCCCGCGATCACCATCTCGGCCTCGCCACGCATCAGGTAGTGGTAGGCATCCACGAAGGAGAAAATACCACTTGCGCAGGCAGCCACGCCCGTAGTGGTCGGTCCGCGCGTGCCGAAGGTGAGCGACACCTGGCAGGAGGCCATGTTGGAGATCATGCTGGGCAGCACGAACGGGGTAACGCCCCGGTATCCCTTATCGCGCATGACGACGCTGGCCTCTTGCATTACGTCAAGTCCACCACCACCCGTGGCAAACACCACTGCTACATCGTCGGCGTTCTCCTCGTTCACCACGTAACCGGCGTCGTCCAGCGCCTGCCTGGCAGTGGCTACCGAGTACTGTGAGAAGCGGGCCATGCGGCGGGACGCCTTGGGGTCTATGTACTCGTCGGGGTTGAAGCCTTTGACTTCGCCTGCGATCTTCACCGGGAAGTTGGAGGCGTCAAAGCGGGTGATGTAGTCGATGCCCGACTTGCCCGCCAACAGGTTCTTCCAGGTCTCTTCGACCGTGTTACCCACCGGGGTCAGCGCCCCCATACCCGTGATCACCACCCGGCGACCGTTGTTATAGACTGACAAAGAAATCTCTCCTGCTTGTGTCACTTGCCCCTACACGCGAGCGCAAAAATAGCGTGCTACCATCTATTATACCCGTTTCCAGGGTAGGAAGTGGAGTCCGGCAAGGGATTTGTTGCTCTGCCTGGACGCAAATGCCAGGTAGCAGGTGCTCTTCAGCTCAACGCGTCCGGGTACAAAGGCCGACGCCCGGCAATTGAAATCGCGGGCTACACTTTGTAAAGTCCGCCCTGCGGCGGACTACTCTAGCTACATTTTCACCCCAATAGATGCTCTAACCCTGAATACCAGTCCCTGAAGGGGACTTTGCAAGGCGTAGCCCGCGATTTCAATCGCCGGGCGTCGGCTGACGACCTAAGTTCACACTCCAGGCGCTCGCCGCTACAAGCTACACTCGCGCAGCTAGTCTAAGCATCTTCCACCCGCTTCAGGATCACACACGAATTGTGACCCCCCAGCCCAATTGAATTGGACATCGCCACGTCCACTTTGGCGGGCCGGGCGGTCAGTGGCACGTAGTCGAGGTCGCACTCGGGATCCGGCTGTTCCAGGTTGATAGTCGGGGGGAGGCAGTTGTCTCGGATGGCGAGGGCGCACACCAGCGACTCCACCGCCCCGGCGGCTCCCATCATGTGCCCGGTCATGCTCTTGGTGGACGACACAGCCAGCTTGTACGCCGCAGGGCCGAAGACGTTCTTGATCGCGAGCGTTTCGACCCGGTCGTTGAGGGGAGTGCCTGTGCCGTGGGCGTTGATGTAGTCCACATCTTCCGGCTGCATACCCGCTTTTCGCAGGGCGCGCTCCATTGTGCGTGCAGCACCCGCCCCCGACTCAAGCTGTGCAGCCATATGGTAGGCGTCGTTGGTCGAGCCGTAGCCCACCACTTCGGCATAAATCTTCGCGCCACGCTTGCGGGCGTGCTCATACTCCTCCAGCACCAGCACAGCCGCCCCTTCGGAGAGCACGAAGCCACTACGCCGGGCATCAAATGGCTTGCTTGCCTTTGTTGGATCGGGGTCGTCTCCCAGGGCGCGCATGTTGATGAAGCCTGCCACGACCACGGGCACAATCACTGCCTCGGTGCCACCTGCCAGCATCACATCGGCGTCCCCACGCAGGATCGTCTCCATCGACTCGCCTACCGCATGCCCGCCCGTCGCGCAGGCCGATACCACCGCCATGTTCGGGCCGCGTGCCCCCACGGCGATAGCCACCTGGCCCGAAGCGGAGTCGGGCAGGAAATTGGGCAGGAAGTGGGGCGACACCCGGCGCGGCCCGCGCTCCTCAAGGGCCTCTTGCTGGGCCAGTAACGTGCCCACGCCGCCCGCCCCGGTGCCAAAGATAATGCCCACCCGGTCCGAGTCCTCTTCGGGGATCTCCATGCCGGCGTCTCTCAGCGCGTGCTTGCTGGCGACGACCGCGAACTGCACCGAGCGGTCCATGTGCCGGACCTCTTTGGCGTCGATGTCCTCGCCGGGATCGAAGTTCTTCACCTCGCCCGCGATCTTGATGGCGAAGTCGGCCGGGTCGAACAGGGTGATCTGCCCGATGCCCGATTTGCCCGCCAGCAGGTTGCGCCAGGTCTCCTCGGCGGTGTTGCCCACCGGCGTGACCGCGCCCAGCCCCGTGATTACTACTCGCCTCTTATTCTGCATATGAAGCACCTGCGTGGAATTCAGTTTCGACAACTCGCCTAGCGCGCCGCCCACTCTTGCAGGTCGGTTTGCACGTCGTGGTGCTGAAAGTAGGGTCGCCACGGCCCCGTGCCCTGGATGAAGGGCTGCATCAGGGCGCGCTCGGCCTGTACGGTGTGCATCAGGTCGTGCGCCGCCCATTCGTGCAGCAACTGCCCCAACGTCACGGTGCCAAGCTCGCTATGCCGAGCGGTACGGTACATGTCTGTGCTGGTAATCCGGTCCAGCAGCGCCAGGTTCTCGGCCCGGCACTCCGCGAAAGTAGCGGCAAGCTGGGCCGTTGTCAGGCTGCCGTGATCGCTACCCTGCGTGTCGGGGTCAAACGCCTCGAAGTCCTCTCCGGCCAGCAGCGAGCGCACGCGGGCGGGGAAGATGGGAGATTCCGTGTCGAGCAGGTGGCTCAGGCAATCATACGCCGACCACTCTCCGGGAGCAGGCGCACGCCGCAACAGGTCTTCGGGCAGCTTCGCGGTCAGGTTCAACCAGTGCTCGGCAGTCGTCGAGAGCACCGCGCGTACTTGGTCTAGCACGTTGTCCATAGCATTACCTCGGCAGTGTTTGTACGACTACCAGTATATCCTGACAAGCCACAGAAGGCCAGTAAGCCACCGGACCGGAAAGACCCAAATAACAAGCAACAGGAAACGCGTGACTATTGCGCCACGCGTTTCCTGTCAAGATATGCTTACTGGCCCCAATCAGTCCCTGCTAGGGAGCCACAGGGCAATCAGGGAAGAAGGTACCTGCTACGATCTTGGCAGTCTGACCCCTGGTAACGTTGTTACCAGGCCTGAAGTACGAACCCGGACATGGCTCTCCAGGTCCACCACATGCGTAGCCTGAGATTACGTTGTGCAGCTTGGCTCTCCCTATGTACTGGTAGAAAGGTGAGGCCGGTGGTACGTCACTGAAGGACTGACCTGAGAGAGTTTCGCTGTACCCTGCTACCGAGGTGGTGATCTTGGCTAGCTGTCCCCTCGTCAGATTAGCCCCCGGCCTGAAGTACAATCCTGGGCAAGGCTCTCCAGCCCCACCACATGCGTAGCCACTGATGGCGTCGTGCTTGTACACTCGCTCCACGTACAGCCAGAAGGCAGAGGAGTGTGGCACGTCAACGAACGTCTGTGTGGCAGCTGGTATGGCATCAGCATAGCCTGCAGCGTTGGAGATGATCTTGGCAGCCTGACCTCTGGTGACGTTGTCATTGGGGTGGAAGCCATCAGCATAGCCACCCAGCACTCCCTGGCAGGCGAGGCAGCGCACGTACGGGTAGTAGGTGCTACCCTGTGGCACGTCCACGAACTCTATCGAGCATGAGATTGGGCAAGGGTTGAGATGCTCCGCCAGCGTCTGGTAGCTAGTAGCCAGCACCGGAATGGTAGCCCCGACGCTCCACAGGTCGGTCGATGAGACCGCTGTTATCGCGGCCAGCCCACTTGACGACACGATAAGGCTGGGGCTTGGCACAATCGTCCAGCTTGTACCATCCCAATGCTGCACAAGCGTACCTGGCGTGGTCACACCCCCGATGTAGTATGAGCCGACCGCCCACACGTCGCTCGTCCCGAGGGCGACCGTATCGTGGAGGGAGCTACCCGCCGCCCCCTGGTTCGGACTGTCGACGTGGCTCCACGCCTGCCCGTCCCAGTGCAAGGTCAGAGTGTGCGCTACTTCGTTGCCATCCGTGGTAGAGCCTACCGCCCACACGTCGCTGTGGGTGTGCGGCGACACCGCTGTCAATTGATTATTAGGTCCTGGCAGGGCAGGGGTGGGCACAATACTCCAGGATGAGGTGCTGCCGTCCCATCTAAGGATAAGACTGGCCTGAGTATTAGAGCTCGACAGGGTATAACCTACGGCCCAAACATCTACCCCTTGTGTGTAGGGTACCACTGCCACGTCTAGCAACTCGTTGTCGCCTGGTCCGCTGGGGCTGGCGATCTGGGCCCAGATCGACCCGTTCCAGTGGAGTATGAGGGTCTGGAAACGGCCAGTGTTGTCGAGAGTGTGTCCAACGGCCCATGCGTCGTTTGCGGATACAACCGACACCGACATGAGAACATCGCTTAGACCAGGGCTTGGGCTGGGCACAACACCCCAGGTAGAGCCATTCCAGCGCATAATCAAGGTGCGCCACTCGTTACCCTCGATATAACCACCTACCGCCCAGGCATCGTTGTCGTTACCCGGAACAGCCGCAACACCATGCAAGCTGTTACTCTTAGTTCCCTGGTTAGGGCTTGGCACGACAGTCCACGCTGTGCCGTTCCACCGCTCTACCAGGGTCTGCTGCTTGGCGGCGTCACCAACCTCATAGTTGCCTACTGCCCATATGTTGTTGGGAGAGGAAGCGGAGATATCGTCGAGATAGTTGGAAGTGGTTGGGCCGTTAGGTGCGGCCACCGTGTCCCAGCGACTCCCATTCCAGTGTTCTACGTCGAGGCCGCCCGTATAGCCTGCTGAGTCGTGACCTACCGCCCACACATCGCCTGTCCCTGCGGCTGCCACTCCGGCCAGGTGGATGGTTGATGCATCATCGTACTGAGATACGTTCCACGATGAGCCGGTCCAGTGCCACTTCAGCGGCGTGTCGTCACTGTTGGCATTATGGAAACCTACCGCCCATACGTCGTTCGAAGCGACCGCCGAAACGCTCACTACCTCAGTTCGCAACGGTTTCACACCTAGCGGCAGGGGCATAGACACTTTGGACCAAGAGCTTCCGTT
>JAXDKH010000095.1:0-5081 GCA_034667185.1 Chloroflexia bacterium | reverse complement strand
ATAGACGATGGACGATGGAAAAGCAGCTATCGTCCATCGTCTATCGTCCGTCGTCCACTATACTGGTTCCGCTCCTTCTGGCCGTCCCACTCCGGCGGTTTCCCGCGCCGGGGGCTTGTCTTCTTGGCCCTGTTCGGCGATCTCGTCCGCATAGAGCCAGCAACGCGCTGTGCGGAACTCGCTCAGGCGGATAAGGCCGGGTTCGTCGGTCCGGCAGATGTCCATCACGTACGGGCAGCGGTTGGCGAAGCGGCAGCCCGGCGGCAGGTTGCGCAGCGAAGGCACCGAGCCGGGGATGACCGCCAGCTTCTCCTTGATTTCACCGAGCACCGGGATGGAGGCCAGCAAGCCCTGCGTGTAAGGGTGTTTTGGCTCGTCAAACAGTTCTTGTACCGGCGCTTCCTCCACAATCTTGCCCGCGTACATTACCGCCACATTGTCGGCCATCTCGGCCACGACTCCAAGGTCGTGCGTAATCAGCATGATGCCCGTATTGTACCGGGACTTGAGGTCGCGCATCAGCTCCAATATCTGAGCCTGGATCGTCACGTCGAGCGCGGTGGTCGGCTCGTCCGCGATCAGCAACTCAGGCTCGCAAGACAGGGCCATAGCGATCATGACGCGCTGGCACATACCGCCGGACATTTCGTGCGGGTAGGAGTCAACGCGGGTCTTGGCTGAAGGGATACCGACCATCGTCAGCAGCTCAATGGCGCGCTGGCGGGCCTGCTGCTTGGTGAAGCTGCGGTGGATCATCAGCGCTTCGGCGATCTGGTCGCCCACGCGGAACACCGGGTTGAGGCAGGAGGTCGGCTGCTGGAAAATCATCGAGATGCGGTTGCCCCGGATATGCCGCATCTCTTCCTCGGACAGGGCGGTAATGTCGAGGCCACGCAATCGGATCTGGCCCTCGGTGATGCGGCCCGGCGAGGAGATGAGGCGCATGATCGACATGGAGGTAACGCTCTTGCCGCAGCCCGATTCGCCTACGATGCCGAGCGTCTCGCCCTGCCGTACATTGAAGCTGACTCCGTCTACCGCCTTGACAACCCCGTCGTCGGTGAAGAAGTAGGTCTTGACGCCCTCTACACGCAGAAGCTCGGTAGGCTCAAGCATGTTCTCCGGGTAGTCCCGCATGAGGGCTTCGTGTTCGGCACCCGTGTTCGCCCCGGTCCTGCGCGCCGAGCCCTGCGTTCTGGCTGTGGCCCTGGTTGTAGTCTGAGTGTCCAGAGTGCTTCCTCCTTTCAACATCCGTCCGATTCTGTGCGACGTCGCGTGTTCATTGCGGTGTTGCGCAACAGCCGCGGTGCGGTCCCTCCGTGGATGTTGTGCTGCTCAACAACTATTATGCTTGCGCTATGTATTACGGTTCGTGAGGTACTGATATGCCAAAAAATGTGAAGCCACGCCAAAGTAAAGGGGAATTACGTGGCATTCAAGTCAATCAACCGGACAGGTATCGCTGCTCTCTAATCGGATTTCCTGGTTCCTTGGTTGGCTTGCTAGGGGGAGTCGCTGCTTGTCTCTTACCACGTGCGTCTTACGGCAAAAAGCGTGCCCCCAGTGTAGCAAATGCGCGCACGCCTGTCAACGGTCGCTTTTGAACGCGGGCAGTCACCCTCGTCCCTATGCAATACACAACCCCGTGCGTAGAACGGTTCAAAGGGACGATGGACGATGGACGATGGTAGGGGTGGTTAGTGGCTAGTGGCTAGTGGCTAGTTGGCGCGTCAAACCAAACCTTAATCATCTTGGCTGGTACTTGGCGTCTTGGCGGTTCCGTCTCCTGCTATCGTCCATCGTCCATCGTCTAACTACCCTAGTTCCAGGAGCGCACCGGTAAACAGGCCTGCGCCTTCTTGCACGGGGGGTACGTGCATAACTTTGCCCCTGGCGAAGTAGGGGAAGTCGGGCCATTCGGCTGGCTCTCCTGCGCTCTTGCCTGGTACGGGGAAGAGGCGGGCGGTCAGGGGCTTGTCCAGCTTCACCGCGAGTGCTGCCATGTCGGTGATGATGCGTTCCAATTGGGGGAGGGTCACGTCGCCGGGGAGGGGGACGGTGTCAAGGCCGAGACCACACACGGCGGACATCAGGAGCAGCGTGTCAATGGTCACGAGCCCTTCGGCGGCGCGGTCGGCGAGCGTCTGGTCTTCCAGGGCGGGGAGCATGAGGCCCGAGTAGCCCACCGTGGGTAACTGCTCGCGCGCCTGCTTGAGGGCGCTGGTGAAGAAGGCGGCGGCGGTCAGCGTGCCTGGGCTGCCCAGCGGTGCGCCGCTCAGCAGTTCCAGGGCGTAGCCTATGCTTCTGCTCTGCTCCGGGAAAGGTGCCATAGAAATATCGAGGCCCGTGAAGGTGTAGCCATGTTCGGCGGCCAGGCCGACGCAGACATCGGCTGCCTGGCCCGCTTCCTCTTCGAGCAGGGCCAGCAACCTCAATCTTGCATCTTCAAGCGAGGCTGCTCCCTCGAAGGCACGCACCGCCAGGTCAGCGGCTTCCAGGGCGAGTCCGAACTCCGGACGGCCTCCGTTGCGCTCATTCTCCTTGTAGTAGGCCGCGGGGAAGAAGGGCACGTGGGGCGGGCAATTGCAGGCCGCCGCGAAGCGCAGGTTGCCGAACCCCTCCGGCGTGCGCTCCGCCAGCGACTGCATGATACGGGCGGAGGCCCTCACCGCCTCCAGGTTGACTATCCCGCCGTTTCCTACACGGGAGCCTACCTGTATGCTGGCGAACGCGTTGGCCGCCGCGAGTAGCAGTTCCGGGATTACCTCGAAGAACGGGACCAGTTCCTTTTGCGGCACCGTCGCCTGGAGCGTGCCCACCGAGAAATAGTCTATACCGGCCTCAGCGCACGCGCTCCCCAGGTCGGCCACTTTGCCGGGGGCTGCATCGTCGGGCACGAGCCATTCTTCGAGAGGTTGGGCGGCGAGGCGGGTGGTCTGTACGGTGAAGCCGTGGGCCTCAAGCACGTGCTTTCCCGCGGTAGCAAACGAGCCGAGCCTGGCGGCAAGCTCCAGCCGCGCCGTGTCGTTGGTGGGGAGCGCGGCCCCGGTGGTTAGGGAGCGTATATTCACTACGAGCCCGAGCCTTCGACCGGGTAGCCGGCGTCCTTCCAGAGGGTGAGGGCACGCGGTCCCTGCATCACTTTCAGGTTCGTGTAGCCAAGCGCGCGCATCAGGCTCTTGGTGGAGCCCAGGCTTTCCTCGTCGTTGGGGCACTCGCAGTAGAGGACTACGTTGCCGGTCTTGGGTATCTCCGAGGCGCGACTGATGATGTCGGCCTGCGGGATGTTTATCGCCCCGGCAACGTGACTCTTGGTGTAGTGGTCGGGCGTCATCACGTCGATGATTGTGACGTTGTTGGCCTCGTGCAGCGCCCGCACCTCCTGGACCGATAGGCGCGGCACGTCCGCCACTATGCCCAGGAACGTGACTATGGTTGCCGTCGCGTCGGCGCTGGGGTCGGAATTCTGCTGGCTGGTGTTTGCGGAAGGGTCCTGGCTAGTACCGGTGGTACCAGTGGAGGTTGAGCCGTTCCTATTCTGCAACACTACGAACAGTATCACCAGAACCACAAAGGCGGCGCTGACCCCCAGCAATACAATGCCGAAGGTGTCGGGGCCGGTCTTTACGGGCTTGTAGCCGGGCGCGTTGCGGGGATCTATTGGCCTGCTCGGGCCTCGTAACTTGGTGGGTTTTCTCTTGCTGCTCATGCTGCCCTTTCTGGGAAGAGAATTGCGAAACTATAACATAGACAGAAGCGCAGGAACAAGGACCTTAGTTACCAAACATAAGACCTCACTCTGTATAAGAATCATGCTATGAGGTATGCAAATTAATAATGTTCTTCACCTATTGCATATACTTTACGTAAGGTATAATCCTAATGTCGCCGATTGCCCATAAATGAATGTCCCTAGCAAATCCACCGCCTGATGGCGGATTCGCTCTTATGACTGCAGAGTTACCTAGAAGGAACTACAGTATGACATCTCGCCAAGGCACATACATACTGACAGGCATTTCGCTGTCACTCGGCATAGTAATTACAATTATAAGTTCCTTTGTTAGTGGGGCGCTAACAAATGAAACCATAATAATGGGTCTCCTTACTACCCTTATTAGTCTTGCCTTTACTCTTGTAATCGCTATAAAAGAGTATCAAGAGCAAGTATCTGTAGCAGTTGCTCTAACACAACACGCTTCGCTAAGAGAGCATATCGAAAGTATTGTAGAGAGGTACGACAAAACACTGAGCAACTATGGTAGTCACGAGCTATTCATTAGAAGAGTTAACGAGGTCATTGCATCATGCGCCGACCAGATAGCTTCGGCATCCACCGGCGAACTCAAGACATCTCCGGAAAGGGAGGAGGGTGAAAGTTTATACGCCCTCTTAAATGCAGTACAGCCTGGTGATGGAACGGAAATACATGCTGTAAGCATTTACGACAACTGGTGGTGGAATACGCCTTTGGGAGTCAAATATCTAGACAGAAATTACGAACTAACGGACAAGAAGATCACTATATGCAGGATCTTCGTTATCCCTACTGCTCACTTGACTTCTGATACAGTGAAGGAAGTGATTAAGCGACAATGCGAAAGGGGCATTAGGGTTCTAATTGCTGAAGACAAAGGTGATTTGGGGAACTTAGCGCATGGTTACTTGATTATTGCGTACCATCGCGGTGGAGCTAAGATTGTCAGCTTGGCCGCCAGGTCTGAGGCCAGGAGGGCAGATGAGAGAAGATCAATTGTGCTTTTAGTGAACAAGAGGAAAGTCGAAGAACTTGAGGATGAGTTCGATAGACTCAAACTTCATACAGTTACAGCAACGGAGGTCTTCCCGGACCTACAGATGTGTGCCCCTTGTACCGACAAGTAGAATATTGCCAATGACTGGTCCAGAGGAATTATGCTTTGGAAGCACTGTCGGGTTTGTTCTCTTACCATCTTATTTCAGCAACGGACTTTTGCCGCCCCAATGGTTGGAGAAGTGGTCGTAGAAGAGGAAGTTCTGCGCGTAGCCCGCATTCTTGCCGAAGCGGTCGCGGAAGGCCCCTACGACGGCGTTATACGCAG
>JAXDKH010000094.1:0-5116 GCA_034667185.1 Chloroflexia bacterium | reverse complement strand
GTACCTAGGTCCTTGTTCTACTCTCTAAACCTTTATTCTCTTGGCGCGTCCTTGGCGTCTTGGCGTTATGCGTTTAGAAGAACCGTTCAGTTAGCGGCGTTGAGGGTGGTCCCGTGGGGCAAAGCGTGGTTGTCGGCTTGCTGGAGCAGGTCGCGCACTTCTACGTCGGTGGTGGCAGAGAAATCGATGTACCACATGCCAACGGCGTAGAACATTTCAGGGGTAATCAGGCAGACTATCTCGTCTACCTCAGCGCCAAGCTCCTGGCAGGTCTGCGGCGAAGATACAGGCACGGCAATCACGATGCGGTCGGGCTCCTGCTGGCGGAGGGCGGCTGCGGCTGCGCGCATGGTTGAGCCGGTCGCCAGGCCGTCGTCAATCAGGATCACGGTGCGGCCCTGGACCTGCGGCGGCGGACGATCGCCCCGGTACTCGCCCTCGCGGCGGGCTAGCTCCTCTCTCTCGGTAGCAGCCACACGGTCCAAATCGGCGCGCGTGATTTGTAGCGCCTTCACCACGCTCTCGTTGAGCACGATCAGGCCGCCCGTGGCAATCGCGCCCATAGCCAGCTCCTCGTGCCCCGGCACACCCAGTTTGCGCACCAAGAACACGTCGAGAGGTACACTGAGGGCCTGGGCCACCTCGAAAGCCACGGGCACGCCACCCCTGGGCAGGGCGAGCACCAGCACATCGGCGCGGTGGGCGTAATGCTGCAACGCGCCCGCAAGCTGGCGGCCCGCGTCCTTCCTGTTATCGAAAGGTGATGTCATGGGTCTAGCGCCCTCCCCCTCGTGCTTACCATTTGCAGTGTGAGGCTCTCCAAGATAACCCCTGCTCTCTGCAAAAGAAATGCCACCTGTAACTGCTGCCCGGTGGCACACATCTGGATAGGATATCATATGCCCCATGTATAAGGACTATACACCCTGATGTTCACCTGCCGGGGATAGTATGGAGAGGCGGGTGGACATATGATGCACTGCCCAAGCACTTTGCGAATCGCATTGGAGATTAGACGATGACCACTGCCAACAGACTGGCAACAGACAAAGCGCATGACATACTCGGCTACGGGCGGCACCCACTCGACGCCATATTCGCGCCGAAATCGGTGGCTGTAATCGGCGCTACCGAGAAGGCGGGCAGCGTGGGCCGCACGATACTATGGAACCTCATCAGCAGCCCGTTCGGTGGGACGGTATTTCCTGTAAATCCAACCCGCACGAGCATACTGGGTATCAAGGCGTACCCCAGCCTGACCGCCGTGCCCGACCCTGTGGACCTGGCGGTGATAGTCACACCCGCGACTTCGGTACCCGGTATCATAGCCGAGTGCGTAGAGATGGGAGTGAAGGGCGCTATCGTGATCTCGGCGGGCTTCAAGGAGACGGGGCCGCAGGGGGTAGAGCTTGAGCGGCAGGTGCTGGAGCACGCCAGGAGGGGCAGGATACGCCTGATTGGGCCTAACTGCCTGGGGGTGATGCGGCCCCTCAGCGGCCTCAACGCCACCTTCGCCAACGGGATGGCGCGTCCGGGCACCGTCGGCTTCATCAGCCAGAGTGGGGCGCTCCTCACCGCCGTGCTCGACTGGAGCACTCAGGAGAACGTGGGTTTCAGCACCTTTGTGTCGCTAGGCTCTATGCTCGACGTGGGCTGGGGCGACATGATCTACTACCTGGGCGACGACCCGCACACCCGCAGCATCGTTATCTACATGGAAACGATAGGCGACGCCCGTTCATTCCTGTCGGCGGCCCGCGAGGTAGCCCTAACCAAGCCGATTATTGTTATCAAACCAGGGCGCACGCAGGCGGCGGCCAAAGCGGCGGCCTCCCACACGGGCTCGCTTACGGGCAGCGACGAGGTGCTGGCGGCAGCTTTCGCGAGGGCGGGCGTGTTGCGCGTCGACACGATAGCCGAACTCTTCTACATGGCTGAGGTGCTGGCGAAGCAACCCCTCCCGAAAGGGCCACGCCTGACTATCGTGACCAACGCAGGCGGCCCCGGAGTGATAGCTACCGATGCGCTCATCACCGAAGGCGGGGAGCTTGCCGACCTATCGGGCGAGACAATGCAAGCGCTGGATAAGATACTGCCCGCCGCGTGGAGCCACAACAACCCCGTGGACATCCTGGGAGATGCCCCTCCCGAACGCTACGCAGGAGCGCTGGAAATCGCCGCCAAGGACCCTAACAGCGACGGCTTATTAGTGATACTCACCCCGCAAGCGATGACCGACCCCACCGCTACCGCAGAACAGCTAACGCCTTACGCCAAGATCGATGACAAGCCGGTGTTAGCCAGCTGGATGGGCGGCTCGGACGTGGAGGCGGGGGCTAGGCTGCTCAACCAGGCCAACGTGCCAACCTTCCAGTACCCCGACGCGGCAGTTCGGATGTTCAACTACATGTGGCGCTACAACTACAACCTGCGCGCCCTCTACGAAACCCCCACCCTCCCCGCCGACAGCGAGAGCGCCACCAACCGCAATCAGGCCGCCCAGATCATCAAGGTCGCACGCTCCCAGGGGCGCACCTTGCTGACCGAAGTAGAGTCGAAGCAGCTACTGGCGGCATATGGCGTGCCCATAGTGGAGACGCACATTGCCCGCACCGAGGAAGAAGCCGTAAAGTGGGCCGACGAGATCGGCTACCCTGTAGTGGTCAAGCTCTACTCCAACACCATCACGCACAAGACCGATGTGGGCGGCGTGCAACTCAATCTTGTAGATGCAGAATCGGTGCGCCAGGCGTACAGGTCAATAGAGCAGTCGGTGGGGGAGAAAGCGGGGGCTGAGCACTTCCAGGGCGTCACCGTGCAGGAGATGATCCAGTGGAGTGGTTACGAAATCATCATCGGCAGCAGCATAGACCCACAGTTCGGCCCGGTATTGCTGTTCGGCATGGGCGGGCAGCTTGTGGAGGTGTTCAAGGACCGCGCCCTGGGCCTACCTCCACTTACCACTACCCTGGCAAGGCGCATGATGGAGCACACCCACATATACGAGGCGCTCAAGGGCGTCAGGGGCCGTAAGCCGGTGGATATAGCGGAGTTGGAGCGCCTGCTGGTGCGCTTCAGCCAGCTTGTGGTGGAGCAGCGGTGGATAAAAGAGATAGATATCAACCCGCTGCTCGCCTCCCCGGAGCGACTGGTGGCCCTTGATGCCCGTGTGGTGTTGCACGATGAGGGCGTGGAAGAGGACCAGCTACCCAGGCCCGCTATCCGCCCCTATCCCTTACAGTACGTGCATGAATGGACCACCAAGGACGGCGTGCCGGTGCTCATACGTCCCATTCGCCCCGAAGACGAGCCGTTGATTGCCAGGTTCCACGAGAAGCTATCGACCGAGAGCGTCTACATGCGCTACTTCCAGCACCTGCAACTCGGTGACCGAGTGGCCCACGAGCGGCTAATCCGCATCTGCTTCAACGACTTCGACCGGGAAGCCGCGCTTGTAGCCGAGTACCTGGACCCGCAGACGGGGCAGCGCTCTATCGTTGGCGTCGGCAGGCTCAGCCGTTCGCACGTCGCCAACGAAGCCAGCTTTGCCCTCACCATCAGCGACGACTGGCAGGACAGGGGCCTGGGGCAGGAGCTACTTCGCCGCCTCGTTCAAATCGGGCGCGACGAGAAGCTGGACCGCATCACCGCCGAAATCCTGCCGGAGAACCGCGGCATGATAAGGGTCAGCCAGAAGGTCGGCTTCCAGATCACCAACGACCACAAAGGCGATGAAGTGAAGGCGGTGCTGAAGCTATAAGAGCCGCACCATTCACCTTGAATGCAAGAATTCAACAGGCAGCACGCCACGTGACCCTGTCATCCTGAACGCAGTGAAGGATCAGTTGCTAAAGTCAGGCACTGGAACACGTGAGAGTCGGCCACGATAACCGCTTTGGCTGTTGAACGTTGGGAGAGTCAAACACGGGCCAGTGATCCTTCACTGCGTTCAGGATGACAGGGTCATGTGCGGTGCTCCGTTCCGTTTAGTTGATATGCAAGCACCGGACGGCCGCTAGCCCCGGAACTTCGTCTGTGGTTGGCCCTTGATGTCGGTGCGTAGCAGGAAGAGGTCGCCTGCGAGGGGCTGTTGGCTGCGTTGCTCGTCGCTGAGGCCACTCCAGGCTGTGGTGATGTAGAGGTCGGTCAGGTCATGTCCGCCGAAGGTGCAAGCTGTGACGTTGGCGACGGGCAGTCGAACTTCGCGCTCCTTCTTGCCGTCGAGGTCGTAGCGCACCACCCGCCAGCCGCCGTAGAAGGCAACCCAGACGAAGCCCTCCGCATCCACTGTCAGGCCATCTGGGAAGCCCTCTTCGCCGGTCGTGCGCAGGAAATCTCGGCGGTTCTCTATGTTGCCCGTAGCGCCGTCAAAGTCGTAGGCGTAGACCACCTGCTTCTCGGTGTCGGTGTGGTACATCGTTTCGCCGTCGGGGCTCCAGCCGAGACCGTTGGAGATGGTGAGGCCGGTAGCCATCGTGTGCACCGAGTAGTCGGGGTCCAGGCGATAGAGGCTGCTGCTGGCGCTGCCGTCATGAGTCAGGGTGCCCGCCCAGAAGCGGCCTTGTGGATCAACCGCGCCGTCGTTGAAGCGGGCCTCTTTCTTCTCGAACTCCGTGTCCGCCACGAACTCCAGCCGCGACTTGTCGAAGTCCCACAAGGCTAGGCCATCGCGCACCGCCAGCACCAGGCCCCCAGCCTCCCGGAAGACCAGTGCCCCCACCGACATACCTACCCCAAAGCCTTCATAGGTGCCGTCGCCCGGATAGTACCTGTAGAACGAGTCGTTTTCGATATCCACCCAGTAAAGCGCCTGCTCCTCTACGTTCCACCTGGGACCCTCACCTAACCTATGCTGCACGTCAAGTACATGCTCAACTTCGCTCATGGCTGACCGTCTCCCGCGTAAGATTGTGCGGCTAATGCGTCGCATATGTAAACCATGCAAGAAGCCTGCCTAAAGTGGCTACAAAGCCCGCGTGTGCCACCAGTAGTAATGGCTGTGCCACAAGCTCCTACGTCAGGAATAAACCTCCCCTTTGTCATTCCGAACGCAGTGAGGAATCAGGTGGTCGTCATTTTTGCTGTATTAGAGGAACAAGGGCGGCACGTCTACCTT
>JAXDKH010000093.1:0-6384 GCA_034667185.1 Chloroflexia bacterium | reverse complement strand
AGGTGAACCACCCAGGCGAGCGCATCCCAGACGAAGGCGAGTACCTGACGCTCTTGACGGCACTGGCAGAGCTTATCGAGCGCATCAAAGCGGCCGGGCGCGACCCAAGCAATTTCACCCTCACAGTCTTCAGCGGGCGCGAACTAATGACGAAGCAACTCACAGGCGCATACCAGGTCAAGTCACAACTGCTGAAGCCACTCTACGAACAAGTGCTTAACTTGCTGAAGCAATTCAAGCGCGCCGAAATCATCCTGAAACCTAACGCCCTGCTGAAGAACGAGCTAGGATAGGTCGGAAGCCCCTGAACAGCAGCCCCTAAACACGTTATAATTGGGGGCTATGCAGCAAACCCCCCCACAAGAAAACCTCCCTCTCCTAATCGTTGGCCTGGGCAACCCTGGGCCTAAATACGCCACTACCCGGCATAACGTCGGCTTTATGACCGTGGACGAGCTTGCGCGGCGGCACGGGCTGCGCTTCTCCACCCGCCAGGCCGATGCCGAGATCGCCAAGGGCGAGATAGAGGGCACCCGCGTTATACTCGCCAAGCCGCAGACCTATATGAACGACAGCGGCAGGGCGGTGGGCGCGCTGGCCCGCTTCTACAAGCTGCCTTCCAGCCGCGTGGTAATTATCTATGACGAGCTTGACCTGCCGGTGGGCACATTACGCATGCGCGAGAAAGGCTCGGCCAACGGCCACAACGGCCTCAAGAGCGTGATACAGCACCTGGGCACCCAGGACTTTCCCCGGCTCCGCGTCGGCATCAGCAGGCCCGCCATCTCCGACCACAAGCAGATAGACTGGGTGCTGGGTCGCTTCACCAAAGACGAGCAAGAGGTAATGGACGGCACCATCCCCCGCGCAGCCGAAGCTATAGAGGCCATCATCACGTTCGGCATCGAGCGCGCCATGAACAAGTACAACAGCAAAGAAGAGCAGGGCAAACCCGCCGCCAAGCCCGCTCCAGAGCCAACTCCGCAGGACATCCAGCAACGTATAAGGGAAGCAGAGTCGCCGCCCCCGCCCAAACAGGAAAGCTGGGTAGACAAGATACGCCACATCATCCGGGAGGAAGCGAAGTGAAATTTCGGATTTCGGATTTCGGATTTCGGATTTGCCTCTTAATTGAGAAACAAATCCGAAATCCGAAACCCCAATTTCCAAATCGAGGCACCGCATGAGCCTCTCCGGCCTGTTGCCGCTGCTGTATGACCAGAGGGGGTACGGGGCGGTGGCGCGCGGGGTGGCAGCGGGGGAGAGCATCTGGGCCGAAGCCCCGATGGACGCGGCTCGGCCTTATGTGCTGTCGGCCCTCCACACCGACGTAACGGCCCCGGCAAGCCGCCCGATGATCGTGGTCGCTCCGCGGTCGGAGAGGGCCAGGCAGCTATACGAGGGTCTGCTTGCCTATTCGCCGCCCGGCACTCCCATCCTCTTCTTCCCGGCCCCCGACCTGCTCCCCTACGAGCGCATTGCCCCTGACCCCACTATAACGGGCGAACGGCTGCGGGTTATTGCCATGCTGCAACAACCGGAGTTACGCGCTCAAGGTGCCGGTGGCGATGGACAGGCGGCAGGCTCGGTGGCGGCTGCGCTGCAAGAGCTTGTGAAGGGCCGTGCGGCGGGCGTTCAGACCCAGGCACCCATTATCGTTACCTCCGTGTTCGCGCTGATGACCCCGACCCTGTCAACCGCCGATTTGCAGTATGCGGTGCGCGTAATCAGGCGGGGCGAGCGGGTGGCAATGAGCGAACTGTTGAGCCACCTGGTGGGCCTGGGGTACGAACCCGCCGCTATCGTGGAGGAGCCCGGGCAGTTCGGCAGGCGCGGCGGCATAGTAGACCTCTTCCCGCCCACCTCCAACCTGCCAATCCGCGTGGAGTTCTTCGGCGACGAGGTAGACTCTGTACGCCAGTTCAACCCCCTCACTCAACGCTCGGAAGGGCAAGCTAGCGCTTTGGTCGTCACGCCCTCGTGCGAGTTGCCCCTGTGGAAGCACGAGGCCGCATACGAGCAGTTACGGAACATTGACACGGCCAACCTGCGCGAGGAAGTGCTAGAAGAATGGCGTGACCAGATGGAGAAGACCGGTCGCGGGGAGTGCTTCGAGGGGCAAGAGCTATTCGCCCCGTTCTACACCCGCCCCCTGGCGAGCCTGGCTGACTACCTGGCGGCACTGCGACCTACGGGCGACAATAAGCCACCCCTGCTCGTGCTGGACGACCCCGAACTGATACGCCTGGAAGCCTCGGAAATCGAGCGGCAAGCTTCAGAGCTATACCAGGGCTTCATCGACAACGGCGAGCTACCTCCCGGCCTGGAGCGACCCTACCTCACCTGGGAAGAGGTCTCAGCGCACGGCCAGGGGCTGCCCACGCTCTCCATAGGCGGTGGCGCGGAGGGGGCTATAGAAGCGCCGCCTTTTACCGGCACCCGCCTGTACACCGGCAACATACCCAACGTCATAGCCGACCTGAAGGAGTACGTCGCCAACAGGTCGCGTGTCGTAATAGTGTCGCAGCAGTCCAGCCGCCTGCGCGAGCTGCTGGAGGACGAGGGCGTTTACCCTACCCTGCGCAAAGGCAGGCGGCCTGATGATCTGCACGCCGTACCGGGCAACCGCACCATCGTGGGCGTGGAGCCTGCGGCGCTGTCGCAGGGGCCGGGCGGGCTGAACGAGTCGCTGAGCGCGCCACCATCGCCGGGCACGGTCAACCTGCTGCAAGGCTCGCTCGCCGCCGGGTGGCAGCTTATGCAAGGCACCCACGCCGACACGATTCTGCTCACCGACATGGAGATATTCGGGCGCTCCCAAACAGGGGTGCGCCGCGCCACCGGACAGACCCGCCGCTCGACCTCCGATGCCGCCGCCATCCTGCGCGAGAAGATGCTGCTGGAGCTGAAGCCGAGCGACTACGTGGTGCACGTGGAGCACGGTATCGCCAAGTTTGGCGGCCTGGTGCACATGACGGCCGGTGGTGCCGACCGCGAGTACATGCTCCTCCTCTACGCCGAGGGCGACCGCCTGTACGTGCCCGCCGACCAGACCGACCGCGTGGCCCCCTACATCGGCGCCGGTCCGCCTCCCGCCCTGCACCGCCTGGGCACCGCCGAGTGGTCGCGCACCAAGCGCAAAGTGCGAGAGGCCGCCGAGCTACTGGCCCGCGACCTGCTGGAGCTATACGCTTCCCGTGAGGCGGCCAACGGCTTTGCCTACTCGCCCGACACCACCTGGCAGTACGAGCTTGAGGAAAGCTTCCCCTTCGTGGAGACTCCCGACCAGCTACGCTCCATCTCCGAGGTCAAGACCGACATGGAGGAGCCACGCCCGATGGACCGCCTCATCTGCGGCGACGTGGGCTACGGCAAGACCGAGGTGGCCCTGCGCGCGGCCTTTAAGGCTGTCATGGACGGGCGGCAGGTGGCCGTGCTGGTGCCAACCACCGTGCTCGCCCAGCAGCACTTCAACACCTTCAGCGAGCGCCTGGCGGCCTTCCCTGTGACCGTGTCGATGATCTCGCGCTTCCGCTCCAAGCAGGAGCAGACAAAGATCGTCAAAGACCTCGCTGAAGGCAAGACAGACATCATCATCGGCACCCACATGCTGCTTTCGAAGTCGATACAGTTCAAGAACCTGGGTATGGTCGTCGTGGACGAGGAGCAGCGCTTCGGCGTGCGGCACAAAGAGCGCCTCAAGCAGCTACGCGCCGAAGTGGACGTGCTCACACTCTCGGCCACACCCATCCCGCGCACCCTCTACATGGCGATCTCCGGCGTGCGCGACCTCTCTTTGATTGAGACCCCACCCGAAGCTCGCCTGCCTATCAAGACCTATGTGACAGCCTTCCGCCCGCAACTCGTGCGCGAGGTGATACTGCGGGAGCTTGAGCGCGGCGGGCAGGTCTTCCTGGTCCACAACCGCGTGGAGACGATAGACAAGCTGGCCTACGAAATGGAGGCGCTGGTGCCCGAAGCCCGCTTCATCGTGGGGCACGGGCAGATGCACGAAGATATGCTGGAAAAGGTCATGCAGAAGTTCGTGGCCCGCGAGGCTGACGTGCTCATCTGCACCACCATAATTGAGTCGGGCCTCGATATCCCCAACGCCAACACCCTGATCGTGGACCACGCCGACAAGCTGGGCCTGGCGCAGTTATACCAGCTAAGGGGCCGAGTGGGCCGTGGTGCCAACCGCGCCTACGCCTACTTCCTCTATCACTCAGGCCGCAAGGTCACCGTCACTGCCCGCGAGCGCCTGTCCACAATCGAGCAGGCCACCGAGCTAGGCTCCGGCTTCCGCATAGCCCTGCGCGACCTAGAAATCCGCGGCGCAGGCAACCTCCTCGGCCCTGAACAAAGCGGCCACGTAGCCGCCGTGGGCCTCGACCTCTACACCCGACTCCTCGCCTCCGCCGTAGACCGGGTGCGCTCCGAGCGCAAGCGCGCCCAACGCACCACCACAATCGAAGACCAAACCCCCACAACCACACTCCCCAATCCAAAATCCAAAATCCAAAATCTAAAATCGGAAGAGCCGCCTGCGGTGTCAATAGACTTACCCATAACGGCCTTCTTGCCTGAAGACTACGTACCGGACGCCGCTGTGCGCCTGCGTCTCTACCAGCGCATGGCCGCCAGCATGACCCCCGCCCAGGTGCGCGACTTTGGCCGCGAGCTACAGGACCGCTTCGGCACGCTACCGGAACCTGCCGCTAACCTGCTCGAAGTGGTGCGCCTGAAGGGCCTCGCCATTACCGCCGGGGTCGAGTCTATTCGCGCCCTGGCCGAAGAGTACCTGATCGTAGTGCCGGAGGACAGTCCCATGCCCGAACATGTCCGGACGCGCCTCCAACGCAAACACAAAGACCTGCTCAAGACCAGCCCCCACCAGGTACGCATCAACCGCGCCCGCGCAGGCGACAAGTGGCAGGCCATAGTGTCGGAGGTGCTGGAGGAGATGGGCGAGGCTAAGGGCTGAAACGTGAAACGTGAAACGTGATGTGGCTTACTCAGGCAAGTACGTGAATGCAGCTACGTTTCTTGTGCGGCTACCCTACTCCCCCTGTCATCCTGAGCGTAGCGAAGGATCACTTGGCATGTGAGAGTCCTCAACGTTCTGGATGATAAAGGCGATAGGAACATAGTTGCCACAATGCCAAGAGTCAAGAACGGGCTGCTGATCCTTCGCTACGCTCAGGATGACAAGGTCCAACTTTGGGAAGGTGATGCCCCCATGAACATCGTCAACGTAGGCTATGACTCCACCAACTACTATGTACTAGCAGACAACATACCCCGCCTGCTGGTAGACGCCGGCTGGCCTGGCACGCTCCCCAAGTTCCGCCACGCCTGCGAACGAATGGACGTGTCGCTGCCCGACCTCAAGCACTTCCTGGTAACGCACTTCCACCCCGACCATGCAGGTCTGGTGGAAGAATTGAAGCGCATCGGCCTCAAGTTGGTCGTAGTGGATACCCAGGTCTCAGCCATCCCGGTGTTAAGCACCTATGTAAAACCCCGGGATAACTTCATAGAAATCGACGCGACGAACAACATTACGCTCAGCGTGGAGGAAAGTCGCGCTTTCCTGGCGGGTATTGGGATTCAAGGTGAAATCATCAGCACGCCGGGGCATTCGGGTGATAGTATTACGTTAGTGCTCGACCAGGGCGCGGCCTTCACGGGCGACCTCACCCCGCTGATCATGTTGCCGGAGGACGAGGACAACATAGCGCGGCAGAGTTGGGAGAAGATTAGGTCCCTCGGCGCGACGACCATCTACCCAGGACACGGGCCAGTGGGACACATTTAGCCCCGCCAGGCGACCAACCGAAAGTGTAGAGGCTATTCCTTATGAGCGTAGCGGCAGCACTGGTACTCGCCATGTCGGCCATAGCGGTGTGGGCCATGCGGCTGCACAGGCGTACCCTGGAGCGAGTGCCCCGCGTGCACAGGCCCTTCTGGACCGCTTTCTCCATTGGCCTTTCCTTGCTCGCTATCGGTGCTGTCTACCCACACATGGAGCGGTCCACGGGGTTAGCTCTTGTGCTCCCCGTGTCGGAAGCCTCCAACATAGCAGGCATCTTCTCGTGGATCGTGTCCGTGCTCCTCATATGCCGCTATGTGGCGCTGACTACACGCGCCGGGCTGCTCCTGGGCGCGCTGGCAACGGTGACGGCGGGCGTAGTCCTGCTGGAGCGACTGGCAGGGGTGTTCCAGTGGGCGGCGAAGGGCAGCACCGGCCTCGAAACGAAGTACGCGGCTGCGACCACGGGCATGGAGGGACTAACCTGGAATGCCTTGTTCCTTGCCGGGGTGCTGGCACTGGGCGCGGCTATCGTCATGCTGCGCTACCTCGCGGAAGACCCGCTACCCAAC
>JAXDKH010000092.1:0-4337 GCA_034667185.1 Chloroflexia bacterium | reverse complement strand
GACAGATGCTTTGAGAAGAACCAGTCTGCCTATGCAGACTTCGCAACGTGTGGCCCGCGATTTCAATCGCCGGGCGTCGTCCTTTGCACACTGTTGCCTTCCGGTACATCGCCGGGCGTCATCAGGCGACTGTGATCGTCCATCTCTTAATCTTCATCAACCGCAGGGCCTCGGCTGGCATCCTATGTTGCTCGGCTTCTAACTCTTCATCAGCCGCGCCGGGTCAGGCTGCCTTGTCCGCTTCCCTGCACCGTTCCAGCAAGCGCAGCACCGCCTCTTCCTCAGGCTTAAGCCCGTGCCTGGGTGCCTCAACGACCACTTTCTCTACCGCCTCTTTGGGATCCTCGGCGGCTAGCAGCGAGTGCAGGGTGCCCTCGAGGTAGGTGTTGATGACCGAAGGGTGCACATACGACTTTCGGCAGATGGCGGGAGTGTTGCCCAGTTGTTCGGAGACCTCCTGGATGGCCGTGACTACGTTTTTGCGGGCCTGCGTCATTTTGTGGGTTTGCTCCTGCGCTTGCAGGGAGATGGCGGCCAGCACCGTGCCGCCCCAGGTGCGGAAGTCCTTGGCTGTGAAATGTTGCCCCGTTATCTCGTGCAGGTACTGGTTCACGTCGTCCGAGGTGATGGTGCGGCGCTGACCCTCGGCGTCCAGGTAGCCGAATAGCTCCTGGCCCGGCAGCTCCTGGCAGCGTTTGATTACCCTCGCGAGGCGCGGGTCGTCTACCGTAATGGTGTGCCGCTTGCCACTCTTGCCCCGGAACTTGAACTGCACCTTGCTGCCCGTGACGCTGATATGGCGGCAGCGCATAGTGGTCAGCCCGAACGATTTGTTGGTGCGCGCGTATTCTTCGTTCCCTATTCTAATGTAGGTAGTTTCCAGCAGGCGCACCAGAGTGGCTAGCACTCTCTCCTTGGAAAGCGCCTTCTTACCGAGGTCCTGGTCTACCTGTTCGCGTAGCTTCGGGAGGGCCTTGCCAAACTCGATCATGCGGCCAAACTTGGTGTCGTCCCGCACCTCTCGCCAACGAGCGTGGTAGCGATACTGCTTGCGGCCCTTTTCGTCGCGCCCCGTCGCCTGGATGTGGCCGTTGGGGTAGGGGGAGATCCACACATCGGTCCAGGCGGGGGGTATCGCCAGCGCCTTGATGCGGGCTAGCTCCTTTGGGTCGGTGAGTCGCTGGCCCTTAGCATCAGCGTAGGTGAAACCCTTGCCAGCCTTGCGCCGGGTGATACCAGGCCTGCTGTCGCTCACATAGCGCAGGTTGGCAGCCTTAGCTGACTCCCTGGGGTCAACCACTACCTCGGCCAGAGGCCCTTCTTCAGTTTGCACGTCGGTGACCATCATGAGCATAGAGGCAAATGGCATGCCATAGGCGTGGGGGCCGATCTTGCGAGGATTCCCCAGTCTGTAGGTAGACCCCTATGCCACTGAAGTAAGAAATTAAGGTCTCAATAAAGAAAATTCAAAATTGGTCGAGGAAAATTGAGTAAACCTCTTGACAAACATGAATTCCTATGATATAAACATAGTAGAAATCAATGTGGCCTTTGAAAATCTAAAGAAACACCAATCAAAATCAAAGAAGGAGATCACGACAATGTCCACCAACTATTACATGCTAGAGCAGGTAGCCAACGGTATCAACAGCGATCGCAGGACAGACGCCAACGCTTACCGCCTGTGGAGGAAGGCCCTCCAGTCGCTCCAGGGTCTGCGGCACGGCAAGCAGCAAACCGGCGACCATGCCCGCTAAATCCCGCGGCACTTCGCCCCGCAAGAGAAAAGCTCTGACACATTATGAATGTCAGAGCTTTTTGCTTTAACGGGCTTGTGCAGGTCTCGACCACCGCCGTTTGAACATCAGGAGTCCGCCGGACCTTGTCATTCTGAATGCAGTGAAGAATCTCGTCCTTCACCACCCAAACACCACCTTTCTTTCAATCACAAAGTACCGCAAGAAAGAGGAAACATCCTGGTAGAGGACGAGATCCTTCACTGCGTTCAGAATGACAAAAGGGGCAGTGTGCTGACCTTGGGTTATTGGTTGTTATGCGATCTTTGGGAATCAATACTGTCGTAAGCTACTGATGCCCGTCGCTCGCGTATAATAAAGAGACCCCCTCCAGAAAGGCACTACCCCAACTATGGTTACAGCTACCAGCACGGTGCGCATACCACCAGGCCCGCCCACCCTCCCGTTCGTCGGCGCGGTCTTCTCTTACATACGTAACCCGCTCGATTTCATGCTGGAGAACTACCGGCGTTACGGCGACGTAATACGCATCGACCTGCTGGGCATTAAGGGCGCGGCGCTGCACGGGGCCGAGGCCAACCGTTTCGTGCTGGTGGACAACGCCTCTAACTTCCTGGTGGAGCCGCTGATAGACCGGGTGCGCGCCCGCTGGATCGTGGGCAACGGCCTCCTCTTCATAGACGACCCGGAGCACAAGGCCCAGCGCCGCCTCATGCTGCCAGCCTTCCACCGCAAGCGCATAGAGCACTACGCGGAGGTGATGCGGGACTCCACGAACGAGATGCTCGATAAGTGGCAGCCCGGCCAGGTGCTCGACATCGGCAAGCAGATGCACCACCTGGCGCTGGTCATCGCTGGGCGCACGCTCTTCAGTATGGACCTGGGCGGCTCGGCGCACGAGCTGGGCGAGTCGGTGGCTACCCTCGTGAAGGTGGTGAGCAACCCACTCAACATCGGCCTGGCGCAACTGCCATTCGACGTGTTCAAGGTGGGCGAGGGTGCCACCTTGCGCCGCGCCCTCAAGCGCATCGACCGCACCCTGCGGCGCATCATCGCGGAGCACGAACGCTCGCATACCGACACGGGCGACGCGGTCTCCATGCTGGTGGCGGCGCGGGACGAAGAGGGCAACCGCCTCAGCGTCGAGCAGATACGCGACCAACTGCTCACCCTATTCGTGGCCGGACACGAGACGAGTGCCAACGCCCTCACCTGGGCCTTCTACCTGCTGGCACAACACCCCCATGTTACCTCGAAGCTGCTGTCCGAGCTAGATCGGGAGCTAAAGGGCGAACCTCCCACCGTGGCCGACATGGAGCGCCTGCCCTACCTGGAGCAGGTGATGAAGGAGGTGCTGCGCCTCTACCCGCCAGCGCCGAGCGCCAACCGCACTGCCAAAGAGGACTTCGAGTGGAAGGGTTACACGATCAGGAAGGGCGAAATCGTGAGCTATGTGCCCTTCGTGAGCCACCGCATGCCGACGCAATTCGTGGACCCGGAGGTGTTCATGCCGGAGCGCTGGGCACCCGACTTCCGTCCCCAGCCTCCCCAGTACGCCTACATCCCCTTCGCTGTGGGCCCGCGCTCCTGCATCGGGGCAGGCTTCGCCCAGACGGAGATCAAGCTGGTCATGGCGATGCTGCTGCAACGCTTCCGCCTCGACCTCGTGCCCGGCCAGCACATCTTGGCGACCGTCCGCACCACCGTCCAGCCCGAAGGCAAGCTGCTAGTGCGCGTGCATAGGCAGGACGGGCATGCCGAACGCTCACCAGCATCTGTGACGGGGAACGTAATAGGAGCGGGTTGAATTGGACAATTGGAAGTTAGGATTTCGGACCTAAAGCTTCTTTCAAAACCGAGCCAATCCAGCAGAATCGGGTATATAGCGTTTCTTACGATTGGAGGGCAAGATGAGTGGCTTCAGTCTCATAATTCAACCGGATGACGAGGAAACCGAAGTTGCCGAAGTTTTGGTTGACGTGACAATCGGCACGAAGCAGTACCGATTTCTTCTTGATACAGGCGCGGCGAGGACCTCCGTGGTGCTTGACGATTACACCAGCACATTTGACAGCCTCAGTAAGAGTCATTCATCAGGAGTATTCGCGAACAGTAGCGACGACCTGATTACGCTTCCAAGTTTTGACCTTGGCCCTATCTCAAGGAAGGACCTGATTGTCTCTCGAGCGACCGGGAGTAGCCCCGGTATGAGAAATCTGGTCGGCATGGATGTGCTCAAGGACTTCCGCTGTCACTTTCTCTTTCAGGAGAATCGTGTCCTCGTTGATCCAATCGAAATATCGGAAGCTGTTGTTAGCCTTCAAGAGCTTACATATGGTGCCAGGTTTCACCCATACGTTGATGTTCGGCTGGGGGAGCTAGAGGCGACAGCCGTATGGGACACGGGCGCGGGAATTACAGTCGTGGATACGAACTTCATCGATAAGCACCCCGGTCTGTTTGAGGAGGTGAGCCGATCTCACGGAACAGACTCCACCGGGGCCACAATGGAAACACCCATGTTCATTATGGCGGTTACGACAATCGGCAATCATAAGTTCCCTCCGCACAAAGTCGCCG
>JAXDKH010000091.1:0-11877 GCA_034667185.1 Chloroflexia bacterium | reverse complement strand
ACGCCAAGGGCGCGCCAAGAAAATTAAGGCTTGGAGGATACAAGAAGGAGCAGGGTACGACAGCACGTACCCTGCTCCTTCTGCTTAGAACACCCACTTAATCTTGGCGCGCCCTTGGCGTCCTTGGCGTCTTGGCGGTTCCCTCTCTTACCGCTTGCTGAAGAAGGCCACGGGTGCGCCGCGCTTGGCTTCTTGCTGGCGGTAGGCGATTACGCTCACCTGGGCGGCTAGGTTGCGGGCTACCTGCATGAAGGCCTCGGCTTCGGGAGTGCCAGGGGCGTCCACGACCACCGGGCGACCCTCGTCGCCTCCCTCGCGGATGCGCAGGTGTAACGGTATTTCGCCCAGGAATGGGACGTTGTAGCGTGCCGCGGCTGCCTGCGCGCCGCCGTGTCCGAACAGGTCCGTGGGGTTCTGGCAGTGGGGGCAAACGAAGGTGCTCATGTTCTCCACGATGCCTAGCACCGGGACGTTCAGCTTCTTGAACATCATCAGCGCCTTGCCGGCATCAAGCAGCGCCACATCCTGCGGGGTGGACACCATCACCGAGCCTGTAAGCGGCACGGACTGGGCGGTGGTAAGCTGCACATCCCCGGTGCCCGGCGGCATGTCCATCACTAGGTAGTCAAGCTCGCCCCACTCCACGTCGTACATGAACTGGGTGAGCAGTTTAGTGAGCATCGGCCCGCGCCAGATCACCGGGCTGTCGGCGTCGATGAAGAAGCCCATCGAGATGATCTTGATGCCGTATGCCTCCACAGGGGCTATCTTCTCGCCCACCTGTTGGGGCTTCGCCGAGGTGCCCATCATCAACGGCACGTTGGGACCGTACACGTCCGCGTCGAGCAGTCCCACTCGCGCCCCGTCGCGTGCCAGGGCCAGGGCCAGGTTGACAGCCACGGTGCTCTTGCCCACGCCACCCTTACCGGAGCCCACCGCCACGATGTTGCGCACGCCGGGTATGCCCTGCCGCTCGGTCATAATACCCTGCCGCACGCGAGAGGTCATGTTCGCGTTTACGTCGCGCACGCCCGGAATGGCAGACACCACCGACTCCGATTGCTGCTTCAACTGCTCTTTGACCGGGCACGCGGGCGTGGTGAGCACCACGTTGAAGGATACATTGTTGCGGTCATCTATATTGAGTTCTTCTATGAAGCCGAGCGATACGATGTCACGCCCCAGGTCGGGGTCTTTGACGACGCTCAGCGCCTGTAGCACCTGCTCTTTAGTAACTGGCATGGAGATATCCTTTCAATTTGGGATTTCGGATTGCGAATTTCGGATTTGAAATGCTGGTTTGCAATGATTTTGTGCAGGATTGCGCAATGTGTACGCTAGCACTATGGTACTTGCTTTCCTAGCCTATGTCAATTAGGTCCGGCGCGCTTTGCGCCACGACAAATTGCGGCCGAAAATTGACACGCAGCCTCTCGTGCCCTATAAACGAGCCATATGATTCCGGATGCGCAGTCGAGTTCCGAGCATCACCTACTTCTCAGGAGCAGGCGCGCCACGCGACTGCTTGAGCTGGCTGGACCACCTGTCCTTTTCCTGCTGCTGAGCGCCCTCTTCCTTTGGAGGCCCATAGTCAGCGGGCAGGTCTTTTTGCCTACCGACCTTAGCTACAAGTACGACTACATGTGGATAGGGCACGAGGTCCCGCCCGGCACGAAGATAGACCAGAACCACACGGTCGCCGACGTTGCCGACTACTTCTACCCTTACGTGACGTATTCAATCCAGCGCCTGCGCACAGGCCAGTTCCCACTCTGGAATCCTTACATCCTTACCGGCACGCCCTTCTTGGCATCAAGCCAGCCTGCGGTGCTGGACCCTGTGAACCTGGTAGCGTTACTGGCCGGACCATACGACTACTGGACGTGGGCGGCCTGGCTCAGGCTGGCGCTGTTAGGCTTCACCACCTACGGCTTCATGCGGGCGCTTGGGAGGAGCACAGCGGCGGGCATCGCGGCGGGCGTGGTCTTCATGCTCTGTGGGTTTGCGGCGGTGTGGCTCAACTACTCTATTACGTGGTCGCTGACGTGGATGCCTGCGCTCTTCTGGGCGAGCACACGGTTGTTGCAAACAGGTCGGCTGCCGTGGGTGGGGCTTACGGCTGCATCGGTGGGCGCGTTGCTTCTCGGCGGCCACCCTGAGACGCAGTTCTTGTGCGCGTTGATGTGGGCTGCCTACATAATGTATGCGCTATTCGTGTTCAGGGCGGGTTCGAGACAGAGGCTCGCGGGGCTCGGACAGGTCGCGGCGTCGGGGATACTGGGCCTCGGCGTCGCGGCTGTGCAGTTCGTGCCTACCCTTGATTTCATGCTCACCAGCGGCGCGTTAGGCGCTCGATCCGCCGACATCCAGCCCTTCAACCTGGGCGAAATGGCCTTACGTTTCATCAGCCAACTCTTCCCCAACTGGACCGGCACACCCCTGACAGACTCCTATTGGGTGCGCCCGGAACTCACCAACTTCAACGAGCAAACGGGCTACGTTGGCCTGTTGGCGCTCGGACTGGGTGTGCTGGGTGCGGTAGCCATGTGGCGGCGTGACCGGCTGGTGCCATTCTTCGCGGAGTCCACGGTGCTGGCGCTGTTGCTGGCTGTACGCGCCCCCGGTTTCCACCTTGTGAAGGCGCTGCCGGTGTTGAGTGCCGGGCATGGCGTGCGCTGGCTGATAGTCTTCTCGTTCTTTGGCGCGGTGCTGGCCGGGTATGGTCTTGACGCGGTTGTGAAACATTCACCCGGCACGCGGAAGGCGAGGGACACAGGGCTTTGGCTGGCGAGTGGTGCCCTTGCGGCTTTTGCCCTGATGCTGGGTATCTACCTGGGCGTGCGCGACCTCGGCTGGGACCGCGCATGGAGCCCGATGCTCAGCCACGTCGATATGGCGCGGCTCCTCTACCCTGTGCAACTTGCCAACAACTGGCCCGTGGTCTTCCTTGGGCTGGGGGCGCTCATATTGCTAGCCCGCTGGAGGGGCTGGATTCCTGCGGCCGCCACGCCCGCGCTGCTCGTGGCGCTGCTGTACGCCGATCTCTGGACCTTCGGCAACGGGTACAACCCCACCACACCTCGTGCGGCCATCATGCCACCCACGCAAACCACCAATTACCTCGCGGAGCACCTCGGCCACGATCGCATGGCGGGCACTATTAATCTGCTTCGGCCAAACGTGGCGATGTTGTTCGGACTGCGCGACCTCCGAGGGTACGAACCCATCGTGGATGGCACCTTCGCCCACCTGTACGATGACTTCTACCACCAGGCTCGAACAAGGGTCTTTGACGTGCAACGCAAGCAAGACCTCGAGCTTACCGCGACCGACCAGCGCCAACTGAACATCGCAGGTGTGCGCTACATCGCCACGGTCCGCAAGCCCCGTGTGGTGGGCAGCGCCAAACCCTACGCATTCATCCTCCAGGAGCAACGCACCGCCCTCTACGAGAACCTCGAAGCGTTCCCTCGTGCATACGTGGTGTTCGGCTCGCGCGTCGTGCCCGACAGCGAGGCAGCTATCGCAGCACTGCGCTCGCCGGAGCTAGACCCCGACCGGACGGTAGTGCTGGACGCAGGAGAAGAAGCGGCGACCCCCGCTAACCTCGACCGCACCTCCGCGCCCGTGACCTGGCTCGTTGACGACCCCGAGCGAACCGAGGTGGAAGCCACGCTGCCGAAACCAGGCTGGCTCGTACTGAGCGACAACTACGCACCCGGCTGGGAGGCGGAGATCGACGGCAGCCCCACCCCGATCTTGCGCGGCAACGTGGCCTTCCGTGCAGTCGCACTGCCCGCGGGCAGGCACACGGTTAGCTTCCACTACAGCCCGCGTATCTTCTACATCGCCGCTACGATCAGCGCCCTCTCCACGGCGATCGTCCTGGCCCTGGGCATCATTCATCTCCTACGACAGCGCCGCCCTACTAACCACTAACAACTATCAACTTACCGCAGGCACCCTATGTGCTATACTCATCGTTGGCGCCACGCATGCGCAGGACTTTGGAGGAGTGATTGGACCGGGAAAAGATACAGGCCGCCGTGCGAATGATACTTGAGGCGGTGGGGGAAGACCCTGAGCGCGAAGGCTTGCTTGGCACTCCACGCCGGGTAGCCGACATGTACGAGGAGGTCTTCGCGGGGCTTACCATCGACCCTAGCGAGTACCTTGCCGTGGGCTTCGAGGAGTCGCACAAGGAGATGGTGGTCCTGAAGGATATCCCGTTCCAAAGCCTGTGCGAACACCACCTTCTACCCTTTGTCGGCCGCGCGCATGTCGGTTACATCCCCGCGGGTCGTATCGTGGGTCTATCCAAGCTGGCGAGGGTTGTTGAAGGCTACGCCCGCCGCCCCCAGCTACAGGAGAGGCTGACCAGCCAGATAGCCGACACTATCGTGGACGCCATCAAGCCCGTGGGCGTGGGAGTGGTGATTGAAGCGCAGCACTACTGCATGATCATGCGGGGCGTCAAGAAGCCCGGCAGCACAATGGTCACATCGGCCATGCGGGGCCTCTTCCGCAACAACCCACCAACCAGGGCCGAGTTCCTGGAGTTCATACGCAACACCAGGTAGCACCTCTGCCTGGAAGTCATAGACTTGCATGTCAGACACACTCAGCATCCAGGAATGGCTTGGTACGCTACCAGGCCTCGACTCGACCCAACCGGAAGCCACGTTCAAATACGAGCGCGATGGCGTGCGCTCCTACTCGGTATCGGCAGGCGAAAGCCGCTTCCGGTTCAAGCACTACGTCGACAGGCCGGGTACAAAAGCGTCCGTTCTTGAGCGTGGCGCGAGAGACTTGGCCGAGGCAGAAGCTACGGCCCTGCAGATGTATGCGAGCAAAGGGCTAGCACCGGAGCTTGTGTGGGCCGGTGAGTTGCCCGAGACAGTAGGTGGCTACGGTGTGGTCTACCGGCGCGTAGAGGGCATGGCCGCCGACGCCGCGTACCTCACCGATGCACACGCGGAGAGAATTGCTCGCGCTCTGCATGAAGTCCACAGCCGCACGCTGAACGCAAAATTGCTGGCACCGCAGCCTCGCAACCTGGCGGGTTGGTGGAACCGGGTGCACGAGCAGTACCGCGACCTGCCGGCGGAGTACATTGCCGCGCTGCCCCCCGCCCTGGAAGAATCGCTGGTGAGGCTGGTGCAATCGGTGTCGGGAGACGCCAACGCCCACATCAGGTTCTGGCAAGGTGCATCACTCGTGCCGGTGCACGGCAACCCCAGCATGCGTAACATTGTCCTGGAGGACCGGAAAGTCACATTTGTCGACTGGTCTCGCTTCGGCCTGGGGGATCCCGCTTACGAACTGGCGAGCGCCATCTGGGATATGGCTCTATCGGGCAACGAGCCGCTGGTCGAACACCTGGCCGAGCCGTATTTCCGGCTTGCAGGGGACATCATGCTGGAGCGCCGCGTGCTGATTTACCGCCGCCTGCTACCGTTTGGGCGTTTCCTACAGTTCCTCCACGGGCAATGGCGTGGCGCGTCTGCTATCTCATACCAGGCCAACGACAGCAGTCGCTACCTGTCTGCCGCCATGTCGGTGTATGGCTGGCAGCAACAAACCGTTGATGAAACGGTCAGCCAATTTGAAGCTTGGCTAAGGTCGCAGCAAGAGGACCAGCCAAACGGCTAAGGTCAGGCGTATTCCTCGCGTTTCGGGCTCTAGGTTCCACCCACCAGGCTACTCAGCGCATCCCCGTCTAGCCGGTAGATGTGCCATTCGTTCAGGTACCGAGCGCCCATCCGTTCGTAGAAATTGATGGCGTGTTGGTTCCAGTCCAGCACCACCCATTCGAAGCGACCGCAGCCGCGACGCACCGCTTCCTGGGCGCAGTGCAGGAAAAGGGCGTAGCCTACTCGCTTGCCGCGGTACTCCTCTAGTACGAACAAGTCTTCCAGGTAGAGCGTGGGTAGAGCCAGGAACGTCGAATAGGTCTCGAACACGAAGGCGTAACCCGCAACGGTCCCATCGTGCTCGGCCAGGAAAACCTCGAAGCGAGGTCGCGCCCCGAAGGCATCATTCAGGAGGCGAGACTGTGCGGCTTCGTCAGGCGGCGGTAACTTCTCGAAGTCTGCCAGGGCGGTAATAAGGCGCACGATTGTAGGTCCGTCATCAGGCGTTGCACGGCGAACGGTTACACCAGGCGTGCTTGACGAGCCTGCATCCGGCAAATCAGACATGTCTTGCTCCAACGGTTGTGAGTATCAGGTACCCTTCTCGAAGTGTTCTTCCTTTGCTTCCGGCTGGGCCTGGCGGTGCCTGCCGATCTCACCGACGACATCGTGAGGCTTGTTCGCCATCTCGCCGCCGTCAGCCGTGCCGTGTGCCGAGTGCTTGCTGTAATAGTATTCCGGCTCGCGGCCAGCGTGCTCCATATGCTCCGCCCCTGCGGCCTCACCGGAGACTTCCCCGGCTGCCTGCGCGGTGGTGACGCCTGCCTCGGATACCATCTGGTACTCGGTGCCCATGGCCTGGGCGGTAGGGCCGCCTAGTTTTGCCACGTCTTGCTCTTCCGGGTCGCCGCTGCTGTTCTCTGGTGTGTTCGCCATGCTGCTCTCCTAACGATGGTAAGTTACCTGCCGATAGTCTCCACCTGCGCCCGGAGCGAGTCGAGGCTCTCCTCCAGGCGGCCCAGGTCGGCCTCCGCCGCGGTCATGCGCGTCTGCTCCAGCCTCACAAAGCGCGTGTACGGGGCAAGAGCCTCCCTGATGCGATTGGTCGACTGGTCCAGCTCAGTGCTGAACTGGGTAGTCATGGCCGTCACCAGCTTGTCCCTTAGCTCCTGGGTGCGCTCGCGGAACTCCTGCTTCGCCTTACGCTTGCGGTACGGCAGCACGAACAGGCCCGCCGCACCCGACACCAGAGCTGCTGTGATACCTGTTATGTCAATAAAGGCCGCGGCGAACGCTATCGACACGAGCACGCCTACCGCCGCCACCCCGCCAGCCGCCACCATCTGCCCCACCGCCGACCTCATATCCTGGGCTATCACATCGGCCTGCTGCCTGCGGTCGTAGGTTTCGACCACGCGACGCGCTTCCAGCACCACGGAGCGCAGCAACGACTCGCGATTAGACTCGAACTGGCCCCCGATGCTGCCGATCACGTGTTCGTCGAATCCTGGAGTGGAGGCGACGCCCGCTTCCCGTCTACGGCTGACGTACTGCATCACCGCCTGCCACAGCCGCAAGTCCTGGTCTACCATCCAATTGATGAGGCCGCTTACCGCGTCATCGATCCGCCGGGCGCTGTCGGACACCACGCGGTCCTCGAACTCTCGCTTGATCTTCTCCGAGTTCAGCAGGTCGCGGATGCGGCCCACGCGCAGCGTTTCCTCGAAGAAAGTGTCGCCGCGCTCCCGCATCTCGTAGATGATGTTTTCGATCTGGGAGAGGCGTCCTTCGAACTCACGCTCCATGTCCTGCCGGTAAAGCCCTATCTGGCCCTCGATGTTCTCCACCGTCTTGAAGTCCTCGGAGAGCACCGCCAGCCTCGTGCGCGTTAGCTGGTGGTACCTCTCCGCTACCCTTCCGGCGATGCCCAGCGGAGTGGATAGCTTCAGGCGAATGCGCCCCACTTCGTCCAGCGTGGCGAAAATGTAGCGCTCCAGTTCCGGCATGCGGCTGGCGTTCATGAGGGCGTCGCGCTCAATACCGGGCGGCATCTCGCGCGCCCTCTGCGCCAGACGGGCCGATACCGGGTAGATATCGGGCTGCTGGCCGAGGAGCGCCAGGCTGTTCTCCTGGATGAAGTGGAGCACGCGGTCGAGGTCTTCCTGCGTTTGCAACAGGTCGATCTTGTTGAGCACAATCACGATCTTCTTGCCCCACTCGCGTATCGTCTCCATGAAGCCACGCTCCGACTCGGTGAAGGGGCGGTCGGCGGACGTGAGGAAGAGCACCATGTCGGAACGCGGCACAAAGGTGCGCGTCAACTCCTCATGCCGCCGGATGATGGCGTTGGTGCCGGGCGTGTCCACGATGCTGATCTCGCGCAGGAAATCGGCAGGGAAGGTGCGCTCGGTCACGAAGTCGGAGACCAGGCGCTCGGTTGGCTGCGCGCCGTAGCGCAAGAGGTTGATGGTGGCGGTGGTGGGCGTAACACCCTCAGGAAGCACTCTCTGCCCCAGGAGAGCGTTTATGAAGGCCGACTTGCCTGCGTTGAACTCACCCACCACGACGAGCAGGAAAAGCTCTTCCAGGTCCTCCACAGCCTGCCGTAGGGCCGCAGTATCCTTGGGGTCGGGGTCCAACGGCTCCAGGGCCTGCAGCAACTGCCCAAGCGCCTGCCGCTCGGCGTGCCTGATTTCAAGTTGTCGCTCGTCCAGTATGTCAATCATGCGCGTTGTAGTTGTAAGTCGGCCAGTGCGATTTGCCGCCCTCTATTACCGGCTTGGTCACTCCAAAGGATATCGGCTACCGGTATTCCCCGCCCCAGGAGCAACCGGCTATTCTGTTACATAGCAATAAGGTTGCCATTGTGCTTAGCCCTGTCATCCTGAGCGCAGTGAAGGATCCAAGATAGTACTCTTACGAATGTGCTGAGCCTTCAAGAGCCCGCCCTGTTGCTCCCCGTTGAACAGTATTCCTACTCACCTTCTTTAGATCCTTCACTGCGCTCAGGATGACATGGGGAGTAGAGTCCTCGCTTCTTGCTCCCGTATAGCCGTGTTGTGCTAAGGCGGGTCTTCCGGCGGATACGCCCCGGCTTCAGCACCCAAGAGAAGCATTGTCATTCCGAACGGAGTGAGGAATCAGGTGGGTAGGGATAAAGTCATACTGCGGAACAGGAGTAGCATTGCCGCCTTCACAGTGCCTGGCAACAGGGTACGACTGCCAACCGATTCCTCGCTACGCTCGGAATGACAAAAGCGGCGTTTGGGTGTTGATTTTGGCTCGACGGCTAAGGACGCAGCAAATCCTTCGCCAACCCCTCAGGCGACTTGGACGCTCTCGCCAGCCCTGGGACTACTCCAGGGGCACTGTAAACCAGAAGGTGCTGCCAACGCCGCCCAGCCTGTCCTCCACGCCGATGTGGCCCCCGTGCGCCTCCACCGCTAGGCGCGATATGTAGAGCCCCAGCCCCAGGCCCTGCGCGCTGATCTCCTTGCCGCGGTCGCCCCTGTAAGCCCGGTCGAAGATCCGCCTGCGCTCCTCCGCCGGCACGCCCGCGCCCTGGTCCGTCACCGACACGAGCAAGCTCGGTGGGGCCAACTCAGCGGTAGTGAATTCGGCGTTGGAGACGGCAGAGTATTTGTCAGGGGGCGTACGCTCCACTGCTATCGTGATGCTACCACCCGCGGGCGAGTACTTGACCGCATTGGTGATGAGATTCGTGAGCACCTGGTCGATGCGGCGGGCGTCCATCTCCACCAGGGGCAAGTCCGGTTCGATGCGCATATGGAAGGTGTGGAAGTTGGGTGCGTGGCTCTGCTCGGTGCTGATACGTCCCGCCACGCTCATGACCAGCGCGCCCAGGTCGCCCGGCTCCTTGTTGATGGCCTGCACTCCCGACTCCAATCGCCCCGAGTCCACCAGGTCGCCTACCATGCCACTCATGCGGAGGGCGTTCTCCTTGATGAGGGAGACGTAGTTGACCTCTTCCTGGAGGCCGAGCCTGCCGAGACGGCGAGAGAGCATCTGCGCGTAGCCGCTAATTACGGTGAGGGGGCCGCGCAACTCGTGCGATAGGATGCTGAGGAATTCCTCTTTCATACTGTCTGCTTCCCGCTCTTCGGTGATGTCGCGCACGAGTATGACCGCGCCATCACGGCCACCGCCGGGGCGACGCACGGGGGACGCGGTCAAACTCAACACCCGTTCTTGCTCCAGGGCCGCCCACCGGATATGGCAATTGCGGCACTCGTCGCCGTGCTCGAACACCCTGCGGAGGGGCCAGTCTCGCCCGGTGTCCTCGTCACCCGTGAGCCCTCCCGAGGCTGCCATCCACTCTCCGCTCAGCACGCAACTACCTACCAGGCTCGACATCGACGTGCCCAGGATGCGCGCCGCCGCCCGGTTGGCACGGACGATGGTGCCGAAATTGTCGCATATGAGCAGGCCGTCCGACATGCTGCCCAGCACCGTCTCCATCTCCGCCACCCGCCGCCGGAACTCGCTGTCGGCGGCTACTAGGGCCTTCTCGTGCATGACCGCGTTGGAGATTGACAGGCCCAGGAGCTGCGCCGTAACGCGCAGCAATTCGAGGTGCACCGTATTGAAGGCGTCGTAGTTGTTGCTGGAAAGCGTCAGGACGCCCCAGATGGTGTTTACCGCCATGATGGTTACGGCGGCCCAGCTCTGCGTGCCTGCGCCCTTGGCGGCCTGAGAAACGACCCTGGCAGGCTCATCAAGGCGCTCGCTCATCGCGATGGGGCCGTTAGCCTCAAGCACCAGGCGCAACGCGGGCTCGTAGGGCGGGAGCAGGGCACGCCTCTCCGAGGGGTCGGTAGGCATGTAATACCTTACTGCCAGCAGCCACGTACCGTCGGGCTGAGGCACGTAGATGCCGCCCCTGTGAGCATCGGTAACCTCAGCTATTCGCTCCATCGCGCTTTGCAACAACTCCTCGGTGGTATGGGTCGAGTTAATGGCGGTGGATATGGAATCGATGGCCCAGAAGGCGCGCGTTTGCTCCTCCAGGCGAGAGGCCAGGTTCTGCCAGCTACTTTTGTCCGGTCCGTCCCAGAAGTTCCCCACGCGGCCTACCCCTATATTCCAGCGTACGCCTGCTTGACGACTGGTTGAACATCTGATACAAATGCCACGAATAGCAACCTGTAGGCCAAAAGGTCACGGCGCGACCCTGTGCCCAAAAGAGGGTTGCTTTGACTACTACATCAGGTGCACGGAATATGATACGGGAAAACGGTACGGAAGGAAAGTTGCAGGCGGACCAAGAGCCGGCCAGCAAGCCCATGGCGCTCCTGTACTGCACCGACTTGATGTTCGGGGTGCAGTTGCAGAACATGGCGCGTAAGACGGGCTATGCTTTCACCAACGTGCGGCCCGGCTCTCCAATGCCCCATGCAGATGTCTTGATCGTAGATCTCGGCGCGAGAGGCGATTGGGAAGTCGCTATCCGAGAGGTATCGTCGCGAGGGGTGCCGGTGATTGCATTCGGCCCGCACATGGACGCGGAGGGCCGCAGGAAGGCGAAAGGGGCCGGGGCCACACGCGCGCTAGCTAACTCCAACCTGGCGCGCGACCTGCCCCGTCTCCTGCTTGAGTTGCGGGAGCGCAGCCTTACTCCGGCGGACGAACCAGGGGAGCACGACGCATAACACGGTGGGCAAGAGATAGCCTATCTTTGACCAAGAGGGAGAGAAGAATGCCCGAAATAGACGGCGTGGTGATAAAGGAACTGGTAACGCACACAGACGAGCGAGGCTTCTTTCGCGAGCTTATCCGCAAGACCGACGACTTCTTCGGCGAGGGCTTCGCGCAGCTGAGCCACTCGCTTATGAATCCGGGCGTCGCGAAAGCCTGGCACATCCACAAGCAGCAGATCGACTGGTGGTACGTGCCGGTAGGCGTGCTCAAGGTAGCGCTCTACGATACCAGGCCGGAGTCGCCTACAAGGGGCGTTCTGCAAGAGTTGTTCATGGGAGGGGACTACGGGCAGCGCATACTGAAGATCCCGCCCGGCGTGGCTCACGGCTGCAAGGCGATTGGCGGCACCGCTCACCTGGTATACATTACCTCGAACGTCTACAACCCCGCCGACGAAGGCCGCATCCCCCACGACGACCCTGAGATAGGCTACGACTGGGTATCCCTACCGGAAATAAAGTGAGCGAATCAAAGGAGCCTGCCAACAGTGGCAGGCTCTGTTGTTTCAAGCGTCAGTCCTATCTCC
>JAXDKH010000090.1:0-13735 GCA_034667185.1 Chloroflexia bacterium | reverse complement strand
TGTTTGCCGTGCTGCCGGTCTGAGAATACCCGTTGATAACCACCGGCTCGAAGATCTTCGGTATCTCCGTTACTACGTTGATAAGCCGCACCCCTGAGCCTGGGATAGCGAAGTTGATCGTATCCCTACCGGAGTTGCCATTTGCGGCGAGAATCGCCTCGTGCAATGTACATTCGTTCGCATCGCACACGCCCGTGCCCGGGTCGTTGGTGGAATTGACCACGTACGTAGCGGGAGCCGCCGGGACCGTGTCGATGGTCAGGGACCACCCGAGTCCCATTCTGCCGTTCAGGGGAGGGTTCTGGTTGCCGTCGTCAACTATGTACAGGTTCCAAACTCCGTTCGGGTTGCTTCCATTGAACACGCCCAGGGAGGCATTCCCGTTGTTCGGAGGTGTTACAAAATCTACAGTTGTAGGGAACGTATCTGGATTAAACGGTGGGCTGCCATAATTGGTCGGCTTGTAGGTGCCTGTGGTCAGAGTAAGAGGCGCGGTGGCCGTGAGCGTCCCCGGCATGGTCAGCGCCGCTGAATCATCAATAGTGAACGTCAGGTTGCTGATGCCCTGGTATGGGTTAGCCGGAGCGCCATTGCCACACATGCCGGAAGGGCTTGCGCCACCTCCAACATCAGACATAAGAAGCGTATTCTGACCCGTGGGGCTGACCAGCAGGATATCCATGTCCTGAACGCAGTCATGGGTGAGGTTCTTGAGTTGCACTGTCACCTTGCTGACAGCGCCCGTCATGCCTGTCACCTGGATGGGAGAGGGATATGGGTTGGTTCCACCTATCTGCGTCACGGTGATAGTAATCGGCGTAGAGTTGGAAAAGGTGCTCGCTACTGCCGGTGCGGATGGGCTATTGCTCGTGAGTGAGGCCAACGCCGACAGAAGCACGGTGGCGGGGGGTGCCGCGGGGCTGAAGCGTCCCATCGCGGTCAACACCGGCATAATGACGAGAATACTGCATACAGCAAGCGCGGCCAATGGATATCGCAACTTCCTTATATAACGTCTCACTAAAGAACCTCCTATATGATGTGCCAAGCAGACGAGACGACATAGCGCCTCGCCTGGTATCTATATATCCATCCAGCCACGCCGCATGGGGAAAGCAGATGCCAAATGTAATTATAGTCAACCTAGCGGCCATAAAGAGGTTCGGGAAGCTCCAACGGGCATATGGTTTGGGGTACAAAAAGATATATAAAAACGTATACGTTGTGAAACGTGCCTGAGAATGGAGCTATTTCGACTGTCCAGGCGGAAAGGCAGAGGGGCGGACTGTACGAGCATGTAGCTACATGCTCGTGGGCGCACAAAGATTACATGGCTTGGTAGGCCATGTACATTGGGGGCGTGTCGCGGGTTGTGCCGGGGGTTGGTGTCGTGGGGAGATTGCTGCCTATGCTTCGCCGTTTTCCTGCAAAGCATAAGTTACGGCCTGGGCCGAGGTCATTGCCCTGCCTTTCTGCCAGGCTGCCTCCCAACCAGCATGGGCGTCCATAGCCCTCACGAGGGTGTTGGCGTGCGCCAGCGCGTGTTCGTAGCTGGTGCTCTCGGCAGAGAGTAAGTGCGCGGACTGCACCTCACGGAGTCTCTCAGCGGCACCGAAGAGGCGCGCCGCGCGCCACAGCAGGCCCCGCGCTTTGGCAGGGTCGCGGGCCACATCGTCTACCGACAGCAGGGTTACTCGCCCGAGCGCAAGCAGGCAAAGGTGGATCAGTAACTCGTACTCCATCTCGCGATAGATTGTGAGGCTCTGCCTGATGAGGGTTTGCGCCCTGTCGTAATGTCCGGTAAGCTCCTCTACGTACGCCAGAAGACGCAGGGACCAGGCAATACCGCCTTTGTCCCGGCTCTCCTGGAACTGCTCAAGCCCCTCTTCGAGCAGGCCGGTGGCTTTCGCGTATTGGCCCTGCGCATAAGCCAGCTTGCCCATGTGCACGAGCGTGCGAGCTATGCCCTGCCGGTCTTCGAGCTGACGCTTGATCGCCATGCTCTCTTCGAGTAGTTGGTCAGAGCCCACAAGTTCGCCCTGTTCGAGGAGCACTCCGGCCAGATTGTTCGCAACCAGCGAGAGCAGCGACCAGCGATTGGCCTCCCTGACGTGGTACACGTATGTCTCGCGATCGGGGTATGGCCCGTTGTCTGCCCAGTCGCCCAATTCCTTGTCGCGCAACCCGGTGGGGGATTTGTACATCTCGCTTAGTTCTCGCGCTATCTGCAGGCTCTCTTCGTACATCGCGCGGGCCTTCGGCAGGTCACCGTATTCCTGGTACAGCACGCCGAGCCCATTCAGGGCCGAAGCAATCCCGTGCCTGTCGTCGAGCTGCCGGGCAAGTGCAAGGCTGCTCTCCATGTGTGTGAATGCCTGCTTCAGGTCGCCCTGTATGGAGGCCAGGTCGCCACTCCTGTATAGCAGCTTCACACGTACCTGTTGCGCTGTCGTCGCCTCCTGAGTTGGGGTGCTGTACGCAGGGTCGCCCGAGAGCACCTCCGGTGCCGGCTGTGAGACCTCGGACAGGGACAGCGCCCGGTCGAGCCATTTGCGCCCTTCGACTATCATGCCTCGCGCCCGCCAGAACCGCGTCAGCGCAGCGCAAAGTCGCAACGCAGTCATGTGTCTTTCGAACGTTCCTGCTTCATCGCCGCCTGGCTTTTCGTCTTCAAGTGCCCACTCCAGGGCTGCGTTCAGGTTGGGGTAATTATCTTCCAGCCATGCAATCCAACGGCCCTGTTGCGGCCCAATCCAGGTCTCCTCTGCCATTTCGGCCATGCGTAGGTAGTAGCGCGCGTGCTGTGTGCGGAGCATTTCTGCCTCTCCCTCTTCTTGAGCGCGCGCCCTCGCGAACTCACGCAGGGTCGCCAGCATGTAGTACCGGGGCTCACCCAGGCTCCTGTACTGGCGCAAAAGGCTCTTATCGACCAACGATTGCAGTTGGGCGTTCAGTACAGGGTAGTCGTCCAGGGCCGTAGCGGTAATGGAATGAACGGCATCAAGCGTCCAGGCCCCCGCGAAGGCTGATATAGCCCTGAACAACTGCTTCTCGCTCGCGTCCAGTAAGTTGTAGCTCCATTCGAGCGTGCTACTCAGGGCGCGCTGCCTTTCCATGAGATTCCTCGGTCCCCCCGCGAGCAGCCCCAGCGGACCTTCGCTGTCCCTCAATCGCGTGAGGATGTCCTGCGGTGGCAGGCTCCTGACGTGACCCGCTGCCAGCTCTATCGCCAGGGGCAGACCGTCCAGCCTTTCGCAAATATCGACCACCGCCTGCGCGTTGTCCCTTGTCAGGTCGAAGTCTCCGCTGGAGGACCTGGCGCGGTCCACAAACAATTGCACCGCGCCGAAGGACAGGAGATCCTCGACCGGCTCCTGTCCGGTGACGGGCATAGCGAGTGGCAGCAACTCGAAGCGGTGCTCCCCGTAGAGGTCGAGGGCCTGGCGGCTGGTAACCACCACCTTCACATCGGGGGCCGCTGCCAGGAGATCGGACACGTTCATGGCCGCGGGGAGCAGGTGTTCAAAGTTGTCCAGCACCAGCAATAGCCGCCTCCCCTGGAGGTACCTGTGCACCGCCACCCAGGGGTCTACCTTCCCGATGACACTCAGCCCTAGCGCCCTCTCTATGGCGTGTGCCACCAGCTCAGGGCTTGTTACCGATGCAAGAGGAACGAAGCGCACCGAATCCTGGAACTTGTCTCTCAGGCGTGCCGCCAGTTCCAGGGCCAGCCGCGTCTTGCCCACCCCAGGTGCTCCCGTGAGGCTGACGAGCCGAACGTCGGGGCTCAAGAGGAGCGCGGTGAGGGTCTCTATCTCCTGGGTGCGGCCTACGAAGCTGTTGATGGGCGCGGGCAGGTTCTGGGCACCGGCAGCCGACTGCCAGCTACTGGTGACTAGGTGAATTCCAGCAGGTGGTTGCTCCGGGCCGGATCCCCTGGACCTGGAAAGCTGGATGAAAGCGGCCTGTTCTTCGGGTGCGACGTTGAAGTAGTCGGCCAGTAGCTTGGACAGGCTCTTTGAAGGGCGAAGCTTCCCCGACTCCAGCTTCTTGATGGTAATCTCGGAGCAGCCTATTGCCTGGGCCAACTCTCTTTGTGTGAGATCAGCCTGTTTGCGCTGCTCTTTCAGCCAACCGCTAAATGATACAACCCTGTCCATTCGAATCCTCGCCGGCTATTCTACTGTTGATGTGATATCTACAGGGCCGCAGAAAACGAAACTAAATTACGACGGTGGGAACCGGCAGCCGCAACGTAAGTGCAACGCACCGAGTGGGCGGAAGGACGCGGCTGACGAAATGACAGTGGGAGGACTGGGGCGGCGCGCACGAAGAGGTCTTGCTGATACGATCGTTGGTGGAAGGGACTTGTAAAGACCATAAGCCAGGTAAGGAGTGTAATGCGCCCATGGAGCACGCAGCCTCAACCTGAGTTTTGCCTGCTCCACCGCGTGCGCGAGGCCGCGAAGTCAGTCCTGTACTTACAGAGCACCCCAAGCGCAAAGCCGCCTGTAAAGTCTATGATACCACAAAATTCCGGTGCCGTACGTGCAGCGGCCCTGAGAACAAACGACACGGGCGGGTGTGGTGAGTTAAGAGGGATATTGTGAGGCCTTTTGCCCTGGTCTGGAGGGCTGCCAGGCCGCATTGCTATGTGATATAGTATCTCTGTCCCTGCACCGGAAGGAGCTAAGAGAGGGAAGACGCAGCCCTTGGCGGGTGCCTCTCTTCGGCTGGCTTCTATCCGTGGCAGCATTGTATGGCGTGGCTTAAAATGTGACCTAATAGCAGCTATAGGAGCACCAGAACATGAACGTGTTAAGGGTGATCTTTGTTCATGGCATTGCGCGCAACGTCATCAAGGGGGACTATTCCCTCAAGACCTCGACCTTGCTGCTCAGGAAGCTGGTTGAGTATGGGGTCGTGCCTGAAGGCGCTACTCCCGAGGAAGTGGCCCAGATAGTCACCTTCGAGCAGGTGAACTACTCCATGATCGGCAACGACGCGGAACAACGGTTGCTGAAGGCTTATGAGCAAGAGAGCGAAAAGCTTTACAGCCTGGTGCACCGCTTGAACCGCATCGCCGGCCTCGACCAGGTGCGTCGCACCATGATCACCGCGGTCACCGACGTGCTGGTCTACATGACGGCATCCTGGCGCACTGAGATCCAGCAGTTGATGGCTGAGAAGATAGAGCGCTACGCCGGTAGCGGCGATGCGGTGACGATCATCGCACACAGTCTTGGCTCCGTGGTCGCGTTCGAGACTATTTACGAGCAGGTGCGCAACAATCCTAAATGGACCGCCGCCAAATTCAAGCCGACGAACCTGTTTACTATGGGCTCGCCCATCGCCCTTTTGACGCTGGACATGGATAGAAGGATTGGCAGTCACCACCCCGCGCCAGGCTCGCCGGTGATACCTCACGCCGAGCCTGCGCAAGACGAGGGCGTGTGGTACAACTTCCTGGACGCGCAGGACCTCATCGCCTACCCGCTGGAGGTGCTTTTCCGCGACCGCTTCAAGTTGCAAGACATCGTGGTGCAGACCGGGGCCAATCCGGGCAAGGCCCATACCGGGTACTGGACGAACAATGAGGTGCTTGAGTTTATCGCGGGGCGGCTGAAGCTCGATTTCCAGCGCATCAACATTGGCCGGGTGATCGGCTCGGACCTGATGCTCGACTCCTCCCTTCAGTTGGATGAGGAGTCTGCTCTCGGTTTCTGAGGAGGCATACTGGCCTCCCCACGTGCCGATTGAACCGTTCCGCGGCCCCTGGTTGTCATATCAGTGTTGGTGGTCGTCCGCAGCCGCCCGCCAACCCCCGTCGCGTTGCTCGCGCCGCTGATGAGAGAGCACAGCCAGCAGCATACATATGCGACGCCATACTCACCCTGCCTGGTGGCACCCCGCCGCCCGGTCTTATGTGTGGAGGTGTCGGTTATGGTAGTGTATCTCATCCGCCGGTTCATGCAGGGCCTGCTCATCCTTGCCCTCTCCAACTTCCTCATCTACACCATCCTGGTCGCCAGCCCTGGAGGGCCGCTGGACCAATTTGCCGAGCTACAGCACGGCCGTAAGGATCTAAACGCCGAGCGAATAAAGAAGACGATGGAAGCGTACAAGCTCGATTCCCCGTATCCGCTCAGTTACCTGCGCTGGTTGTTCGACCCGTCGGACTATACGGAGCTGAACGGCCGCAACGAGTCCGTACAGAAGGGTGTTGATATATGGGTCGGTGACTGGCACGTCCGAGGCTCAGGGTTGCTCACCGGCAACTTCGGGCGTTCCCTGGTGATTGCCAGGGGCCTGCCTGTGACGGAGATGATCGGCAACCGTGTGGGTAACACGCTGGCCCTCACCGTGAGCGCGTTGCTCCTCGCCCTGCTGATAGCGTTTCCCATTGGCATCATCTCGGCTATCCGGCAGTACTCCCGCCTCGACTACGCGGTGACGGCGTTATCCTTCGTGGGCCTGTCGATGCCGACTTTCTGGATGGGCTTGATGCTCATCATCTTCCTCGCGGTCTTACCGAAGCAACTGAATCTGGAGGGCGCTACCTGGCTGCCATACTTACCGCCCGGTGGCCTTGCCGACATAGACCGCGGCAACGATGTGCTGAACCGCCTGTACCACCTGGTGCTGCCGGTAACGGTGCTCGCTACCGTGCAGGTGGCCCAGTTTTCGCGCTTCATACGCGGCTCGATGCTGGAAGTGCTCCGGCAGGACTACGTGCGCACCGCCTGGGCAAAGGGCTTGTCGCAACGAATGGTGATACTGCGGCACGCGTTGCGCAACGCCATGCTTCCGGTCATCACCATTATCACGCTCACGCTGCCTGCCCTCTTTTCGAGCGCAATAGGCACGGAGACGGTGTTCGGCTATTCCGGTATGGGCCTGCTGTTCGTTACTTCGGTGTTTGCGGTGGACCTGCCATTGGTGATGTTCTTCCTGCTAATCATCACCACTCTCATCATCCTGAGCAACATTCTGGCCGATGTGCTGTTCGCGTTGGTGGACCCGAGGATAAGGTTCAGCTAGCGCGCACCGGACGATGGATGACAAAAGAAGAGACGGAACCGCATCACGCCAAGGACGCCAAGAGCGCGCCAAGGTTATGACGGTTGGGGGCGTACGGGCACGATGCATCGTGCCCGTACATTCCGTACTTCTCCTCAGTCCTCATTGCTCCATCGTACAGCGTCTTTCGTGTGCCAATAAACGCCCAGGCTATGGTTCGTACTATAATGGAGGCTGTTCTAGCCGCGCCCTCTTGTGGCGTACTCTATGCAGCGCAGGTGAGCCACATCTTGCCCTGTCGCTACAGCCTCCATGTCAAACACCGAAACAGCTTTTGTAGTCAAAGCCTCCCTAGCCGCCGACAAGCGGACCCGTGCGGCTGCTTCCTGGCGGGTGCCCTCGCAATTGGCGTGGGTAGTGGCCGTGTTGGGCGGTCTGCTCCGTCTTTATGGCTATGACAGGCTGAGTCTGTGGCTGGATGAGGGCTTTACGGTTATGTTTGCCCGCCTGCCGTGGGACCAGGTGCTGGGGCTGCATGGGGCATACGACCCACACCCTCCCCTCTACTACGCGCTGGTGAAACTGGTGTCCTATGCAGTGCCGGAGGTCAGCGCGGGGCGGCTGTTGAGCGTCGTGGCGGGCACGGTCACGCTCCCAGTGGTCTACCTGCTGGGGCGCAAGCTGTTCAACTCGTGGGCGGGGCTAATGTCGAGTGGCGTGGTAGCTTTTTCTCCGCTTCACGTCTGGTACTCGCAGGAGGCCCGGCAGTACGCAATAGCCTTCCTGTTGGTGACTGTCTCCTACTATGCGTTGCTCTCCTTTTACCAGGAGCCACGGTGGCAGTGGGCGCTGCTTTATGGCGTCTCGACTCTGGCCGGCATGTACATCGACTACAGCCCACTGTACGCCTTGCTGCCACAATTCGTTATCCTCCCGCTGGTCTTGAAGAAACATGGGCGGCGGTCAATTCCTTTGTTCGTTTCGGGCGTGCTGGCGGTAGTTGGCTACCTGCCGTGGGTGCCGCAGTTGCTCGCCACCAGCAGGATAGGCGACCAGTCGCGGGTCTCCTTCCTGGGTGCCAGCCCCAATCGCGTCTACGCATCTATTCGCTCCATCCTGGGCTTTGCGGACAACGGCAGCTACTTCTTCAGCGGCACACCCACACCCTGGGCCCAGTGGCCTCTGCTTCACGACGCGGCGCTCGTCGTACTGGCTGCCACCTTTCTGTTGGGCCTGCTCTTGCTTGGGAGGCGGTCACCTCTGGGGTTGGCTTTCGCGACTTGCTTGAGCATCGGCACCGTGCTGGTGGCGGTCGGCCTGAGCCTGCTAAGCCCCGGTTATGCCGACCGCACAGTGATGTACGCGGTACTGGGCTGGGCGCTCTTGCTGGGGGCGTTGGCTACATACGAGTTGCCGTCCTGGATATCAACCCTCCGCTGGGTTTCCCTCGGCTGCGTGCTGCTGGTGTTCGTTGTGTCGCTGTTCACGGTCTACTCGGTTGCCGACAAAGAGCACTGGCGCGAATTGGCCCACGATACGCGCGAAGCCTCAGCAGAGGGCAGGCTGGTGATTGCCTACCCAGGGCCCGGGCCGGTCGTGCTGATAGGCGTGTACGAGCCACAGGCGCTGGCCGGGAGGCACATCAACCTGGAGGGGCTGGGCAACCTGCCTGCCGTTGCCGAGCAGATTGACCCGCAGAAAGATACCGTGGTGTGGCTCGCGTACCTCGACACCCTGGAGATACAAAGGGTGCGGGACTGGCTGGCAAGCCTGGGCTACGAAGGGGTACTGCGCAACGAGCACTTCCGGCGGCTGTACCTCGACATGTACGTACGCGCTGATACGTTACGCGGCACCGCTTTGCCTATCAACGGGCAATTCGTGGGAGATGGCACCCAGGCCGAGGGCTGGCAACTGCCCACAGCAGGTGTGGAGTTCTCGGCGGCAGCGGAGGGCCGGGAGATGTCGCTGGTGGGTGACGGGCAGGTGGAGCGCGACGCCTACGCCACTGCCCAGGCCCACCCCAACGGGACATACGTCCTGGAGATGGAGGCGCGGTCGGAGTTGCAGTCGGGGCGGTTCAAGACTTACCTGGTATGTAGCTCGGCCTCCGGGTCGATTGTGAGGCACGGTCCCGACGCTGCCGGGGCCAGTACACCCAGCGATGGAGCCTGGCACACGATCCGCATCGGTATGCAGTGCCCAGCCGACAACCCCACCCTGGTCATTGCGTTGCACAACCCTGGCCTCGGTAGGGTTTCGTTCCGTAACGTGCGCCTGGTCGAAGTGCCCCCGGCCAGGTGAGTGGCTGGTGTGCGTACGCGTTATACGAATTTGCCCCAACTTTGGCCTGTGATTTGCTTGACCATGTGCCGTAGTAGAAGGAGGTATGGTCTATGGTTGCAGGCACACGTGACCGTACAGCGGAGATCGTCCGCCAGGCAGCGCAGCCACTTACGGGCGGGCGGAACGATTATGATGCGCTGCTGGAGCAGATTGGTAATTCCAGGTTCGTGCTGATAGGTGAGGCCTCGCACGGCACCCACGAGTTCTACCGCGAGCGTGCGCAGATCACCAAGCGGCTCATCGCTGAGAAGGGCTTCAGCGCCGTGGCGGTGGAGGCCGATTGGCCCGACGCCTACAACATCAACCGCTATGTGCGGGGCATGGGCGATGGGGCCACGGCTATCGACTCGCTTTCGGGCTTCACGCGCTTTCCGGTCTGGATGTGGCGCAACGCCGACGTGCTCGACTTTGTCGGCTGGCTGCGCGAGCACAACGAGACCTTGCTGCAAGGGGGCATAAAGGCGGGCTTCTACGGCCTGGACCTGTACAGTCTCTACGGCTCCATACAAGCGGTGCTGGCATACCTGGACAGGGTAGACCCGGAAGCCGCGTCACGCGCCCGGTACCGCTACGGCTGCTTCGAGCACTACGCCGAGGACACGCAAGCCTACGGGTATGCGGCCAGCTTCGGCCTTTCCGAACCGTGCGAGCACGAGGTGATCAACCAGCTTGTGGAGTTGCAGAACAAGTCCTCGGTGTACGCCAACATGGACGGCAAGGTGGCCGAGGACGAGTTTTTCTTCGCTGAGCAGAACGCCCGCCTGGTGAAGAACTCCGAGGAGTATTATCGCACTATGTTCCACGGGCGCGTGTCGTCCTGGAACCTGCGCGACAGCCACATGGTCGAGACGTTGGAGGCGCTGGTGGAGCACCTCGACAAGCGCAACCCCGGCGCCAAAGTGGTGGTGTGGGCGCACAACTCGCACCTGGGAGACGCCAGGGCCACAGAGGTGGGACGCTCAGGCGAGTGGAACATAGGACAGCTAGTGCGCGAGAGGCATGGCGACAGCGCCTTCCTGATTGGTTTCACCACCTACACAGGCAGCGTGGCAGCCGCCGACAACTGGGACGAGCCGCCGCAGCGCAAGAAGGTCAACCCCGGCCTGCCTGGCAGCTACGAGGCGCTGTTCCACGAGGTGAGCCAGGCAATAGATGCACCCCGCTTCCTCCTGCCCCTACGCGACGGACAGGCAGCGGAGGCCTTGCGCGAACCTCGGCTTGAGCGGGCTATCGGCGTCATCTACCGCCCTGCCACAGAGCGTCTTAGCCACTACTTCAACTGCCGCCTCTCGGACCAGTTCGATGCGGTGATCCACATCGACGAGACCCGAGCCGTGGAGCCGTTAGACAGGGTCGCGGGTTGGAGTTCGGAAGAGCCGCCGGAAACGTTCCCGAGTGGGTTATAGGCGGGTTCTGAAACGTGAAACGTGATGCGGCTATTGTTACTTTGTGACCTTAATGTGTAACAGGATCTCCATCTCAAAGCAGAAGCGATCCTGTTAGTTCGTGTGCATCATATTCCACCAACCGCATCACGTTTCAGATCTACGTTTCGCGTTTCAAAAACTCCGGTGGCACACGATCCACCAGCCACACCCCGTTAGCTGACCGATAAAACTCGTACCCTGCCTGGTGCATGGCCGCTGCGTCTACCTCGAAGACAATGGGCCTGCCATGCCGCGCACCGACGTTCAGTGCTGTAGACATGTCCCCTGAGAGATGGACGTGGTGGCGGGACATGCGGTGCAGGCCCTGCCGCTGTATGGACTCTGCGTTCTGGCTGCCGGTGCCGTGGTAAAGCACAGGGGGAGGCACCATCGGCTCCAGTTGCAAGTCTACCTCTACGCTGTGGCCTTGATTGGCGCGGATGCGCGTGCCGGTGGGGTCGAAGGAGAAGCGCTGCTTGTTGTTGCGGGCGACCACCTCCTCCAGTTCCTCCCTGGTGATACGAAAGTTGCGCCTGTTACACGCCTCCAGCAGCGCATCTACGGGTACCCAGCCACCCGGCTCCATGCTGAGGCCCAGCGCTTCAGGGGCATGCCGCAGGTGTTTGCTGAGGAACTTGGAACAAATCGTGAGTCTGTCCGGCATTCTTTGGTTCAATACCCTCTCACAGAGTCGTGCTAGCATCTTACAATCTCAGACCTCGTGACTCAAGGCTACCGGGCCCGTGAACGATGAAGCTCTTTCAGTGAGCACACGAGGCTATCTGCGACTGTACGGCTAGGTTGCCGAGCACTGCCAATCCGTTGCGCCCTGCGCCGTTGCACTCTGCGCCGTTGCACTATTGAAACAACCAACGGTGTTACTTGTCATAGCGGGACTCGTCTGCTAAACTTTTGCTAGCACTATTCGTCGCCTGCTCAATCCATCTCTGCGGACTACCTCTGCTCAGACTGTCTCAGCAAAGGACAATTCGCTTTGATGACAAGCATTCACATTGGGCAATGCGAATTTCAATCAACACTTTCCGCTCTTACCTGTCTAGCCGTTCTGGCGGTGCGCTCGCCCGCCTCCCCAGCCCTGTTATGGGCGGACTAAGGTCCCCGACATATAAGGACTCCGCCCCAACGGGAATATGTACCGCCTGAGACAGGACCGCCTCAATGCCCAATACGTTACAATCCACCCGGTTTTCGCCGTTATACGCTCGCGCAGGGTCTCGCCCGCGTCACACTCTTGCTCTATCTGTGCTACTGCTCACGATCCTCATCCTGCTTGCGGCCACAGAAGGCGCAAGGGGAGCACCCAGGTTTTCGGTCTCCAGCGCCGGGTTACCGGTGCCCGACCACATGGTGATCGTGGCGGAGGAGAACCACTCTTATGGGGGCATAATAGGAAACCCGGATGCTCCGTACATAAACGCGCTGGCAGAGTCGGGGGCCCTGTTCACGGATTCGCATGGGGTGGAACACCCCAGCCAGCCGAATTACCTCGATCTCTTCTCTGGCTCCAACCAGGGTGCTACTGACGACGGCTGCCCCAACGCATTCTCCACCGGCAGCCTCGCCCTTTACTTGCTCAACACCGGGCGCACCTTCACCGGCTACTCAGAGGACCTGCCTGCACCCGGCTCAACAGTGTGCCAGAGCGGTAAATACTACCGTAAGCACGTGCCCTGGGTGAACTTCACAAACATACCCACGGCTACCAACCAGCCGCTAACTTCCTGGCCAGCGGAACTGGCAGACCTACCCACTGTCAGCTTCGTCATCCCGAACCAGGACAACGATATGCACGATGGCACAGTCGCCGTGGCCGACAGCTGGCTCAAGGCACACCTCGACCTGTATGTGCAGTGGGCACAGGCGCACAACAGCCTCTTCATCCTCACCTGGGATGAAGACGATTTCACGCCCGCCAACCACATTCCCACCGTATTCCTGGGTCCCATGGTGCGCGCCGGCTATTACGCGGAGCCTGTCACCCACTTCAACGTGTTGCGTACCATTGAAGACATGTACGACCTGCCTTACGCGGGGCAGAGCCAAGCGGCACAACCCATTACGGGTGTGTGGCATACCAACACTCCGAGCGCAACTCCTACCACGATCACCCCCAGTCGCACTGCTACCAGGGTCGCCATCCACACTTCCAGTCCTACGGCCACACATAGCGCTGTTAGCCCCACCGCTACCTTATGCAGCAGGGCCTTCACCGATGTAGACCAGTCCAGCCCTTTCTACAGCTATATCCGCTGTCTCGCCTGCAAAGGCATAGTAGGAGGCTATTCGGATGGTACCTTCCGCCCTCACAAAAACGTGACCCGCGGCGAGGCATCGAAGATGGTAGCCAACGCTGCAGGCTTCAGCGAGCCGGTTTCAGGGCAGACCTTCGCTGACGTACCACCCGGCTCACCATTCTACGAGCATATCGAGCGTTTGGCCCATAGGGGCTACGTATCGGGCTACGGGGACGGCACTTTCCATACCGGCGGTTGGATCACGCGCGGGCAGCTAGCGAAGATAGCCTCCAACTCGGCGGGCTTTACCGATACTATTCCTCCAAACACCCGCACCTTCGAGGACGTATCCGGCACAGATAGCTTCTGGGTGTTCATCGAGCGTTTGTCAAAGCGTAACATGGTGACAGGTTACTCGTGTGGAAGAGAGGGTGAACCTTGCCCTGGCGTCTACTTCCGTCCAACGAATAACGTGACCAGGGGACAATCTGCGAAGTTTGTCAGTCTACCTTTCTTCCCTGATTGCGTTACACTGTCGCGCGGCCACGCAGCGTTGTATTGAGAGCCACCCGGTAATGCCTTCTCGCCCTCTGGGAGTCAGCTATCGCTACTGATTGCCGGCCCACGGTCCACAGCACCAACCAGAAGCTACATTGCATGAACCGGTTACTGGCCCATTTCGCCCTT
>JAXDKH010000089.1:0-4291 GCA_034667185.1 Chloroflexia bacterium | reverse complement strand
ATCCTTGGTTGTTCACACTCCAAGTTTATCTATTCCTCCTCCTGACCGTCACCCTTTTCAGACAGTTTCTAAATTTGATCTACGGCCTGCCTCTTCCATGACTCGTACGACCCTTTCTAATGCTAGTCGTTTCGGGTCATAAGCTTCGAGCGGCAAGACGACAAATACAAGGTCATCATTTAGCTCAATCAGCAATTCGCCGTCATCTGAAGCAAGTTCCTCTAGTAGTTCATTGAGGTTAAGCTTAGCTTCTGCAAGTGTTACCCTACGCGATGTCATCTATATTCCTCCTGTCTGCAGGGATGCGCATTTCCTTCAGCAGTATATGATACATGAGCCCTGTCGTAATCTACTTACCCTCGCCTCTCAGCCCCAGCGCCTCCAATCTCACACGCTCCGCCTCCCGCAATGCCTGCAGTGCCGCCACCTCCGTGGCCTCGTTGCCGCTGGCGTTGCCTTCCAGGTCACGCAGGTGCTGGATGGCGCGCAGCATCTCCTCCTGGTTGAAAGCATGGCGGCCGCGCTCACCCAGGGCGCTGACGAAGTTAGTGTCGGTGAGGTAGGGGTCGAGTTCGGCGTGGCGGGAGAGAGTGCGGCGGAGGAAGCGCAGGTAGCGTTCGGCGGCATAGCCCGGTTTGCGCGCACGGCGGAAGAGGCGGGCCACCGACGTTACGTATTCAGAAGTTGGGCGACGTTGGTCGGGGGTGAGCACGGGCAGGGGCGGACCGAGGCGGCGGGCGCTCCAGATGAAATAAACGGCACCGAGCACGGCCCCGTAGATGAGGGCCCAGCCCCAGGGCGTGCTCGTCAGCAGGGCTATCAGGTCGCCACCGGAAGATGCGCCATGGTGCGCCTCATCGAAGGCTACGCGGTTACCGCCCCCCATTTGCAACATGTTATACGCAAACGCCCCGTTGCCCGGCTCCCTTATCCCTTCATTGGTGAGGGGGAACTGAGTTGAGAGCACGAAGACGCGACCTTCACCGACGCGCATCATGGCCGCCAGCGGCAGGCGGCCACCACTTGAGTTCATAGTAGTGGCTAACGGCACCGTGCCGGTCAGCGGCAGGGCCAGGACAACCGTGCCCGGCATACCGACCTGCACCACGGGGGGTCTGCCGAACGCAGGCTGCGACATCGGTACCGTGTCGCTGAAGAAATAGGTCGGTGTGACATCAAAGCCGAACTCTCGCAACATCGGGTGCTTGTCGCCCAGGCCAACGCTGGCATCGTCCAGGTTGCCGCCAAGCGCGAGGATGAGCGTGTTGCCCTCCTCCACCCAGCGGCGAACGGTGCCCGCCTGCCCGGTAGGGAAGTCGTTGTTCGGGTTGACCATGATGAGGGTGTCGGCCTCAGGAGGGAATTTGTCGCCCTTTTCGGTGCGGCTCACCTCGAACCCTGTGCGCTCCAGCCACCTGTAGAGCGCCAGGGTACCCCTCGGCCCCGAACTGAGGGAGGAACCCACGCTCTCAGGCGTCTCGTCAACGCCCTGCGAGCCAAACAGCCAGAGCAGCACCGCGAACAGGCCAAGGAAGGTCACCGCGATGATAACCAGGTCGGACAGGCGGGTGCCGCGGGTATTGGGCTGGCGGGTTGGGTCTAGCATCAGGCAGCCTTACCCACAGGGCCCGCAACCAGCGCCTCCACCCTGTCCGCCTGGGCAGAGTACCCCGACCATTCCTCCGCGTCAGTGGGCGAGTTGCCGTACCACACGTCATCGAAGCGGTCGAGCAGCGGTTGCAGTTCATCATGGAGGGGGCCGGGGGCGCGGAAGAGATACTCGCGGTTGGTGGCCGACCGGTCGAAAGCGAGCTGGCCCGCCTCGTCCAGCACCAGCAGCACAGCCAGGCAGCGATAGCGTATGGCGCTCCTGAAATCGGCCTCGGCTGCCGACACCTGCGCCCTGCGCTTCGCCTCCACCGAGTTCATGCCCAGCACCGCCGCGAGATCGGACAGGGAACGCGGAGAGGAGGTGGCAGTCGTGCCCCGGTTCAGGCCCAATGTGAACAGGCCCATAGCCACCGCTGCCACGATGAGACCGACCACGGCCAGTACCATGAAGAATATGTCCAACTGCCCCAGGCTAACGTAGAAGAGCGAGGCAACAATCGCGCCGGCGAGCACCGACAGCCCGAACCGCAGCCACCTGTTACGTATCCGGTCGCTGGCCAGGAAGGTGAGGCACCCAGCCGCCAGACCCGCGACGAGCGCGAGGAGGAACCGGCTGAGATTGCTATCGGGGTCGCTGCTGCCTGTGAACTGAGACAGCCACTCAGACAGCCATTGCATGAACCTTTGCAGGGGCGACAATTGCTCTTCGTAGTTGAAGGCCTGGTCGCTGAGCACCTCGCGCAGGCGGGCACCGGCAGCCGCACCGTCCAGGGTGCCCCCCAGGTAATCGCGCCCGCCCACTCCGAGGGAGTCCGACAGGGCAACAAGGTAGCTCTCCACCGCCGCAAGGTTGACCTCAGCCGAGCGTAGCTCACGAACGGCGGAAGTGTTGTCAATCTGGGCTTCTGAGGTGCGGTCGCCGCCTACCGGCTCGACGCCAGCGCCCTCCACCCGTTCAAGCTCTTTTGTCGCTGCTTCGATGTGGCCCTTGCGCTCGTTGCTGCCTTCCTCTGCCGAAGCGGCTGCCCGCACCTCGTCCAGGGAGGTACGCACTGCTGCCTGGTATTGCTCGTACGTGAGGTGCTTGCCAAGGGCCGGGCGGGGCAATGGCGTGGGCGAAACGACGGGACCAATGCTGCCTCCCGCTCCTGGCCCGGCGAGGAAGAACCACGCGCCGAACACGACCAGCAGCGCCACGGTCACGCCCCCAGCGAGCAGCCAGCCCCTCTGTATGCGATTTTTGCCGCGCCGCTTCACTCTGCCTGCCCGTCAACTCTCACTCGGTGGACGCGGTTCTGCCCGGGAGTCTCGCCGGAAGGTTCCTCCCAACTCTGAGCGTAACCAACCGGCGCGTAGGCATACGAGGTTACGGGCGGGTAGCGTCGAGCTATGGCGCTTTCCAGGTCAAGCCCTTCTTTGCGCACCCGCTGGTCGATGTAGTAGAGGGCGACTGCCAGCAGTTCAACTGGCACGAACAGGCTGGCAAACGCGACATCGGTTGCGGTGGAGACCGCCGAAGATACCAGCGGGTCGGGATGGAACACACTTTCCAGCAAGACTACCACCAGTGCCTGCGGCGCGAGCGTAATAACGCTGCTCAACAGGCCGAGTATGAACGACAGCGCCCAGGTGCGCCACCAGTAATTGCGGGTCAGGTTCCAGCTACGTCGGATAGCCTGCACAGGGCCGATGTCTTCGGCTATGAGGGCGGGCAGCATAATGTAGAGCCGTATGCTGATGATGAGGTAAGGCAGGGTCAGGCACGATGAAAGGATGGCGACGCTGCTTGCCAGACTGGTGGTGCCACGGGTAGAGAAGCCGCTGCGGCTCATAGTCGCCAGCAGGGTGGGTAAGTAGACCACCAACCAGACCAGCAGGTGCAAAGCGAGCAGCCCCAGCACTCTCGGTAGGACACGCACAAGCCGCCGGTAAGACCCTTTGAAGCTGACCTCGCCTCCAGTGAGCGCCGCCAGCATGGCGATCACGAGGGCCGCCCCAGGCACATACAGCAGCAGTTGTTCGAGGCCGTTATTGGAGCCGCTGGTGCTGGCGAGGCTGGTAGCCGTCAGGCCACCATAACTGATGCCGGAGAGGATATAGCTGTTCAACAGCACTACGACCAACGTCGCGGGTACGCTCCCGACGGCCACGATAGCCAGCATCACCAGGAAATGCCTGCGGTACAACCTGAACGCCTGGTCAATGACCTCGCCGACCGTCCTGGGTCGCAGACGAGCTACCACTACGTCAGCCACAGTTTCCTGGGTTGTGGGAGTCGAAGTAACGTCCATACGCTGTAGGGTGCTACCCTTCACCTTCCATGCTGGGCTTGTTGCTGCGGAAGGGCGGAGGGTCCAGTTTCCCGGTCTCCTGCGTTTCAGTTGGTCGTCCGGCGCCGGCTTGTGACTGGTTGGTGGCACCTGGAGGCTGGGCTGCCTGCTCGGTGATCGATGGCGTGGTGAAACCAAAGTCCTGCACGCGCGCTGTCTCACCAATAGCATCTTCCGGCGTGCTGTAAGCCGGTCCCGCTACCGCACTCTCAGCAGGTGGTGGAGCAGGTGCAGTGGGTGAGGGAGCCTCTGGCTGAACATACGGCTGAGGCTGAGTATAGCCCTGCTGAGGGGAGGCGGGGTACTGCGGCTGAGGTTGTGCAGCGTAGCCCAGTTGGGGCTGTGGATAC
>JAXDKH010000088.1:0-9130 GCA_034667185.1 Chloroflexia bacterium | reverse complement strand
CCGGCGGGTCAGGCGGTTGATGTATTCATAGTGCGTTGTACCGGGCGGCACGTCGGAGTAAATCTGCCCACCTGGGTCTTCGTTGAAGCCCGCCGAGATCGACACTATCTTGGCTAGCTGCCCCCGTGTGTTAGGCGCGTTGGGCCGGAAGTAGGTGCCGGGGCATGGTTCGCCCGCCGAACCACACGGGTATCCGTTCATAATCTGGCGGCAGGCCAGGCACCTCACGAACGGGTAGAAAGTAGAGCCTGGGGGCGCGTCGGTGAACTGGATAGCGCAGGCGGTGGGCACACTCGTTGGGGTAGCGGAGGGCGTGGGCGAGCCTACAGGCAGGTCCACCTGATCGAAGCCTACGTCCTCGTGGGCTATGCCGCCGTCAATGAGGTTGCGCCCGTCGGTCCAGGTCATAAATACCGTGTCAGCATAAGACGTGTGATAGTTGTAATCACCCGCGAAGCAGGAGCTAAACGAGGTGTCCGGCTGCTCGAACTGGGGCATGATTACGTCGCTCACCGGAGCGTCCACCTGCCAGGTCGCGCCTGCGTCGGTAGAGGCCCGGCCATAGAAGGCGTAGTTGAAGTTCACCGTGTCGCGCCGGTCGTACCAGCTAGCCATGAGCGCGCCCGACGACGTAGCCGCCAGAGAGGGCATCCACTGCGGTCTGTTCGTGCTGTCCGTATTGAGGCGCGCAGGTGCCGACCACGTGGAGCCATTGTCGGTGGAGCGCACGTAATAGATATCGCCTGCGTCGTTGGGATTGGTCCCGGCCCCGGCATATACGTAGTGCACCACCCCGGCGGACGTAACCGCAGGCTGTCCCCAGCCCATATGCCGCCAGTTGGGGCTGATGGCCCTGAAATAGCCGGTGCACTGCTTATCACCGGGCGGGGCGAAGGTGGCGCCCATCGATATGGGAGCCGACCACGTTGCGCCGCCGTCGGTGGACCGGAAGATATAATTCTGCCGTGGATTGGTGCCGCCGTTGTTCTCGTCCATCGCCGTCACGAAAGCCGTGCCGTCGGGGCCGCCTGTCATCTGCACGTTGCGGTAGAAGTCGGCGGTATACAGGTTATAGGGTGCCGTCCAGTTCACACCGTCGTCCGAGTGGATGACTTGCAGGTTGGTGCTTGGCGTGTCGTAGTTGTTGAAAGAGATATACTGCCGCCCGTAGAAAGGGCTTGATGGATTATTGTCCACCCAATGCGACTGCCTATCATCATCAACCCCCACGTGCGCGCAGGCCCCGGTGTTCCAGGTCATACCGTCCGTGGAAGTCCACAGGCCGATGCCATAAGCCCCGCAGTCGCCACCCGACGCCAGGTCTGTAGCGAACCAGGTGCCCAGCTTGGCGTTGTAGACCAACGAAGGGTCGCCGCCATTCACCCCATGCCCCTCACAGAGAGGGTTAGGCTCGATCTGGGTGAAGGTAACGCCGCCATCCGTCGAATAGGAAAGACCGGCGAAGCAGTCGGGGGCATCGCTGGAGCTGTTGTAATGCACCACAATAGTGCCGCCGTTCGACCAGACGGTGCTTTCGGCCTGAGTCACCTTGGGGTAAGTATCGGCGGCGTAGTTGTTGACGGTGCTGTCGGCCCCGCCGTACGCGAACTCGTCCCTGAAGCGCTCTATAGCACTGGGCGAGTTGCCCGCGCTCTTATACTGGGTGCCGTCATAACCACAGGCCGCCATGATCCGGCCAGCGCGCAGATTCGTCTGCCGGTCCACACCGCGCGCCTTGATAGTGGAGCAATCAAATGACTCTGTCTTGCCCGCCCACTGGTACTGCACGACGCCTTTGTTGCTCTGTTGCACACTGTCCGTCGGTGCGGCACTTGCGCCCTGCGACCCCGGCTGAGCAGGCGTGCCTGCCTGGACAACACCCACGCACAACAGCAGCCCAAACAACACTGCGGACATGAGCGTAACGCCACGCCGCAGGCTAATACTGACAGGCATTAAGTCTCCTCGTATGATTTGGAAATTCAGATTTAGGATTGCGGATTTTTCATGCCCTCTAGTCTTTTGCGGATGCGCTCGGCGAGTTGGGACATTTCCTCGTCTGAGAGCTTCAAGACGCCGTTCTCGATGTTCAGGGCGGCCAGTTGCTGCTCGCTGTAGGGCACCCCAGGCGGCAGAGGGGCGATATGCCAGTGGACGTGCCTGTTCCCCTGCTGGCTGCCCAGAGTGAGTACGTACATCCGTTCGGTGGGCACTGCCTGCCGCACCGCTTCAGCCACGTTGTAAACCACCCTCTGCAACGCCAGGTATTCCTCGGGTGTGAAATCACCCGTTGCCTGCTCTCTGTGCTCTTTGGGTGCAACCAGCGTGTACCCGTACAAAGTTGGGTACTTGTTCAGGAAGGCAATGGCCATGTCGTCCTCATAGACGACGTGGTGCTCGTAGTAGCCCGCTTCCCGGCCAACGATCTCGCAGATGAAGCAAGGGCCTGTCTGCGACCGGCGAACGTACGCTTCCAAATCAAAAGCCTGGCGCTCCGTCATATTCGCCGTCAAGCCTCCCCACCTGAGACAATCTACTGCCCTGCATGCTTCTTCCTGCGCGCCCTTCTTCTTAGTATAACAGCCACACTTATAATGCTCCTAGAAATATTCTCTTCTATCTACTACCCACGTCGCAGGCCAAAAAAGGGGTCCGAAATGGACTTGAGTGAAGCCCCCAGGCACAAAGGCAAGCCGCGTACCGGCTACCTAAGGAAATGAGCGCCCAAACGCCGCCCTGCCATCCTTCCTGGTGCATATCGCAACTAAGGGACCAATAACAGGACGAAAGCCCCACCCTGTCATCCTGAGCGTAGCGAAGGATCAGATGGGTAGGGAAGAAGGGGAATTGGAGCACAGGAGTGGCCTAACCACCATTGTTCTTGTAGTGCAACAAAGAACGAGGGCCACCTGATTCCTCACTGCGTTCGGAATGACAAGGGGGAGTTTGATCCCGCTATCGGTACTTACTGAAAAATTGAAAACTGCCAGCGGAAGCGTACAAGCTAGGGGTTGGCCTGCACGCGCTCCACGTAGTAGTGCGTGCCGCCGGGGCACATCACCCGCGTGTCGTCTGGCCCCAGCAACCGACCAAACGCCACCACCATATCGCCGTCCTTCAGTTGCGTAGCATCCCAGCCCGGCCCTCCCGGTATAAAAACGTCCCCAACCGGCTCGCTCAACTGGGCCGTACCTGCCGGTTGCGGGGTGATGTCGCGCAGAGGCGGTGAAGTGTCGTTTGCCACGGAGGTGCTTACAATGGGGCCTGTACCCTGTGTAGGCTGGGGCGCAGGCGTGGGCAGTTCCTTGGCAAAGAGATAGACGCAGCTCCCCTGAATGCGCGTAAACGTCACCCGCCCGGCAACCCAGCTAAGGTCGGGGGCTTTACCGAACTTCGGGTACGCACCGGCTTGCGTCGCCTCAGCAGATGGCTGGGGAGAAGGCTGCTCTCCAGGTACGGAGCCGGTCGGGGTTGAGTTAGAAGGGGTCATAGTAGCTTCTCCCGCAGGTGTGCCATTCTGAGGCTGCGCAGGGGGATTTCCACAGGACGCGAGCAAGGTCCCGGCCAGAAGCAAAACAATGCTTGTGAGTATGGTACGTCGCAAAACTGTTCCTTTCCGGGATTTACATGGGTTACAATTCCGGCCCCGCAACGTCGCATAGCTACCACGAGCAAGATATGTTCCGAAGCTAACAAGAAGAGAGGACTGAGCACAACGCTCAATCCTCAGTCTTCATCACTCGCGACTACCGACCGTGGCAGTGCTTGTACTTGCGTCCGCTGCCGCAGAAGCAGGGGTCGTTGCGGCCCACCTTGGCCTTCATCGCGCCACCCGCGCCTACCGGGACAGGTTGTGCCGGGCGTACGGCCTGGTTCGCGGGGCGCGGAGCAGACTGGCCCTTGCCCTGCTGCTTGCCGTTGCCGCCCTGCGACGCCCTGCCGTTTCCGGCACCTGCCCCAACTGTGGCCCTCGAGGGCTGGGGCGGAGCGGCGGCTTGCTGCTGGGCTGCTTGCGACTGGGCTTGTGCCGCCTGCCGGTTCTGTGCGCGTGCGGCCTCGGCCTTCTCGCCCATCAGCAATACGTTGAGCACTACTAGCTGCCGAATTTCGCCCTTCAGCTCCTCGAACAGGTCGTAAGCCTTGATCTTGTACTGGATGAGGGGGTCTTTCTGACCGTAAGCCTGGAGGCCGATAGAGTGCCGCAGCCCCTCCATCGTGGTGAGGTGCCGCGTCCACAGGTAGTCAATTACCCGCAACATCAGGTCTGCCTCCTGCCAGCGCACGAAGGCGTCCTTGACGATGCCTGCGACTTCCGCCGGTAGCTGGCCCAGAGGGATATTCTCCACCTGCTCCAGCCCTTCGAGGCCCAGCCGCTCCTCTATCTGGCGGTACACCGAGCGCGGCAGGCGGTTGTCCACCATCGCGATCAACGGCATCTGCTGGTTGGTCTCCATGAAGACCTCACCCAGCGTATGCTCGACCTCGGCGTAGAGGACCTCAAGCTGCTCCTCCACCTCATCTACCACGCTGTCGGAGCCGCCAGCCTCCATCATGCTCGACCTGCCACCGGCATGATGCCCCTTCTCGGCCTCCACGTAGCGCGCCGCCGATGCTGACGACAGGTTGAAGTTGGCGTCTATCGTCTCCAGCAGGCCGCGCACCCGCACATCCACCGCGTTCGCACTGGGGCTTTCCTGACCCCTGTTGGCAAGCTTCTTCGCCTCGTCGGAGATGTGCTTCTTTAGCTGCTCGATGCGCGGTCGCTGCTGCTTCTCGTAGCCCTCGCGCATGATGTCGCCCAGGAAGTCCAGTGCATCCTCATAGCCCATATCGGAGTCCTGCATCTCCTGGATGATGTCCGGGGGCAGGCCGAGCGTGCGGCTCAGCTTGTTGAAGTCTATCTCGCCACCACCTGCCACTTCATAGTACTCGTCGCCGATGTGGAAGAAATCCTTCAGCTTCTCGTCCATCTCCCTGACCTGGGTGTCGAGCACGCCTTCGTAAGCCTCATCGGCCAAGATATGCAACTCTTCGACCAGCCCCTCTACGTCGCCCTCTTCGGCCAGGGGCATCAGGCGGGCGTGCACGACGGACTTGAGCAGGCGGCGCACGATCTCGGCGGGGAACGACTCCCTCAGCGCGTCGAACATGACCATGTAGCCGCCCGGCACCGGGCCTCGCTTGTTCTTGCCGTCGCCACCCACCGCCTGCGTGCCTATCTCCTGCACCTTCGCGCTCAGCATCTCCCCGATGATGAGGCGCGGGTCGCCCTGCTTGAGGATGTAGCGGCGGTCGCTGTACACATAGTCGCGCTGCGAGTTCACCACGTCGTCGTACTCGACCAGGTGCTTGCGGGTGTCGAAGTTGAAGCCCTCCATCTTCACCTGAGCCTGCTCCACCGAGCGGGAGATCATCGAGTGCTCGATAGGCAGGTCTTCCTCCCACAGGCTCTTGAAGATGTTGGAGTTGACGATGTTCTGGTTCACGCCCGAACGGCGCATGATTTCGTCTTCGATGGAGACGTAGAAGCGCGACGAGCCGTTGTCGCCCTGTCGCCCGGCGCGACCGCGTAGCTGGTTGTCGATGCGGCGGCTCTCGTGCCTCTCTGTGCCGATGATGTGCAGGCCCCCAAGCTCATTCACGCCGAAGCCGAGCGTGATGTCGGTACCACGACCCGCCATGTTGGTGGCTATCGTGATGGCACCTCGCTGCCCGGCCTGGGCCACAATGCTGGCCTCCCGTTCGTGCTGCTTGGCGTTGAGGACTGAGTGAGGCAGGCCCACCTCCTCCAGCATCTTGCTTAGTTCTTCCGACTTCTCGATGGAGACGGTACCCACCAGCACCGGGCGGCCCATCTCGTAAAGCTCCTTGATCTCGTCCACCACCGCGCGGAACTTGGCCGCCTCGGTGCGGTAGATGCGGTCGGGGTTGTCGAGGCGTATCATCGGGCGGTGCGTCGGGATGGGGGTCACTTCCAGCTTGTATATCTTGAAGAACTCCTCGGCCTCGGTCGCCGCGGTACCGGTCATGCCGGCTAGCTTCGGATAGAGGCGGAAATAGTTCTGGATCGTGATAGTGGCGAAGGTCTGGCTCTCAGCGCGGACGCTGATGCCTTCCTTGGCCTCGATAGCCTCGTGCAGGCCCTCCGAGTAGCGCCGTCCCTGCATCAGGCGGCCCGTGAACTCGTCCACGATGACCACCTCGACCGGCACTTTGGGGTTGAGCTTCTCGTGCGCGCTCACCACCTTACCTTCCTGCCAGAGCACGTAGTCTTTATCGCGTCTGAACAGGGCGTGGGCCTTGAGCGCGTTGTCTACGCCGTACACAAGCTGGAAGTTGTCGGGGTGGTACAGGTTGTCCACCTTAAAGAACTGCTCGGCGCGGTCGATGCCCCCGTCGGTAAGCGCCACGCTGCGGGTCTTCTCGTCCATCGTGTAGTCGATCTCGGCCCGCAACTGCTTGGCGAAGGCGGCGGCGCGCACGTGCACCTCGGCGTTACCCTCGCCCGCGCCCGAAATGATGAGCGGGGTGCGGGCCTCGTCAATAAGGATGTTGTCCACCTCGTCCACGATGCAGTAGTTGTGCGGGCGCTGCACAAGGTCGTCCGGGTTGTTGGAGATGTTATCGCGCAGGTAGTCGAAGCCGAACTCCGAGTTCGAGCCGTAAGTGATGTCGGACAGGTACTCGGCCTTGCGCTCCCACGGGGCCATGCTGCTAAAGATGGCGCCCACTGACAGCCCCAGCATCTTGTAGGCTGGCCCCATCCAGTCGGAGTCGCGCCGTATCAGATACTCGTTCACGGTGCACAGGTGCGCGCCGCGAGCGGTCAGGCCATTCAGCGCCAGGGGAGCTACCGCCACCAGCGTCTTGCCTTCACCCGTCTTCATCTCCGAGATCTTGCCCTCGTGGAGCACTATACCGCCCATCAGCTGCACGTCGTAGGGGCGCATGCCCGTGGTGCGGCGCGAAGCCTCCCACACACAGGCGAATACCTCCGGGATTAGCTCGTTGAGCACTCGCTGCTCGTCCTTGCGCTGCTCCTTGCGGAACTCCTCGTAGACAGTCTTCAGGCGGTCGTGCGTGCCCCGGTCGGTGGCCCTCAACTCGTTCATCAACTCGGTGAAGGTGGCCTCTTCCAACGCGTCGCGGCGGCGCATCAGGTCGCCCACCTGCTCCGGCTTCACCATGACGGGCAGTTCGGCATTCTCGTCCTGCTGCGTCACCTGCTTCAACAACGCGTCCTGCTCGGCGTCAATCTCCTCGAACCTGGCAAGGAAGGGAGACATGGCCTCGGCACCCACGATATCGGCAATGCGGCCCTGAATGCCAGCCCAATAGGCCGTGCGCGCCTCCAAAATACGGGCCCGGAAATCGGCGGCACGGGCCTGAAAGCGCTCCTCGCGGGCCTGGAAGCGGGACATGATGTTGTTGACGTGGGTTGCCTGGGGGCCTTCAGTGATGACGTCGCAGGCAATAGCCAGCAGTTCCGCCGTGGCCTGCTCCTCCCAGTAAAGCTCGTTGGCCAGTTCGTCCTTCACACCCAGTTCCGGCTGAGGGGGCGCACTATCGCGCCCACGGCGGCCACGACCATCCTGCTGCACCGGCACCTCGCCATCGTGCAGCCCCGCCGCGCTCTTTATCTCGGAAGGCAGACGCAACCCCTGGCGTTGCAGGTGCTTTATCAGGTCGTTCTGCACCAGCCCGGTGACCAGCCCGCGCACCGCCCCGTCGATCTCCACGCTGGAAGCGGGCCGGAAGGTTGAGCCTTGCGGCACCAGTCCAGCCAGGAGGCTCAAAGCGATGCCACGGCGTAGGGCCAGCAACGTCTCGTTGATGCGGCTGAAGTAGTCGGCCACCTCGCGGCCCAGGAACGAAGCGGTGGCGTCCACCTGCTTGATCATCTCTTCCGGGCTAGGCTTCTGGGGGTGGAACCTGGCCTTGGGCACCTCGCGCAGGATCGCCTCGCGCAGGTCCGGCTTGGCCTCCATCACGCCCGCTAGCTGCTCCGAAAGCTCCGCCACCAGCGCCTCTATCTCTTCCTCAAGCTCCCGGCGCTCGGCGGGCGGGCGTTGCGCCTTCTCGGCGTTCATGGAAGAGAGCGTGCGCGAGTCGGCCAGCAGCACCGAAAGCTCGCGGCTGGTACGCTCGCCCTTCTCTATAGTCTCGCGCAGGCTGCCCACCTGACTAGTCAGCCCGCGGGCGTCCGAAGCCACCTTCTGCAACTCGCCCGCGTAGAGGCTGTCAACGCGCTCGCCAACACCCGCGGCGGATATAGCCTGCAACGCGTCGCCGCGCATGCCGCCAATCTGCTCCCGCTGGCCCTCCAGCAGGCGCACGATCTCCTCGTTGGCCTCGGCAACGGTGCGCTGCAACCGCTGAAGCTCTTTGTCTGTCGTATCGAATACTCTACTGAGCCACTTTATCATGTCTTGGATCCTTTGATGCGAAACTTGCAACTTCCACCGGGCGCTTGACCGCGAAGCTACTCCTGTGAAGCTTGATGCGCTCAATCTCGTGGAGTGTTTCGGCGGTCAAGTAGCTTTCCCCGCAGTGAGGGCAACTCACCACAGGTATGTTCTCAATAATAAGTAGGTTAGCACCCCTACCGTAAGTCCGGGCGACCCGCCGTATCTGCGCGCCTTCCTTACCACATACATCACATATCATCTGGTTCTCTTCGTTGCTCATGACAGGAATACTATTATGATAACAAGCTTATCCGTGGTGCTCAACTTGGCAATTACCTCTGCAGGGCTTCCATCGAATGTGTCACCTATGATGCGATACTTCCACTCTGCCGTCATCGCGTCCCTTTGTCGCTCTACTATCTTGCCCATGAGAATGCAGTGTTCTACATCGAAGATGCTCAGATTGTCCTCATTCATTTCTTCTTCAGCGTGGAGCGTCATTACGTATTGCCGAGTGCGTATCTTCTCGCGCATTTGCTTCAGGACTGGCTCAAACATTAGTCTCGGCTCCAACCAGTGAAGACGTCATTTGCGTTATAGCCTCAGGCCATGGAAATGTCACCTTGAACAAGGGCCGGGGCCGCTTGCTTTACCCTCTAGGTCTAGTTTACGAAGCCGCGGTCAGTTTGGCCGGAAGGGCGACATCTATAAAATGTGCTTCC
>JAXDKH010000087.1:0-19822 GCA_034667185.1 Chloroflexia bacterium | reverse complement strand
GCGCTCACCATCGTGGACGACACCACGCTCCTGGAGACCGGCTCGAAGCAGATCGAGGAAGAGGTGGTCATCCCGCCCGGCCAGACCGACCTGATCGTGCTCAGGGGCGGGGCCTTCGCGGTGCCGGTGTGGCAGGCAAGCGCCAAGCACATAGTGGGCGACTACTGCCAGCCCAACCCCGTCAACTTGTACTACTACAAAGTCACCAGCATCACCAATCCTGACGCGGACGGGCAGGGCACATCGGGCACGACGCAGCCTCCCTTTACCGGCGAGGTCCTCAAGACTTTCACAGACGGCAACCTGGTGTGGACGTGCATAGGCTCCACGGTGTGGGGCGGCGTGATGCCCCTCTACTGCCCGGAGATCGCAGCCGACGGCGTGGACACGATCATCACGGGGCTGCCGGAGCTGCTCCTCAAGGACATGTCGGCCAAGGATGTGCTCGCGGAGCTGAAGAAGTACCAGACTGCCTCCCAGAACTTCGACTATTACGTAGGGGTGCATCCCGGTACGGGGCAGTCGATCCTCTACACGATTGACTGGAACAACCCGGCGTCCGTGCCCTTCACCGAGACCGAGCTTGCGGAGGCGCTGCTGGGCATGCCTAATAGCGTGTCCTGGAGGAGTTTCAGCCGCACGCGCCAGGGCAAGGTAATCAACGCGCAGACGGTGAAGGGGCCGAACGGGGCGAGGGGTGAGATAGACGGCTCCATCGGCCCTGAGAAGTCCTGGGTGCCCAACCTCACCACCAACCGGTTGGTCTCGACTGCCCACGGCTTCCAGAACGGGGATGTCGTGTTCGTGCGCAATAGCACGGGCGAGGGCAACTTGCCTAACCCCCTCAGGGAGCACCAGGAGGGCCTGCGCAAGGCCTACTACGTGGCCGGGGTGACTCCCAACACCTTCTACATCACCTACGTGCCTGGGGGTAACCAGATCACTTTCAAGAGCGGTGGTGGCGGCGGCACGAACTACGTCGTGGATGCACGCTACGACCAGTACGCCCACGAGAGCTACCTGCGGTACGGCAAAGTGAAGCGGGGCAAGGTCATTACGCTCAACGACCCGCAGTACGACAGCAACGAGATGTGCCGGGAGTATGCCCGCGGGGAGGTGTGGAACTGGTACGCGGGCCGCGACACGATAGAAATAACATGCGATGCGATGCTCGACCCCAACATCCTGGTAGCGCCCAGGAAGGTGAAGATCACCAACACCGCGCCCGGGGAGGGCCTCGACCGGACGCCATACGTGTGCGGGACGATAGTGCTCTCCTTCTCGGAGGGAGGGATTGCCTCCTGGAGCTACCAGCTTGGCGACCGCTACGACCGCGAGGGGGACCCCAAGGGAGTCGGCCAGCGCCTGGGGCAGCCGTTCCCCAAGGACACCAGGCCGCCGAAGCAGATCACCACGCTCCAGGCAGTGGAGAACTTCTACAACCCTCCGGACGACAACTCGTACATCGGGTTCGTGTGGGACAACCCTCCTGACCGGGACTATGCGCTCGCAAAGCTGATCTTCTCGATACCCGGCACGACGTTCTCGGGCTACACTCCAGATGTACTGAAGCCATCACACGCGGCCAGGATTTGGGCCTACCCTGGCCGCGACTACGACGTGCAGGCTGTCGCGGTGGACACCAACGGCAACTACTTAAAGCCACTGCCCGCGCTCAGGGTGAAGGCGGCCTCCCGGCTCCTCTCGCACACGTTCAACCCCAACTTCCTAACGCCTAACCGGATCGCCGGCGTGAAGACCCCGGAGGGGTGGTTCGATGTGCTGGGTAGCGGTAGCTCGCTGGATTGGCAGCCCACGAAGCTCACGCTGCGCTCTCCTACCCAGGGCGGGGCGCAAGTCTACTCGGACCGCCAGGCAGTGCAGGGTAGCGACCCGGCGCACTACAGCTACACGCTGGAGGTGCAAGCAGCGGCTCAGGCTGGGTTGTCATCGAAGCTGAAGGTGGAAGTCTCGTACTACGAGGCTGATACACCGGCGGGGCCGGGGGCGCTCATCACCACCCAGGTGGCAGTGTCTACGAAGACGGTGAGCCCGGCGCTCAACTCCAGCAAGGTGGTGCTGACGCTGCCCTCGAACGCTCGCAGCCTGAGCATCAAGGCGGGCATACCGTCGGGTGTAGCCGTCGCGGGCGAACTGTACCTGCTGAGGGCAGAGGTAATCGAGCAGTACCGGGTGCAGCCGCCCACCCTCGCGGCTGACACGGCGGCCTTCGGATCGTTCGCGTACCGCTACGTGCGGCCTGGCGGCGAGTACGCGGTGGCGCTTACCCCGGCTACGGATGGGCCTGCGCCTGAAGAGTACACCATCGAGTATTACCCTGGTGGCGCGGGTATCGACCCTGACAACCCGTTCTTTGCGGCGCTGATAAAAACTAAGACGCTGCGAGCCGACCAGCTCAAGCAGGTGCTCAACCAGGTGGAGATCGACGTGCCGATGAAGGCGCGGGCGAGGTCCAAGTGGCGTGGTAGCGTGTCGGATTGGTCGGGAGTGCTGGACTTTGAGGTGCCCCCTCCCCAGCAGCCCGCAGCGCCCACAGTCACGCTAGTAGGCTACGGCGGTACGGGAGCCTCTACCGAGATGGCCTTCGCCCCTGACCCTGATACGCCGGAGCCACTCCAGTGGCTGGTGTGGGCCTACAAAGAGAGTGACCCGACCAAGTTTTACAAGCAGATTATTCCGGGGACCGCCCGTGCTTTTACGTTCCCGGAGATTGTGGAGGTAGACGTGAATTACCGGTATCTTGTCGTAGCGCTGGTAGTGGCCCTCACAGGTTCCTTGCTGGGCGTCACAGATGTGGAGACCACTTACAAGGTGCCCATGCCCGTGATGCCGGCGATCACCGACCTGACAGCAGGGTCCAACACTTATATCCCAGCTTCGGGCGAGTCAGAGCGCGGGTTTACGTTCACGCAGCCGACACTCCCCAAAGGTTACAGCCTGACAGAGTACGAAGCTATATGGGAAGAGGACGGCACCACTACGCATCAAATGGTGCCATTGGCCGCAACTTCGGTTATTACCTTCTTCGCCCATCATGCGCCCAATTCGCTAATACACACCTTCAAGGTATATGCCAGGGGGCGAGCCGGCGGCAAACAGATAGAGAGTGCGTCCAACACGATCTCGGATTACACCGCCGCCGCCCGGAGTGCTCCCGACGCGCCGGGTGCGCCTTCATGGAGCACGTACCACATTGCTTACGTAAACCCGGACGGGCGCACGGCTCACATAGTCGTGGTGTTCGAGAAGTCCACGTCCGACAACATAGTGCGCCACGAGATGCTCTCACCGTGGGTGACGACGGCGGAAGGCAGGGTAATAGAGGATGATATTTGGGCTGTAGACGTTAGCGACGACGATGCTACCCACATGATAGCCGAGTGGGACACGGACGCGGGCAACGTCATCGCCACGCCCTCCATACGGGCTATAGACACGTACGGTGTGCCCTCGGCCTGGTCGCCTCAGGGCGATACCATCACCGCGCCGTCTGCCGCGCTCAACAATCCCACCAATCTCACAGCGGACCAACCGGACCCCCGCGACCCCAACGGTGCCTACAACTGGAAGCATACGGGCGGCGTGTTCTCGAACAATGACAGCACCAACGGGAGGTACTGGCGCTTTGGCACCTCTGTATCCGTCCCTGAAGGCAGGACCATTATCGGTGCATGGCGAGCAACGCCCAATCGCAAGTTCGAGCTTGCGTGGCGCGCCATCCAGAACGGGCTAGGCGCTACAAGTTACGCCACTATCAACGCACTACAGTGGGACACCTGGGCGCACTACAAGACAGGCGCTACACCCAACGCTACTGCTGTGATATTCAACGGAACCGTGACGCCGAGCACGCCGCTTCAGGATGCCGCTGTGGTGGTGCCCACATACGCTTATGTAGCCATAGAAATAGTGGGGGTATCAGACAGCAGCACGTTCGACCTGGACCTCATTTCGTGGCGCGACCTCGACGGCGTTGGCGACACAAGGACGCTGCCCACGGAAAGCAAAGAGATAGTCGGCTCGATACAGGAGCTACATAGGCTCTTGCCGAGAGAGCCACTGACCTTCAACGGTGAAATACTGCTGTTCAATGGCGATGTTGTAACGATAGGAGTCCCATAATGGCGATGCTTGAAACTGCAATCCTGAAGGGCGTAGCTGCAGACTTGCCCACCGATAATACTGCCTTCACAAAGGGGCGGACTTACTACCAGACCGACGGTGGTGGGAAAATCTGGCGAGACAATGGCACTGATTGGGATGATGTCACGCCCGGCGGTGGCGGTGGTGCTTACGACATCGGCACTTGGTACATAGTCGGTGATACAGGCGTGCCCTATGAAAACGACTGGGCCGGTGCAGATACAAAGTACACCAAAGACTCGAACGGGTGGGTCCACATCACGGGGTACCTTTACGGGGGCGACCACACAGGCGCGGTTGCGTTTACGCTGCCAGTGGGGTATAGGCCACCTGCGGAAGTGTGGATTGCAATCGTTGCGGGCGACATTTCGACTAGCACAGCGTCCATAATGCCCAGCGGGGAAGTCATCTTTCAAGACCCTGGCAGTATAAGCAGCACCGCCAGTCTGCATGTGAGCTTCTATGTGGGCTAACAGCAGCGGGCAGAGACGTGGCTCAGCCAGTAGCATAGCGGGCAAAGGGTGTTGACACGTCCCCTCCTGCAGGGTACGATAGACTTACCGGGATCACCGGGCACAGCAAATAGCAGCGCCATATAGAGCTGCACCGGCGGCATAACTCTTTAGTTGTGTCGCTCAGGCCAACAACATCGTCATGTGCGGCCATCTCTACCTTTCGAGGGTGGGGGTGGCCGTTTTTTGTTTGCCGTTTTGAGAGTTTGAGAGACGGCTTTAGAGCTTTTGAAAGCAGGGAGCAGGTGATCGGTGAGCGCAGCACTCGCACTCCTCCAACTGGCGCAGGACACGCTGGCCGCCGGCGACGGGGGCGGAGGTGGGGGCATCCTGAAGGGGCTGATCGACAATCCCGCAGTCCAGGCTGCCTTCTACGCCTTTGTCGCGACTCTCCTGGCCGTGCTGACGGGGGGCTTGCTCCTCCTGAAGGCGAGGCTGGACCGCAAGTCGAAGGCGCTGGACAGGGTCGGTGAGGTCCGGACGCAGGTAGAGAGCACTGCCTCGCAGGTGCAGGTCGACGCAGAGATAGTCCGGGAGGCCGCTCGCGTCACCAGGGCTTACATGGAGGCCCTTGGGGGGTTTGAAAGCCGCCTTAGCTCTTTGCAAAAGGCACTGGACCAGATGCACGAGAGGGCAGTCAGCTGGGAGACCGTAGCCCGCGGTCTCAAGAAGCAGATGGTCCGGATGAAGGCCCAGCACCAGGCGGAGCGCGGGGAGTGGCAGCGGGCGATTGCAGAGCTTACTCGCAAGTACGAGATGCTGCTTGAACTCGACCGGCAAAAGGGCCTGGAACTGGCCGAACAGGCGGGGAGGATTGCTGGTCTGGAGGCGAGCCTGTCGGCGAGGGATGCCTACATAGACGAGATCGAGCCACTCATCCCGGAGCCCACCAGGGCAGAGATCACAAAGCGCAGGCCCAACGGCAAGGCCGTAGCCTGATGGGCGATGGACGATGGACGATGGACGATGGACGATGGACGACGAAAGGAACTGATTGATGGTACCGGCACCTGAGTACAACGACGTCAGCGCGCGCATTCAGCACGTGACTGCGGGCAGGCTGAAGGAGCAGTTTCGGCGGCTCGACCAGATCAGCTACCAGATAGCCCACTACGAGGCGGGCGGCTTTGTGTCTCCCAACATGACGGTCGAGGCGGAGATCGAGCACATCGTCTCGCTGGCGCACTTCCACCAGTATGGGCGCGAGTTCGGGGGCGGCGCGCTCGGTCGGACGCTTGAATACACCTTCATCCTCTTCCCGTCGGGGCGCATCTACATAGCCAACGATCCTCGCCTGGTTGTGTGGTCGCATCGTGGGGGCAACTTCATCGCCGTGAGCACCCTGTTCGCGCTCGGTGTGGGCCAGAAGCCGACGGCGGCCATGCTGGACACGGCGCGCCACCACTTCGACTACACAGCCTCCCGGTCCGATATGCGCGTGAAGGCGGTGCGCACCTTCGGGCACGGGGAGACGCCCAGGAGGTACGGCAGCGGCCCTGACTGGGGCAACGATACGGCCTGCCCTGGCGAGGCCCTCGCGTTCGTCAGGCAGTACAGAGAGGAAGCAATCAAGATGAGCAACGGCAACCCTTCAACGGCACCTGCTCCCGCAGCAGCGACTCCGGCACCGACGGTCTACACCGACCCTGTGACGCACCAGGACGTGCATGACGCCTTCCTGGTCTTCTACGGGCAGTTCGGCTCGATAGAGCGGGGCGTGGAGATCTTCGGCAGGCCACAGTCGGCAGAGATGCGGGATGTGTGCGAGGACGGCATCGAGAGGACCGTCCAGTTCTTCGAGCGCGCGGTGTTCGAGTGGCACGACGACCTAACGCCGGGCCAAGTGATGCTGCGCCGGCTGGGTGCCCATGCGCTGGAGGACCGGGAGAACGGCCCCAGGGTCGCTAAGGGCTGCCCCTGCTGACGGCAGTTTTGGCCGTTTTCTGCAATTACGCACCAGCCAATTGCGGCTTTTGCAATTATTCCACGACGAATAGAAGGGCCTGGAGAGGATGACGCCTGAGGAACTGGCGGCCAAGCTGCTCGACCCAACGTACACAGCACCCAATATCTACCTGGTGATCGAGTACTACCAGCTCTACTTCAGGCCGCTATCGTCCGGCGCAAAGCAGCGGCTCGCCGGTGGGCTGTCCATCGTTGCCCCAATGCTGGGGGAGCTGCTGCGGTTGATGCAGGGGCGGGCGACGCTGGACTGGGGCACGCTGGCCCAGCTCGTAACGGTGCTGGCGAACTTCCTCGGGTCGAAAGCGATCCACGACCTGCTCGATGCGGGTGCCGCGCGCAGGCAGCCGGTGGAGAGCGTGGAGCGCGTGGCCGTTCCGGAAGCCCCCGTAACTGAAGAGGCGAGGACAGAGATGGTGGCACTAGGGCCGAAAGATGTGCAGGCACAACTGGCACAACTCGAAGGGGGCAAATAGATGGACCTGGGAGACGTGATAGTAGCCGAGCCTATGCCGTGGGACGTGTTTCTCCTCACGATGATAGGCACGAACGGCTTCGTGGCCGCCGTGTCGCTGGCCGGCGTCGTGTCGCTCCACGTAGTCCGGGCGCTCTACTGGTTCCTCAAGCAGTTCTTCAACCTGGAGCCGCTCGAGCGCTGGACCATCCTCATTAACGGCTTCGCGCCCATCGTGCTGACGGGCCTGTGCTGCACCCTGGCTACTGCGGGCGGCTACGTGGCGTGGACGCCCAACGTGGCGTTTGGGGCCTTCCAGATTGGCCTGGTCGTGGGCTTCGGTCCGTACATCGGCATCTCGCTCGGCAAGGCGGCTGTGAAGGGCACGAAGAAGATCGTGTCGCGTCCAAAGCAGGACCAGTCTGGTGAGGCGGCACCAGCGCCGCCTGTAACGCCAGAGGCACAGTTTCACGGTGAAAGGGGACTAAAGAATGTCTGAGGTGTTCGCATCAGACCCATATCGGCACTGGCCGCCCAAGGCTAGGCCAAAGCCACCGGCTCCGGAGCGCCGTTGTAGGCTGGGCAACGGTCTCAGGGAGTTGCGTGGGCCGCGTCTCCTGAGCGAGGTGCAACTGCACCGCCGGCTGGAGGACCTGTTTGGCATCGAGGAGGCACAGCGTCTCCTGGCACCGCCCACTGAGCCGGTGGAGCCGACTAACCCATTTGACGAGATCGTGAGAGTAGCACAGAGGAAAGAAGGGAAGGAAGGGGTGAAGCGATGAGCAGCAGATCTAAGAACGACTGGAAGCGTAATGAGCGTGGGCAGGCGGCGGCGCTGGGCTGCAAGCGGAACGCGCGGTCCCTGCAGGCTATGAGCGCCGGCACCCTCGCTGACTCTGCCAACGATTGGCTCGCCGTCGAGTCTAAGCTGAGGGCCTCGCTTCCGAAGTTCCTGACGGACGCGGTGAACCAGGCGAGTAAGGCGGCCAAGCCTGACCAGCTCCCGATTGCCGTGTTCCACGCCCGCGGCACCAAGCGCATGGACGACCTGGTTGTGATGCGCCTGTCGGACTTTGTAGACAACTTCGTGGGGAGCTTCCTTACCGTCGGCGACTTTGAGGACGAGGCGGCCACGTGAAGATAGGAGCATGCGCGGCCAACGGGCCGATCACGGAGGCGGACCTCTCGCTCTTTCAGTTGGGCGGCTTTGAGGCGGCCAAGCTGATGGCTAACGACCATACTGCCAAGGACCTCGGCAGGCTTTGGGAGGCGGGCGTGCGGTCGTACACGCTGCGGCTGCGGGATAGCCTGTGGTGGCGCACGCGAGCCGATAGTGCACCAGAGAGCTTCTACCCGGACTGGCGCGACTGGGTGGCGAAGGCGGTCGCCGATACGGTGCCGTTTTACCGGGAGCTAAAGGTCCGCGATCCGAAGGCGCTCTTGCTGCTTCAATACGACTGCGAGCCGAACTGCACCTGGCTGCGGTCGGACAAGGGGCCTGGTGACTACCAGTGGTGGGTGAGGCAGGGTGTACCCCGGCTCCGAGTGGACCTGGCAAAGGCGGGCGTCACTGACTTCCGGCTGGTAAGCCCGCCCCTCTCCTTCGCCCCTAAGATGTGGTCGCGCGGGAAAAGTAACCCGTCGGTGTGGATCCTCGACGAGTGGTTCGCGGGGTACATGTGGAAAGACGGTGGAAAAGTGCAAAACTTGCTGGAGCTGTTCGACATGGTAGGCGTGAATGCCTACTGGCAGCACCGTGCAGGGGAGCGTGCCGATAAGATCGACGAGATGTACGACCCCTCATATGGAGCCTGCTTCGAGCAGATGCACGAGCGAGCGGGGGGCAAGCCGGTGGTGCTCCTTGAGTTGAACAACTCCTCCAACGACCGGACGGTGCCGCCATCGCCCGGAGAGCTGGAGAAGATGCGGGTGCGAGACCTGCCTGAGTACCTGGGGTGGGTGGACACGTTCACCTGGGTGGAGCAGTCGCACATATTCAGCCTGGGCGGAAGCTGGTCGGGCTTCCTGGTGACGGAGGCGGAGGCGAGGGCGATCTCCAGGGTGCGGGGGCCCAACGAGGTGCGAAGCCAGGTAGCGGGGCCTGTGAGGATTTAATGGCCCCTAGAGATCAACCGAGGTAAGGCAGAACGACAAGAGCCACATTAACGATGGTGGCAATCAGGATGATGAGGGTCATCAGAGTGATCCAACGTGTGAGATTGACCATTGCTTGTGTCTGCCGGTCCTGGTCACGTCGCTCCAGTTCGCGGAGATAGTGCGCGGTCCCGACGACTGTACTCTGCGCATGCTCGTCGTGCCGCCGGATGAGTTCTTCATCCGGTAACGCCCTCAAGTCCTTCAGTGTTTCAGACATGTTGTACCTCCGGGTTCGCGGGATTGCTTTAGGGCAGCTCGCCCACCTTCACCTGCCCAACCTCGCGGCTGCCTGTGTGGTGAGCGGACCGTCGGCGAACCTGTTCCTCCGGCCACGCGCGCTGCTCTATGGGGATGATAGCACCTGATCGTGGGCCTGTATAGTACCCACATGGGTACCATCCCCAGGTGGCGGGTGCTATAATGCCACTGCTTTCCCGGCTCAATTGGAAGGGCAAGCAAAGAGGTCCCCCTATCACTAGGGAGACCTCTTTGTTGAGAGTCTGAGGTGAGATCGGAGGAGAGCGCCGCCGGTGCACACCTGCATCCTTATATTAGCACAGCCGTCAACTGTGGAAAAGTGACAGTATCACTGTCATGTTTCCGCAGCGGTGTGCTCCACCTTCTAATCCGTAGCTTGCAGATTTTAGCGGGCCGCTCTGACCCCTCAATTGACACCTTTGACACGCGATGACACCCCATCCTACCCCGCTCTGGTTGGCGCTCGTGACCTGCTGCTTGCCAGCTATTGCGCCTGGTAAATGCCTCTAATAGCTGGTTTGGCAGGACTGACCTCTCCCTTGGCAGTGCGAAGCACGCATTTGCATTGCGGGGGTCAGGAGTTCGAGTCTCATCAGGTCCACAAAGAAAATAGGCACGAAATAGTCCCTCCGGGATCGCCTGGAGGGGCTTTCTTTTTGGCTTTGACACCCCATTTGACACCCGATCTCCGAAAAAGGTGTGCAGCAGCACTCTCCAGCACCGCCTACTTCGTCGCGATGTCCTCTCCGGTGTCCTCGCCAGCGAGGGCATCATCCATGACGTCCGCCTCTTCCTGGGCACTCTCATCGAGGACGTGGGCGTAGATGTCGAGGGTGATCCGGATGCTGGAGTGGCCCAATCTCTTGGAGACCGTCTTCACCGGCACTCGTTTAGCCAGCGCGATGGTGCCGGAGGTGTGGCGCATGTCGTGGATCCGCAGGCGGGGGTAGCCGGTGAGACCGTGCTTCTTCAGCAACCTGGCGAAGCTGCGGCGGATGTTGCTTGGCTCGTAGGGCGTGCCCTTGAAAGTAGCGAACACCAGGCCGTTGTCCTGGTAATGCTCGCCCGCCCGCTCTCGCTCGAAACGCTGGCGGTCGCGGTGCGCTCTCAGGGCGACGGCCACGGCCTGGGGCAGTTTCACTCCGCGGTTGCCGCTCTCAGTCTTCACATCATCGAAGTTCAACTTGCCCCCGTACCGCTGGAGAGCCTGGGTCACCAGGAGCACGCCGTTATCCAGGTCCACGTCGCTCCAGCGAAGCCCAAATATCTCGCCTCGACGCATGCCCAGGTAGAAGGCGACGACATAGAAGGCTTCGAGTCGATCACCCTTTATAGCATCGAGGAAGGTCCTCGTCTGGGCGGCTGTCCACACGTTCAGCTTGGGTTTGACCTGGCGGGGTGGCTTGGCTAGGGATGCTGCGTTACTCTTGATGCGGCCCTTGCGCATGGCGTCTTTGAGGGCTATGCTCAGCACCGCGCGGGTTTTCAGCACCGTGGAGGGAGCGAGCTTTCGCGGCTTACCATCCTTGGTGCGTGCGATCTTCCCATCTGCGAGATTATCGAGCAACGGCTGGATGTCATCATAGGAAAGCTGCGTGAGCTGGACCCCGCCCAGATTGGGGATGATGTACTTGTCCACGTGTAGGCGATAGGATTCATAGGTCCGTGGTCGCACAGATTTACGCACGCTCGCCAGCCACTTCGGGAGGTACTCCTCTAGCGTCTCGCGGTCCTTGGCCGCCGGCAGCCCTTCATCCCTGCGCCGGATCGCTTTCTTCAGCTCCTCCCGGACCTCTTCCTTGGTCCGCCCGTAGCAGTAGTCGCGCTTGGTCTTGCCTGACGGTAGTGTGCTGGTTAGATAACCGTAGTAGCGACCGTCTTTGCGCCTGTCCTTGCCGATGCAACCTTCGCCTTTACCCCTCATAGCACCCTCTCCCCTGTCCCTCTAGCTTGCTCTCGATGCCGCAGTGGTGGCGATTATACACCTCGTCGAATGTAGCAGAGGGCTTACTAGAGCATGCAGCGACCTTACTGTTCCAGCGTTACTTCCCAGTCGCCGTCGAACTGCACATCGAGGACATAGCTGCCTGCTGCATCGATGCGCTCGATGCCGGTCGTGTCTGAGGCGCCGATTTCATTAGCCAAGAATGCCTCAACATGCCCCGTGGTGGCACTTACCACGTGGACGATGAAGTTATTGTCGCCATTGCGGCTGACACAATGCCACCGGAGCGCGCCGACTTTAAGCTGGAAGGGCTGTGAGACTTGCTTCCCGTGCCCTGAGAAGGTTAGTGCGCTCGGCTGTGGCTGTGCCGGAGGCTGAGTAGGTGGGGTTGGAGGTTGTGTGGGCTGGCCGCCGACTGGAGGTTGCGCGCCCTGGGAAGGGTCCCCGCCGGGGTACTTGCGGTGGAACTGGAAGGTGCCTAGCTGAGAAAGGAGCACGTCGTAGGGACGCGCGTTCTCCGGGTGCTTCTCGAAGACGGCTCTTTCAAAGTACTGCACCGTATAGGTCTGGCCGTTCAGCTCAGACACCTCCTGGAACTCGTTTGTTAGGGGGAGGCCCTGCTGAGCGAGAGCGCCATTCTGCGTCCAGTATTCGAGGAACCTGCCGCAAACCTGCTTGCCCGTCTCGTTGAAGCTCTGACAGGTGCCCTGCGCCAGCGTAGGCATGTGGCTGAACGGTTGAAGAACACCCCCCAAGCCGAAGGCCACGAGAACTAAGGTCACATTCGCGATCAGTCGTTTCGACATGGTTCTTCTCCTCTCCAGAATGATAACTTCACACGTGCCGCTACCTTCCGTACTTACGCCAGATATCCCACCTCAGCTCGATGAGGTAAGGGGGGACATCGAGCGCGCCCGCCACATATCCTGTACCCTCCCGCCGAGCCTCAACGAGTGCTACACGAGGCACCAAAAAGAACGCGGTTAGCTGCGCGCATTGCCGTTCTTGCAGCCTCTCCATGTGCAGGTCGAACAGGGACAGCTTCTCGTCGGCCTGCCATATCTTGAAGAAGAAGTCCCCACGGTGCCGGCAGAAGAGGTGACAGAACTCATGCACTATGGCATCTCGCAGGCGAGCGCTCTCACTGGGCTCCTGGAGGATCTCGTTTATCAGCAACACCCGAAACTTCTCCTCCTGGGTCTCCCACCTCTGCAGTAAGGCGTCTACGGTAGGTGGGAAGGGGGCATAGAACCGGTCGACTTCCTCGAGGAAGGGCTGATAGGTAACCGGGTGCATCCCTGGAGCATGAAGTTGGTCGTTATCTATTTTCCTCTGCGCCCTGTTCAGTAGCGTCAGGTTCAGTGCGGCTGGCATTTTGCTGCTGGCGTTCCAATCTGCGCTGTGCTGCGCGTTTCCGCTCGACGTCATCTTTGACCATCAGGATGATGCGTGCAACAGCCTCTCGGTCTTCCTCTGGCAGCTCCGGGGCGAGCATGCCAATGGTCTTAAGGTTTACCTGCATCTCGTCGCGGGGAATATCGTATGCCTCACCACCCTCTTTGAGAGCTGGGGCTGAATCGGTTTCTCGGAGGGCGCTCATCAGCACGTCGCGCGGTAGCTCAAGCAAGGCGGCTACCCGGAGCACCTCCTGGATGTCGATCTTAAAAACTGTGCCCCGCTCCCAGCGGCTAATCTTAGGCCCGCTGAGACCGGCCCTATCGGCCAGCTCCTGCTGGGTCAAATTTGCCCTTATCCGATATTCACGGATTAGATCCCCGAACTTGGGCAATGAGGTGGTCACTCCAAACATACGTTCCCTCGCTTCATCATATCATGGGATTTTCAAAAACGCAAGAACATTGCTGCAAAACTCGTGGCGAATCCTCTTGCAATTTTGAAAAGTTAATGCTATCATCCTTTCACAAGTGATAATCAATAGTGCAAATTCATTTTCGCAAAGGCAGGTCACGATGTCAGAACTACTCGATCGGGAGCAGGCAGCCGAGTTTCTTGGCGTTACCCGTCCGACGATCAGCAACATGCTTCGCGATGGTCGCCTGACTGCTAGCACCACGCTTAAGGGGAAGAAGCCTCTTTTCACCAAGGAATACCTTGAGGAAGTAAAGCCGACCCTGCGCATCTACAACGTGGGTGCGCGTGCCGCACAGCAGCGCGAAACCGCCACAGCGTAGCTAACAGGTCGCCTCTACGAAGGTTATAGGTCATGCTCGCACCATCTCCTATGGGTGGGTCCTCGGTCCCCAGGACCGGGTCCCTTCCACCCACACCGTACATCCCAGGCGTTATGAAAGCTGCCGATCTCCTGGTGAGGCCGGCCCTCTCAAGGTACGCAAACTGGCAGCAGCGCATAGAGCTCGCGCTACAGCATGCACGTGAGATGGGGCGGTACGCCCGCCAGGTCAGCCCCACCCACTACAAAGTTAAGTCCGAAGATAAGCCCGGTGTCTGGTACGACGTGTACGTATCCGACGAGGGCTTTCTATTTTGCACCTGTCCCGCCGGCGAGTGGCACCACCCCTGTAAGCACGCAGCACGCGTTGCACTCAGGAGAGAGCGCGAGTACCGGGTGCCCCGGCTGTCCGACCTGCCGCCCACTCCTTGGGACCTGTTCGACGGAGATGAACTCGACGAGTTAGTCCCCCTTGTTGCGCCGCGTTACCCGGTTGCTCCTAGCGACCCGAGTGACTTTTACCGTGTCGCGTAAGGGCGAATGCTTATTTACGTTGTTGCTTAGTTGCTTACTCGCTCACAGTATAGCCGCAGTTGACGGTTTTGAATCAATTGTGATGGCGTCAAATCAATTCGAGGGTGTTCAAATCAATTTGAGGAGACTAGATGAACCAGGCACCACACGCCCCGTCGCCCTACTGTGACCAATGCGGCAAGGTACATCACAGAAAGGATCAACGCTTCTATGTTTCCCTCCGCAACGGGAGCAAGCGATACGCGCTGCTGTTGGGGCCATACGAGACGCACGAAGAGGCAGTAGCAAACGTTGAGCGCGGTAAACGCATGGCGCGAGAGTCGGACATGTGGGCCGACTTTTACGCGTTTGGTACGGCATCATCTTACGATGAAAGGTCCACAGTATTCGGTAAGTAGTTCCTTCACGAAGGGAGGTGATAGCGGTGGGAATGAAGGAGGTTGAGTCTACTGTTCTGGTGGATGACATGGGCGCGCTGGTAAATCAGCTTCGTCCTGTGGTGGCTGATCTGCGGATAGTGGGCGACGAAGAGACGGTTGTGCTGCGAGCGTGGCCGAGGCTACTCGGAATATTCACGATGTGCCTGCGGGTGAACGTCAACCAGTTAGACGCGATACAGGTGTTGAGACTGGGCTTTGACGAGACACCCAATTGGCCCTTGTCCAAGCACATCGATGGGGTGCTCGCGCAGTGCATGGAACTGCGCCAGGAGATAAGCGACTTCGAGGAGAAGCTTGCTGCCAGACTGCTGCAGGCACAGTTGGAGGAGGCGTGGCGCGCCAGGCAAGAAACAACCGGCGATTGCTCGCAACAATCGCCGGTCGGTCTGGTGCCTGAACCACTGGGGCTAAGCGCCTGAGGTTATAAGTCAACCTCATTGTATCAGACGCTTCGCCTCCTAGCAAGGGGTCCGTTCTCGACCCCGAAATGGAGCTATCAGAATGCCAGTGGCAGGTCCGCATGAAGAAGATTATGTCTCTCGTTTACGCCGTGAGATCGAAGAGCAGTATGCCGCCTACCCTACGGGCTGCGGTGGCGGCTTCGACGAACTCCTCTGCTACGAGATCCATGTCACTGGCCTCACCTTCACGGCGCTCGCCGAGAAATGGGGCATCAGCCTGCCCACGCTGGGGAAGCTGATCGCCGACCACTGCGAGCGGCTGCAGGAACTACCGCACGTAAACCATCAGTACGCGAAGGCATCGGCATAGCTGACCGCCTTAGAGCTGGAAAGGACTGATCTATGGTTGCAACCACGCAGCAACGCGTCCCCGTCGGGGACGTACAAGAGCCACGGGAGGCGCAGGGCCTCCAGGAACCGTGGTACGGCTGGCCGGCTGCCATGTGCTACAAGCGGGCCGGTGAGTACGCAGGGCTGAGCGAGGAGAGCATCCAGCGCCTGGTTGACAGCGGCAAGCTGCCCAGGGTGCTGATCGGGCCGTCTGAGGTGCCTACCCGCATCCTGATCTGGGACCTCGACGAGTACCTGGGCAAACCCTCCTCGGCGACGGACCTCACCAGGTGGCCGGAGGGCATGACCTACGAGGTGGCCGCGCGCTACCTGGACCTCTCGCCCACGACGATCCGCACGATGGCGGACCTGGAGATCATCCCACGCAAGGCGGTCGGGCCGACCGAGACGAGCAAGCGGATCTCGAAGTTCCGCTTGAATGAATACCTGCGCCGGCAGGCCACCAGGCAGCGGGGTGCGGTTCCCCTGTGGGCCAGGGACTGGAGGGCTGCCAATGACTGAGCAGGATTGGATCTTCGGTTGCACCTTGTCGCTCGCGGTGGCGCTGGCCCTGGTTGCCGCTGTCGCGGCCTTTGTCGAGAGACGCAGGCGCTACGGCCAAAGCGCTCCTTCGGATGCAGCAGAAGGGGGTGCGGAAATCAACGCGACCGAGCAGCCTCCGCGCCAGCAGGCCGTGAGGCTGACCTCCGGTCCTGGCGAGATGCCCGTGGTGCCGGTGAGGCCCCTGGACCCCGTTGTCGCCCTTGAGCAGCGCAACAGGTTGGCAGAGAAGCAGGGAGGGCAGCACCTGGTTGAGGCTGACCGCGCGTACACCGAGCCTGAAGTCGCCTGGGCACTTACGCAGTGGTTGGCGCAGGAGAGACAGGCCGAGCGGAAGAGGAGGCACGGATGGTAGCTCAGGATGAGATAGAAAACGTCGCTGAAGCTGAAGCTACCTTGCCACACGTAGAGCCGCCTCCCCTGTCCCTGTACGGCAAGCTCGCCCGCGTGGCGGGACAGGCGGCTGAGGTGCCCAAGGACGGCAATAACACCGAGTTCAACTACAAGTACGCGACGCTTGGTACGCTCCAGGCCATGCTCAAGCCGCTCCTCGCAAGTGAGGGGCTGCTGATCCTGCCCATGTTTGACAGCCAGGAGAAAGTGGACACCGGGGCACGCAGTGGGAAGGGCACGCCGAATCTCCTCACGCGCGTCAGCATGACCTACCGGATCGTTGACAGCGCTACCGGTGAGTTGCTGGAACTGCCGTGGCTCGGCGAGGCTATGGACTTCGGCGATAAGGGTTTTGCGAAGGCGCTCACCATCTCGATGCGTACCTTCCTCAACCAGCTCTTCGCGATCCCCTCGTACGACGAAGACACAGACCCGGACCGCGCGTCGCCGCAGGATCACGGGCAAGGCAACAGAGGGGACCCGCGAGACCGGGGAGATCGCCAGTCTGTGCAGCGCCGGTCGCCTGACCGCCAGCCTAACAACCGGCGAGGCTCCTATGTCGCACCTGACCGCCACGACCGCCACGACCGCGACGGTTCCGACGGTTCCGACCCAGCCACTGATGAGATTCAGGGTAGGCTGCGCGTCGATAAAGAAGGCGAGCCGGAGCGGAAGAGGGTGCTACGCAGCCAGATGCGCGAGCACATGGAGAGGCAACTGCAGCTACCCGAGCCGGCGCAGAAACGCCTGGCTGCCGCCCTTACCGAAGGTAGAGGCACCAAGGCGCTGACCGCCGAGCAGCTAGTGGAGCTACTGCCCAAGTTCCTCGCCATCAAGTTCTCCAGCGACGTGTGGCCGATCATCAATGAATTTGAGGGCCGCAAGGAACTGGCATCGGAAGGAGGTGAGGAGTTGTTCGGGGAAGCTGGATCGTCCGTACCGCCGGTGGTACCGATGCCGTCGACGGAAGGCCAGAAAGCGGACGCCTTAGTCCTGCCCGATGAGCCGAATGTGCCCGTATTGGAGTTGCCACGAGAGGGCGACTGACGAGGGCGGACGTGATGTTGAGAGTATTGAGACTATCAAATAGGAGAGCGAAACAATGGTTGCCAATCCGATACCGGAGGTATTCCAGGGAAGTAGGGGTAGTAACGGGAGCACCGCGCGTGCCGAGACTACGGCTACCCCCCAGGACAGGCCAGAGGGAGAGCGTGCGTGGGTGCAGCTTCCCGGCTCGTGCAACATGGTCCTCGATGTGCCGGAGGCCCTGATGACGGAGATCCTAAGGACGCAGGCACACGCTGCTCAACAGCGCGCCCAGGCTGGCCGGGGTGAGGTCGATCAGCTCCTCTACTCCATCCGCACAACCATGTTGGTGCGCCGGGTCCCGGCGGACGGGAGCGCCCCGGAGCGGGTGTGTGACCTACGCATGTTCATAAGCACGGACGAGAGGGGCCGTGTGTCGTACGAGGGCACATTCGGCCTGTTCCGAATGGTCATGTCAACCGTGCTGGAGCAGCACATCGCGCGGTTAGCAGAGGCAGCCGAGGCCGAGTAAGGTCATTCCGGCGCGGTAGTTACCAACAGGAGGTTGCATTGAGCGAGGACTACATCCTCAGAGACATACAGCGGGAACGTGAATACCAGGACACGCAGTGGGGCGGCTTAGAGCACGACAGCCAGCACGACAAAGAGGACTGGGTGAGATTGATCTCTGAGTACGCAGGCAAGGCCCTGTCCGCATCCCATCCTGATGAGTATAGGACGAGGTTGGTTCAGGTTGGTGCACTGTCCGTCGCTGCGATTCGGGTGCACGACCGGCGAGTAGGAGAGTAGCACCTGGTTGGGTGCCTAGTTGATGGGAGGTTGGTGTGAAGAAGTGGGCAGAAAGATGGTTTCGGCGTTTGTTGCACCGTCTGAAATACCCAGAACAGTGGGAGTACCAGTCGGCAGCGTCAAATCACGTGCAAGACTGGACCAACTGGGGGCGGGCGGGCTGGGAAGTGTATCACATCGACCCCAGCTATAAGCCGTGGATTGTCAGCATGAAGCGGCGCAGGCGAGGGTTGTGAGAGGGGGCGCTCTCACTTGGAAGCCGGCATTCGCTGAGGCTGAAGACGAATAGCACCTAACCAGGTGCCAAGCAACAGGAGGTATTTCGAACAATGAAACCAATAAGTGTCGAATACGGACGAGTCGTCAACCTGGGCAATTACGAGAACCTGCGTTTCTCCGTGACCTTGCAGCCTGAGGAGGGCGATACGGTCGAGGCTGTGGCCCTGGAGGCATACCGGCAGGTGCACGAGCAGATTGATGCTGTCAGAGCCGCGGAGAAGGCCACAGCGGATGCGGAACGCGAGGCCAAGCAACCGTGGAAGGTTACGCCCGACATGGTGGCCGAGAAGGTGAGCCTACGGGAGAAGGCGTCGCTCGCGGTCGATCTGCATCGAAGTCATAAGGGGGATGAGGTCCTGGAGAAGGCGAAACGCAAAGCTCAAGAGATGCTAGGCGTGGACCTGGAGTTCCAGACTGACGGACACGGAGGCGCTATCGCCGAGGTTGAAGGCTTCTTGCTGCAATTCGATGGCTGGGATTACTTCAGCGTCGCCGTTAGGGTGCCGGGCTACGAGGAACCGCAACACCTCGGTTCCATCTCCTCATTGGTGCAGCTCGGAGAGCATTTGACCAAGGCTGACTCCCTAGAGGATATGGCAGTGGAGATGGCCTTCTGAGCCATCGGGCTGCCTGCGACGGCAGCCGCTTGGGGTGGCTGCGTCAGGTAGGCGCGCGACTGAGATCACATTGGAAACGGATCATCGTGTGGACACCAAGAGGTACCCCACGTGCGGGTTCGATCCCCGCCCACCCCACCAGGTCAGTCAGTACACAACGGGAGGAGGTGATAGCTTTGGACGGTTTGATTGAAGGCAGGATGGTGCATTACGTAGTGCCGGCGGGTCCGGGTGAAGGCCAGCACAGACCCGCAGTGATCGTGAAGGTCTGGGACCAGGAGACTGGGCTTGTCAATCTCGACGTCTTCACAGACGGCGGTAATGACGACTTCCTACCCTGGGCGGAACGCCGGGACCCTGTCCTGTGGGTCACATCGGTGTCTTACTCTGAGGAGCCGGTGTTGCGCTCGTGGCACTGGATCGAGAAAGCATAGACGTGGCCTGAAAAAGCGATGGGTAATAAGTCAATCGGGCCGGGATCGCACTCGGCCCACAAGTTCGTGGGAGGCTAGCAGTCATGGCAAGCAGTCAAGTTTTGGAAGAGGTGGAGACCTCGGTTGAGGCAGTAGAGCGAGTAGAGCCGGCAGTACAGTTGGTCGATTTTCGCGCACGCACGAGGACCTGCACGCAGTGCGGTGTGCCTCAGAGCTTTGAGCAGTTCGGGGCCAATGATAAGCACCCCACCGGCTATTTCAGGACCTGCAGGGGATGCCGTAGCGCCAATCGGA
>JAXDKH010000086.1:0-12309 GCA_034667185.1 Chloroflexia bacterium | reverse complement strand
GAGCACGAACTCGTCCTCGGCGTCCTCGAACACGTCCATCACCTTAGGCAGCCACTTGACGGTGCGGTCCCAGTTAGAATGGGGCACTTCCACCACGTCGGCCACCTCGTCACCGACCACGAACCGTATCAAAGCAGGAATCGCGCCGTCCCCCACCTTGCCGGGCACCACGTCCTGGTACATGCGGATGAGCGAGTGCGTCAGCTCGACCCCTTCAGCCGAGCGCCCGAGGTGCCTGCGCCGTAACGCCTGGGCCAGCTCCTGGGACTCAGCGAGGGTATCCGGGATGGTGTCTTCCCGTATCCCCAGCATGATGCCGGTCACCCGCCAGATGTAATAATAGTCGTCGGCCTCCTCCTGGGTGACGTGGATGCCGAGCCGCTGCATACCCTCTACGACCGCGTTGGAGAAGATCATCAGCGCGCCAAGCATGTCCTCCTGGCAGATGGGCACGCCTAGCTCCTCGATGGGCCACGTGCCGCTTTGCGTGATGTGATGCCGAATTGCCGCATGTATCAGCCGGACCTTTTGGATCGAGGGGATAAAACGGCCCCGCGGCTGGAAAGCCTGCTCGTCCATCATGTAGAAGCAGAACTGCCCCGTCTCCAGCAAGCGCCGCTGTGGGTAGTCAAGCTTCTTGGTCATAGAGAGCAGCTTCGCCCCGTGAGGCACGGCGTAGCAGCCCACCATGCCGCCCAGGCACAAGATAGAAGCCACGTGCGCGCCGTCGTCCAGGAAGAAGTTGTGCGCCCGCTTTATACGCTCGACATCCACCCAGGCGGGCGGGTTGTCGGTAACGCGGAGGTATTCCTGTACTAATGCCGGCAGTTCGTGAGGAATAGGCTGGTCGTTGTACTCGAAGTGATCCAGGACATTGTTGACGTCGTCTACGGTGCCGCCGGCTATAAGGGCCTCGATCACGGCGTCGGCGAGTGGGTCTCCCTCCTGGCGAAGGGCGTCAAGGGCTTCATCGGTGTACTTCATCTGTTGTCTCCACGGACTGGTTGCAGGCTAAGACGCACGAAACACAGTGGCACGGCCTAGTAACAGGAAATAGGTGTTGAGTAGCAAGTTAAAGCAAAGACCTGCCGCTACATAGGTTAGCTCGATTTGAGTCTTATTATAGCACCAATGCGCCCAAAGTCTCTATGATTCTGCATTAAAATCCCTCAATAACCAGGGGCTAACCTTGTTCGCCGGACCGTACCCATACCTTTGGCAGCCCCGACAGGTCATACTCGCCCAACCTCTCCGGCCCGAGTTCCACGACCCGGTCGAGCACCTCGGTGGCCTCCTGGATGAGCCTCGCCACATCCACGCCCAGGCACACGTTGTCAAAGCGCTGCAAGTACGCGATGCCGCCCCTGATGTGGTTCACCGTGCCCCGGTAGTTGCCCAGTCGCAGCTTGTAGAAACCCGCCCCCACCTTGAGGATGCCCTGGTAGAGGCGGCGTAGCTCGCGGGGCTCCTCGATCCAAAGCTCCTCAAACGTCTCGTGCTGCTCGAAGTACTCGCCCCGGTTGAATTGCTCGATGGCATCGAACATGCGGGGCGGTGGCGACTCGTCGCAGGACCAGGGTGCCGCTTCGCCCGTGGCATCGCGACCGCTGCTGCGCCGGACCTCCGCCCTGGTGCGTATCTTTTCCACATTATCTCCAGCCATGCTATATTCTATACCAGACCACGTTACCACACGAACATAGGACTTCCGGACCGCCAGCCTGCTTGTTCAAAGTTGTACTGGCATAGCACTTGCTTATAGAAGCGGCGGTAGGACAGTAAGCAGAGGGCGCAAGGGACCAGGGGAAAGCACGCATATCCTGGCTGTTCTTCCAACCGGCTACCGCAGAGGGCGAGCATTGGTAGCCGCATTATTTGTCGTAAGGCGGAATAGGATGAACAAAGCATCGAATATGATCAGGTTCCTTGCCCTCGGGGCGGCTTTTGTAGGGGTGATGGCTTTCACCGGCGGGCTGATGGGTGCTATCGGTGGGTTTTTGTTGGTGCTCCTCACTCAGAACGTGTTGGGGCTTAGCGCGGGTCTCGCCACTCTAATGCCCGCCACTATGGGTCTGGGCGTAATGGGTTTCGCCGGCCTCGGCTTCTTCCTGATGGCCCCTCACGCCCCTAGATTGGTCTTACAGCCGCAAATCGCCACGAATCTGGCAGCGAACTCCGAAAGCAACTAGGTAGTACCGCGCTCAACCAGGGCCACCCATGCGGGTGGCCTTTTTGTTTGCGCACGCGTTGTGAAGCGTTATAATGAACGGCGGCATTCCTTACAATGTTGCGCCGTACTGTTGTGTTTTCTAGCTTGGGAGGACTGCGAACAGGCCATGCATGACACGATCACGATTAGAGGCGCGCGCCTTCACAATCTGAAGAATATTACGCTCGATATTCCCAAGAACAAGCTGGTCGTGCTGACCGGAGTGTCGGGCTCCGGCAAATCGACGTTAGCGTTTGACACCCTGCATCACGAAGCGCTGCGGCAATACTTTGAGTCGTCGGGTACGGTGACTTACCTGCAGAAACCACCCATTGAGCGCATCGAAGGGCTGTCCCCCTCAATCAGCATCGACCAGCACCTGACCAATCACAGCCCCCGGTCCACGGTAGGCACGGTCACGGAGGTGTTCACATATTTGCGCGTGCTGTTCGCCCGGATCGGCCAGCAACCTTGCCCCGCGTGCGGTCGGGAGGTGCCACCCTCGCACAACGTCTCCGAGCTTGAGCCAGGGGATGCAGACACAGGCGAGGATGGGGGCGCAGACGAGGAGAGCACGTACCCCTGTCCGCACTGTGGCGCAGCGGTACCTGAACTGGGCATGGCTCACTTTTCGTTCAACAAGCCGGAAGGTGCATGCCCAGCCTGCACCGGCCTGGGCGTAGTGTACGCGGCCAACCTACCTCTGCTGATCGACCCGGCACGCAATATCCCCGGCGGTGGCGTCCTGCGCTGGGTGTCGCAAGAAATCACGTGGCACCTCAAAACTATGCAAGCGGCCGCCAAACATTATGGATTCGACTTCAACCCGGCCACGCCCATAGGAGAATTCACACAGGCGCAGCTCGATCTGCTGCTTCACGGCGTCGAGAGCAAGGAATTCCGACGCCACTACCCCAACGTTGAACCGCCGGAAAGCGTCTCCAGGGGGCGATTTGAGGGCGTCGTCTCCACCTTGATGCGCCGCTACCAGGAACACGCGCAGGATGCGGACTATCGCGAACGGCTGGAACAATTCATGGTGCCGCAGACCTGCCCCGACTGCCAGGGCAATCGCCTGCGCCCTGAAAGCTGCCGGGTGCTTATTGCCGGGTCGAGCATTATCGACCTATCGCAGATACCGTTCACGGCGCTACAAGGCTGGATAGAACGTCTACCGGGAGTCGTACCCGCAGGAGAAAGGGACGTTATTCAGCCGATCATTGACGACCTGGGCGAACGGCTCCGCCGCCTGGTGAGTGTGGGAGCAGGCTATCTGACGATGGGGCGTTCCTCGCCCACTCTCTCGGCGGGTGAGGCACAACGATTGCGGCTGGCTGCGCTCCTGGGCTCCAGTTTGACCGGCATGATGTATGTGCTGGACGAACCGACTATCGGCCTTCACCAGCGGGACACCGCGCGGCTGATCGACGTGCTGTGCCAACTGCGCGACCTGGGGAATACGGTCCTGGTCGTAGAGCACGACCTCGAAATGATACGGGCGGCGGACCACGTAGTCGATTTTGGCCCCGGTGCGGGGCGGCACGGTGGGCACGTAGTCGTGGAGGGGGCGCCCGGCGAAATCGCGGCCTCCACATCGTCGGTCACGGGCGATTACCTTTCGGGTAGGGTGGCCCTCCCGGGTTCTCGTCGTAGGCGTGGCAACGGGGCGCACCTCGTCATTCGCGGGGCGCGCGAGCACAACCTGAAGAATATCACCGTTGGGATTCCTCTGGGCACCTTAACTACCGTTTCGGGGGTCTCGGGCTCCGGCAAGTCCTCCTTGATGCTCGACATCCTCGATAAAGCGGCCCGCCGGCACTTCAACGGCGCGACTGACACGCCCGGGGAACACGACGGCATCGAAGGGTGGGAGCATCTCGACAAGGTCATCTCGATTGACCAGGCGGGTATTGGCCGCACGCCCCGTTCCAACGCGGCGACCTATACTGACGCCTTTACTCCTATCCGCCAGGTCTTCGCCGAAACAGCCGAGGCGCGTACCCGCCACCTGACGCCCGGCCACTTTTCGTTCAACGTGCCCGGCGGGCACTGCGAGCGCTGCAAGGGGGCCGGTACGCTGACCGTGAATATGCACTTCCTGCCGGATGTGCAGGTGCGTTGTCCGGCTTGCCGGGGGCGGCGCTTCAAACCGGAGGTGCTCGCCGTTCGCTACCGGGGCTACGATATCGCAGAGGTACTCGACCTGACGATTGAGGAGGCCATGTCGGTATTCCAGGATGTACCTGCGGTGGCGGCCCGTCTGTCCCTCATGTCGGAGGTCGGTCTGGGGTACCTGCAAATGGGGCAGCCTGCGAACACGCTGTCGGGCGGGGAAGCGCAGCGCATCAAGCTAGCCAAAGAGCTGGTGCGCCGCACGACGGGGCGCACGCTTTATCTGCTGGACGAGCCAACCACGGGCCTGCACCCCGCCGATGTGGCCTGCCTGCTTGCCCTGTTGCAACGGTTGGTAGATGGCGGCAACACAGTCGTGGTCATCGAGCATCACCTGGATATGATTCGGGCCGCCGATTGGATCATCGACCTCGGGCCGGAAGGTGGCGAGGCTGGTGGGTACGTTGTCGCCGAGGGAACGCCCGAGGATATAACCCATGTTGCCGGGTCCTCTACGGGGAGGTTCTTGAGCCGGGCCCTTGAAGCCGCGACCGTGTGAAGCACTTAGTTTCAGTCGGCTGTGTACCTGGCAGCTTGCCGGACATAACGCCGGGCAGATTCCAGGATGCCTTCGCGTTCTTCGTCCGTCAGGCTTCGTTTCACTTTGCCCGGCATGCCCAGCACGAGGCTCCCGCCGGGTATCACCACCTCTTCCGTGACGAGAGCACGCGCCCCGATGATCGTGTCCTCGCCAATGACGCACCTGCTTAGCAGCACCGCGCCCATGCCGACCAGCACCCTGTCTCCCACCGTGGCGGCGTGAATGATCGCGCTGTGCCCTACAGTGACGTCTTCGCCTATTTTGGTAGGGCAGCCGTCCTCGCCGTGGATAACGGTGCCGTCCTGGATATTCGATCTACGGCCAATCCTGATAGGCGCGACGTCTCCGCGCAGCACGCAGCCGAACCACACGCTCGCATCATCTTCGAGGGTGACGTCGCCAATCAAGGTGGCATTCGGGGCTATGTAGCAATTCCTACCGACCGCTGGCGTTATGCCTTCATACTCCACTATTGGCAACTCTTTCCTCCCTCACTCCCTTCACAGTTCATCCAGCTTCTGTGACGGAGGCAACCTTCGCGGCGTCCGTAGCGCATCAGAGCGCGTTATCATGTCGTAATGCCGCGTCGAGCGCGTACTTGAGGTAATAACCCGCTGCCCCTTTCAGTTCCCAACGGGTAGCGTCGGAGGGGGTGGCCATGATGCCCCGGTAGCTCAGTGCCTGGTGGAGGGCACCCAGGGGCCACGCCAATCGCGCGGCTTCCAACAGGCGTTCGGGGCTTTCATAACCCACCCACGGCGCGAGGTAAGCATCTCTCATCCTGGCTTGCTCGTCTTCCCCGAAGCGCGGATAGTGGTTGTCCATAGCGGTAATCAGGTCGAGGAAGGGGTGCGCTATACAGCCGTCGGTCCAGTCGAAGATGAGCACCTTGCCGTCCCGGCTCAGCAAGTTGCCGCCGTGGAAGTCACCATGAAGCAGGGTCTGCGGCACTCCATACGACGCAAGTTGCGCGCACATCTGCTGGAACCGCGACCCCAGCCCCTGGAGCCTCTCTACCTCCTCCGGCAAGAGGCCCTCGAGTACGGCAGGATCGTAGAGCAGCGACTTTACTTCCTGTGCGAGTCGCTCCAACTGACGGTCGGCGCAACCTGCGTCTCGCAACTCCTCCACCCGTGAGATGCTGTCGATCTGCATGCGCGCCAGGTTCCGCAACGCCTCACTCATTTGCTCGACGCTGATATGCTCCAACACCTCCCCCTTGAAGTCGGGCATGAGCATCCAGCCTTCGCCGGGGAGGCTCCTCATGCCGAGGGGTGCGGGCACATACTCGGGGTAGCGGTCAGAGAGGGCAGCGGTGATGCCGGGTTCCTGCGCGAAGACGGCGGGCACGGCCTTGAAGTAGTAGTCGCCCTGGTCGGTGGGCACCTTGAGGGCCGAGGTGATGATCCAGTGCTTGAATTGCTGTGGTGGGGCCGTCATTTTGATGCCATGTGCCTGCAACTGGTCCCCGATCCAGGCCGTGGCCTCGTCGTACCAACCGGGCGCATTCCAGGTGCCTCTTGTGGGTGGCAGGACTCGAGCCTCTACTTCATCAAGCCACGCCTCGATCATGCCACGCTGCCCAGGTACTCTTAGTTCCCGGTTGGCAAGCTCTTGCCTCCCTACCCACTGGAGGTCCCCGGAAGGAGACCAGCCGGGCTGCCGGTTCTGGAGGACATAGGTTGCGTCAACGCGCCCGGCTTCCTTGAGCCTGTCTTCAAGGTGCGCCAGGTATAGCGTGATGCACTCCAACCCAAGGCGCTCTTGTACCCAGGCGTTGTTCTGGCCGACCCTGGCCCCGTACTTGACCTCCGGCTCGAAAGACGGCAATACCCAGCCATCGCCGGAACGCTGCAAGAGGAGCCTCGGCTCAATAGCGTGCGGGATTATCAGGTGGTAGGTGTAGATGGGTGGCGGTTCGGCTAATGCTGGTTCGCTCAAACTCGTGCTCCGTGTCGTGTCATGGAGCCAAGTATAGCAGACTCAGATGCTGGCCGGGTCATGCGTACCGGGAGGCGGGTCGGCATATAAGTTGCTTCCTGGTGAGTTGCTACGACACCAACTTTCCACCAGGAGACACGACATGATCCCTCTGATTCCGCGACCATTCCACGCTATTCTAGACTACCTTTGGGGCATCGCCGTGATGTTTGCGCCCGAAATGCTGGGCTTCGCTGACGACAAAGCGGCCAACACATATTGCAAGGCGCGGGGTGGCAGCATGGTGCTCACGAGCCTCATGACCCGCTACGAACTGGGCCTGGTCAAGCTAATCCCCTACAACCTGCACCTGCTGCTTGATCTCGTCAGCGCGCTCACGTTGGGCTTCCTGGGGCCAAGGCTGTTCGGCTTCGGCAAGAACGAGAAGGCGAGCCAGGCGGTGATCGCATTCTCAGCGATTGAGCTAGGCACTGTGCTGATGAGCAAGCGAGATAAGAAGTAGGGCGTCACACCTTGTGAGGCACGCAAGGCCCGTGTTACACTCGATCAACAGCTATAACAAAGGTAGGGAGCGTGTATGCCCAGTGGGCCGGAGAGAGTGCAGGAGGCGGTTGACGCCCTTGGCCTGGACGTTACAGTTCTGAGGCTGCCGGACAGCACGCGGACGGCACTGGAAGCGGCGCGGGCGGTAGGCTGCGACGTAGGGGCGATTGCCAAGTCGCTGCTGTTCGTGGCGGACGACCAGCCCGTGCTGGTGATATGTGCGGGCGACAGGCGTGTGGACACAGCGAAGCTGGCGCTGGTACTGGGTGCACATCATGCTGCAATGGCTCCTGCCTCGGAGGTGCGCCGGGTAACGGGTTACGCTATAGGCGGAGTGCCGCCTCTGGGACTCGCCATGCCGGTGCGTACTCTCTTCGACAGCACCTTGCTGCGCTGGCCCTTGATCTACGCCGCGGCAGGCGCGCACGACGCCCTTTTCTCGGTAGACCCGCGCCGTCTGCTGGAAGCAAGCGGGGCGGAGATCGCCGACGTTGGTGAAGCTATTGGATAAGGGTAGTCGCGTGTTGCCACCCGAAACCCATGTCAGTCCAACAGCCAGCAGGGATGGAGCACCTCTCCCAAGTCCGGGTACAAACCCAAACACAGGCCGTTCCGCTGTTCTCATGGCGATCTACCGCACGCTGCTCTCCCACTACGGCCCGCAACACTGGTGGCCCACGCTCACCGGCAGCCGCTGGGAGGTCATGCTGGGAGCCGTCCTCGTGCAAAGGACCACCTGGCGAAACGCTGACCGCGCTCTCAATAACCTCCTAACGGCACTCGGACCCTCAGGGCTATCGGACCCGGCGACGCTGCTGTCAGTGCCGGACGAGACGCTTGTTGAACTGTTGCGGCCCGCCGGGCACTTTAGCAGAAAGCCGCGTACTCTGAAACTGCTGGCGCGCCTGCTGCAAGAATTTGGGGGCGCGGATGCCCTGACCAGCTCTGCACTATCCACGGGCGAATTGCGCATCCTGTTGCTCGGCATCTGGGGCATCGGACCTGAGACAGCAGACGCTATCCTGCTCTACACCCTGGGCCGCCCCGTGTTTGTCGCCGACGCCTACGCGCTGCGTCTGGGTCAGCGATGGGGTTTACTCGGTCCCGGCGCTAGTTACGACGAAGCGCAGAGAACGTTCGCCGATAACTTACCTGAGGACACAACTCTGTTCAACGAGTACCACGCACTGATTGTAGAGCACGGGAAGCAGCTTTGCCGGCCCGCCCCACTATGCCCCATGTGCCCTCTAAACAAACCAATCAAGCTAGCAGCACATGAGGGGAACGGGACGTGGCAGTGTCCCCATAGCTTGTCTGCAACCGCCGGAGGTACCGTATGAAGATGCTCGCGAGTGGTATTGGTATTCTACTGATACTGGCGGGCCTGGTCTGGCTATTACAGGGGCTAAATGTGCTGCCGGGCAGCTTCATGACAGGGCAACCATTCTGGGCGTTCATGGGGGCTGCGTGCCTGCTTTTGGGCGGTGGGCTGCTCTACTGGGGCGTGCGCCGGGTGGATGGTAGGCACAGCTGAGCTTGACACTAGGAGCGGCGCTATGGTAATATATGGGGCACGTATTCTGGAGGCGTGGTGTAGTGGCCTAACATGCAGCCCTGTCAAGGCTGAGACCGCGGGTTCGAATCCCGTCGCTTCCGCACTTACGACCTCTACCCTTGGTATCAAGGTGGAGGTTCTTTTGTTGCCTGTTTAGCTTGGCCAGCATACGCTTGCCTATGTACACTGCTTCTGGTGGCACACAAAACTAGGGCCTATCTGCAAACTCAAAATAATCGATGTTTCTCGGCTTCTACAGCTTTTGCCAGCAGTTGTCTGAGCGTCGATGATCTATGCTGGTAAGACCAATTGGGGCTGTAAGCAGAGTTTGCAGATAGGTCCTAATAGGACCCTTTCGAAAGAACGCTCAATGTGTAAGCCAAATCCAAGTCAAGCCCGTCTCCAGTTGGTTGTGGTCGGACTGGTGGTTGTACTCCTCCTCGGCGGCCTGAGGACCGATCTTGTTCACGGCCAACAGGGTGATGTGCCGTGGCGATTACTTAGCTTCCCGGAAACCGGCGTCCCCTCTATAGCGTTCTCCCCAACCTTTCATAGCGACCGGCTCATCATAATTACAACCGTAAATGGCACTTATCGCTCGACTGATGGCGGGAAGAACTGGGTAGCTATAAAGTCGCCGGTGTTGATGGGGCCTTATGTGTTCTCCCCCGCCTTTGCGGAGGACCGCACGCTCTTCGCGGGCAGTGACACAGGTGTATACCGCTCAACCGACGCGGGACTCACTTGGGCAAATAGCGGCCTCAGCACGGATTCTATCTCGTCGATAGTCATTTCGCCTGCCTACGCCACTGATCGGACTCTATACGCGGGCACGAGACGAGACCCCAACGACATCAGCCATGTTTACCGTTCAACTGATGGTGGCGCTGGGTGGGCGCGAACCACCTTTCGTGTTGAGGATCACGATGTACGTCCCATGGTGATCTCACCTGACTATCCCCGCGACCATACCATCTTCGTCGGGGTTGGCCTTGACTGGGATTGGTACACCGGTGGCGTCTACCGATCAACAGACGCTGGGGCGACCTGGATGGAGGCCAACAACGGGCTGGTATACAGGGAGGTGCATGGCCTGGCGGTGTCTCCCAATTATGCCAGGGATCATACTCTGTTGGTGACTGTCTGGCAGGGTGGGGTCCAACGCTCAACGGATGGGGGCAACAGCTGGACCGAGTGGAACCACGACCAACCAAATAGGCGCCTCACGGGGGTGGCCTTCTCTCCCAATTATGCACAAGACACTACAGTGTTCCTCGCTACCTGGGGAGAATACGTCGACGGCGGTGTCTATCGCTCCACGAATGGTGGCATGAACTGGACGCCGATGCTCCGGGACCTGACCACTGTCTGGATTCATCAGGTGGTCCCCTCACCGGACTATGCAAGGGACTGCATGCTGTTGGCGGGAGGTGAGCACAGCAAGGGAGGAGGGCTCTGGATCAATATTTGCCCGGTCCCGCCCACACCTGTGCCCACGCTAACGCCTGTACCTGTGGTCCCCATTCCAGGCTCAGGCAACCGCTTGTTTCCGGAGACGGGCCAGACAGCATCAGGGCTCTTCCTCGATTACTGGAACGAGCATGGTGGTCTCGCCCAGCAGGGGTATCCAATTTCGGGACTTTTCGGAGAAATCAGTGATCTGAATGGGAAGCCCTACACCGTACAATACTTTGAGCGAGCCGTGTTCGAGTATCACCCGGAGAACCAGGCCCCATACAACGTGCTCCTATCGCAATTGGGCACGCTCCAATACCGTAGCAAGTATCGTGGTGGAGCGCCTAATCAGACGCCAAACAAGACGGCTGCCCGCTACTTTGCTGAGACGGGGCATTGGGTTGGAGGGAAATTCTGGGACTATTGGCAGAGCCACGGCGGACTTGCGCAGCAAGGTTACCCGATCAGCGATGAGTTCACCGAAGTCAACGACCTGAATAAGAAACCCTATACCGTGCAATACTTTGAGCGAGCGGTGTTTGAGTTACACTCAGAGAATCAACCACCCTACGATATTCTGCTCAGTCTGCTCGGCACACTTCGGTACCATCCCATCTAACGGAGAGCCACCACATCCGTCCTTTAGGCTGGCTGCGGGTCACAGGAACTGAATCGGATCAATATCCCACCACCAGGTATGGCTTTGGTGTTTCTAGCCACGCCCCTGGTCCAGCTTGTCACTTATTGCCGAACCTGTTAGAGTAGTATTACTAAAGTGAACATGCCCCGCCTCGCTCCAAAACTATATTAACTTTTTTATGGCATAGCCGGGCCTGTTTATGCAACCGGGCAGTGTGAGGGGATCTTGTATCTTTCCTATTTGCCTTTTCGTAACAGTCCGATAAAGGTTCCGGTGAGATATAAGCACTGATCCGTTTGTCAGGAGCAATTCCTAATGAAGCTCAGTCTAGTGCAACGCCGAGAATTCGAGCTTGCAGTTGAGCATGCCTTTCCTTCGTATTTCGACTTAGCCCGAATGGTGAAGTATGGCTTGGGCGTGAACCTAGAGGCTATTATTGGTAAAGGGTCGCTCGAAGTTGTAGTCTTTGAGTTGGTGAGCTGGGCCGAGGCAAGAGGGCAGTTTGAGCAACTCCTTCAAGCGGCCCTTGATGCACGACCAGGTAACGATGCACTGCGGATTTTCGCTGAGCATTATCAGACCGCACCTTTCTTGAAGGTACCCAGTGCCTCCTCGGCGCATCAATCGCCCTCCACAACTTCAACTCCCCCTCCGCACCCCGTTCGCAACCAGGTATTTGTGAGCTACAGTCATAAGGACCGTCGCTGGCTGGATATGCTGCATACCCACCTCAAGCCACTCACACGCGGCAACACGATCGACGTATGGGATGATACACGCATAAAGCCGGGGCAGAAGTGGCGCGATGCAATAGAGAGCGCGCTTGCACAGGCCAAAGTTGCCGTGCTGCTGGTTTCACCCGACTTCCTAGCCTCCGACTTCATTGATAAGCACGAGCTACCGGCACTACTGGAGGCAGCAGAGAAAGAGGGGTTAGTGGTGCTATGGGTCCCGGTGCGGCCGAGTTCATACAGGCGCTCGCCGATAGCACAATTCCAGGCTGCTTCCGAGCCCGGCCGACCGCTCAGTGGACTTGAGGCGTCAAAGCGTGATGCTGTGCTAGTTGAGATAGCCGACAAAATCGATCAGACTGTTAACCCAAAGCCGTGAGCTCAGGCTGTGCTGATGCCAGCCTGTTCTTGTTTCCGACTGACGCGTCGTTTCATCGTGCTCCCAACGTGCCCGCGTGTGCACCGAACAACATGGATAGGCGTTGGACCTGGTAAATACAAGCCGGGCCGAGTCCCTTCTCG
>JAXDKH010000085.1:0-8044 GCA_034667185.1 Chloroflexia bacterium | reverse complement strand
AGTGGTTGGTGGTTAGTAGAGAGCTTCTAACCACCAACCACTAACCACTAGCCACTCGTCTACTCCTGCTTGAAAAGTATCTCGAATCCTCCGAAAGAGATCATGTCGCCGGGGGCTAGCACTACGGCTTCGACGGGCTGGTTGTTGACGAAGGTGCCGTTGGTGGAGCGCAGGTCGCGCAGCAGGTGGTGACCATGCCGGTAGACCACCTGGGCGTGATGCCGGGATACGCGGGCGTCGTCTATCACCAGGTCGTTATCGAGGCCGCGGCCGACGGTGAGCAGGGTCTTGGTAATCGCGAAGTTGCGCCCGGCCATGTCGCCATCCAGCGGCTGCAAAGAGGCGTCGGGCGGTGGGGCGTTCGACCTGATGCTGGGCGCGGGTTGGTGGGGCTGCGGGCGTACCGTCATCGCCTGGGTGCGGGGCATGGCGGCTTCCGATGCTTCAGCGACCCCTCCCACCGAGCCATGCGACCTGTTGGTACGCATCGTAGGCGCGCCCGCTACCCCGGCGAGCGTGGAAGAGGCGGGCTGGTCGGTTAGCTGGGCTACCACGTCTATGCTGCGCTTGGGCACGTCGTCGCCCGGCTGGAGGAGCACCTTGGGGCGGGACACAAGCGAGTAGCCCCGCTCGGCTGCCAGGTCGGAGATGAACTCGGCCATGTTGTGTTCGAGCAGATGCTTGAAAGGCTCGAACTGGGCGAACTCGTCTGGGTGGAGGGTTATCTCGTAGTGGTTGGGCACGTAGGTGCGGCCAACGCTGATGGTGGGGTGAGCCTCCATCTCCCGCTCAAGGCGCTTGGCGATCTCGGCGGGCTGGATGGGGCTGCGGAAAAGGCGCGCGAACGACCCCTCCATCATCCGTTCCACGAACTGTTCAAAGCGTTGAAGCGATTGCAACTATGCCCTCCGTATGACCTGCCAGGCTCAGTACAAAACCAGCGGCACACCGGCCGCACCCTGATTATACCTTTGCGGGTAGATGGGGGTCAATCTGGTGGATTTGGGAATTCGGAATGCGGATTTCGGATCTAGATAAGTATCCAGCAAATCCGAAATCCGCATTCCCAAATCCCAAATTCCCCTACGTAGTCCATCTTTGGCCTCAGACTTTCTACGTAGTTGCCACATTATGTCATACGTAAGGTTACGTAGCGGCTGTAGTAACGTTGCAGTAATCTTGCCGAAATGGGCAATTTTCGCTGGCTTTGAGCGTCAGTACGTGGGTATAATCGGGCCGTTACGTCAACTTCGCCGGTTGCTTATGTAGTCGGCCATAGAAAGCGCGTGACACAACATGGCTCTATTATGATGGAGGTCTGTCCTTAATGCGTATCGCTCGCTTTAACCCTTCGCTTTTCACCCGCGCTCGTGCAGTGCTGGCTTCCACCGTTGCAGTCGTGGTCGTCGCGGCTGCGGTGCTCACTCCGTTAGCTTCGCAGACCGCTTCGGCGCGCACCACGAACGCTCCGATCAGGTCGAATGTCACCCAGTTCCTCACCCTGCCGTTCCAGGCTTCGGATGGCATGAACATATTGTCGGGCTGGTACTATTCCAGCTCCGGCGGCTACCACGGCGGCATCGACTACATCAACGGCAACGTGAACAGCATAGGTGGTTGGAAGACCTTTGCTGTGGTCGCCTCCGCCGACGGTTATGCCTGCGGCAACTGCACCTCCCGCCAGGGCAACGCGGTGTGGGTCGAGCACAAGATCAACGGCAGCACATACTACACGTATTACGGCCACCTCGCCAGCATCGACAAGAGCATCCCTCTCGGCTCGCAATCGCGCACAGTGTTCGTGAAGCGGGGCCAGTTCCTCGGCTGGGCGGGCGACACAGGCGCGGGCCGGGGCGTGCTGCACCTCCACTACGCGCTTATGGACGCCAACAGCGTGCCCATCGACCCGTACAGCATCGGCAAGCTCCGCCAGTACTACCCGTCGCCCAGGAGCAACACCCCCGGCATCGGCTGGTTCATGGGCGCGATGGAGCCCTCCAACTAAGCGACAGAACGACCGGCACAAGTAGATAGGCAAAGAGAAACCCCGCTGTTCCCGGCAGCGGGGTTTCTCTTTAAGAAGGAGAAAAGGAGTGTACTAGTTGTTATTGCTGTTTCTATGTCGTTCTGATTAAGCATACGCCCCAAGTTACAAAACGGATTTGCAGGACCAAGCCCCACCTTGTCATTCTGAGCGAAGCGAAGAATCTCGTCCTTCAGCACATAGTACCACCCTTCCTCAGGCGGTATTCTCACAAGAAAAGGGTAACACCTGCATGAAGGACGAGATTCTTCACTGCGTTCAGAATGACAAGGTGGGGCTTGGTTCTTACAGACGAAGCATTCTCACATGTGTAACAAAATAATCACATCGATGTGTCACAGGCAAATTGCCTATCTCGTCTCATGTACGGAAGACGAAATCGAAACCACGATATCGTAGGAGGTACATGAAATGGAAAGCAAACATACGCAAGTTATAGTAGTGGGCGGCGGGCTGTCGGGGCTGACCGCGGCTGCTTACCTGGCCAGGGGTGGCAAGCGCGTGACCCTGTTTGAGAAGGCATCCCACCTGGGTGGGCGGGCGCGCACTCAGGAGGTTGACGGCTTCCTGTTCAACATGGGGCCGCACGCGCTGTACCTCGGGGGGGAGGCCCGGAAGGTGCTCCGCGAGTTTGGCGTGGTGCCGACCGGCCGCAAACCCAAGCCAACGGGCAGCGCCTACGCCGACGGAGAGCTTCACCCGCTGCCGAGCGAGGGGCTTACGTTCCTCCGCAGCAAGCTACTCAGCCGGGCCGCTAAAATGGAGTTGCTGGGGTTCTTCAGCAAGGCGCTCCTGCTGAAGTCGCGAGACTACGCGCACGTCACCCTCCGCGATTGGCTCAATACCGAGTTCCGGCAGCCGGAGGCGCGGTCGTTCATAGAGGCGCTGGCTCGCGTGCTCACCTATACTAACGCGCCCGAGTACCAGAGTGTAGACCAGTTCCTAACGCAACTCAAGGTCTACGTCAAGGGCAACGTCCTGTACATGGACGGTGGCTGGCAGACCCTGGTGGACGGCATGAGGCTGGCCGCTGTCGAGCATGGGGTGGAGATCGTGACGTGTGGTAGCGTAGAGTCAGTCTGCTACGACGGGGCGCGGCACGTAGTCAAGCTGGCGAATGGCGTGGTCCATACCGCTGAGACGGTCATTGTGGCCGCTGACCTATCTACGGCGAGCAAACTCATTGAGGGCGGGCAGAACGTGAGCCTGCAAGAGTGGTCGGCCTCTGCGAAGCCGGTGCGTGCGGCGTGCCTCAACCTGGGCCTGCGGCGTCTGCCGGAGCCGGACAACAAGTACGGCCTTGGGCTTGACGCACCGCTGTATGTGTCGGTACATTCAGGCTATGCAAGGCTCGCGCCCCATGACCAGGTGGTGCTGCACCTGATGAAATACCTGCACCCCAACGCACAGGAAACGCCTCAGCAGGACGAGCAGGAGTTGGAGCACATAATGGACCTGATGCAGCCCGGCTGGCGTGAAGAAGTGGTCGCCCACCAGTACCTGCCCAGGATGACGGTCATCAATGACATGTCTCTGGCGGCGGGCGGTGGGCTAGAGGGTCGCCCCGGACCGGAGGTGCCTGGCACCCCGAACCTGTACGTTGTGGGCGATTGGGTGGGCAAGCAGGGTAGCCTGCTCGATGCGGCGTTGGCGAGTGCGCGCACGGCGGCCCAGATGGTGCTCACTGGAGCCCCGGCGGAGTCGCGGCATATATCCCATAAGACCCACAACGCGCACCCTGAGTACCAGCTAAGTGGTAGCCGGTAGCAACAGGGTACGTGTGGTAGGCGCTTCCTACTGCGTGCACATTAGCCCGCCTTTGTCATTTCGAACGCAGTGAGAAATCTCGTCCTCCATAATCCAAATATCACCTTTCCTTTAGCACTGGAGCACCGTAAGAAAGTGGTGACATCGCGGCGAGGGACGAGATTTCTCACTGCGTTCGAAATGACAGGGTGGGGCGTTGGTGCTCCAAATGTCTCTGTGATACTTTATGGTAGTAACGACTTGAACGTAGACCCACCGGTGGGGAGGTAAGATGGTCTCGACGGAGGCTTACAACGAGCATCGCCCGCTGCTGTTCTCGCTGGCCTACCGCATGCTGGGCAGCGTGGCCGATGCCGAGGACATAGTTCAGGAGGCGTTCCTACGCTGGCATAAAGCGACTGAGACCAGCGACGAGCAGGCGATACGCTCGCCCAGGAGCTACCTGAGCACGATTGTCACCAGGCTGTGTATCGACCAGTTGCGCTCGGCCCGTGTGCGACGTGAGGTGTACGTGGGGCCGTGGCTGCCGGAGCCTCTTGTCGAGCCGGGGCACGCCGATCCTACCGAGGAGTTAGAGTTGGCAGATTCGCTGTCCGTAGCCTTCATGGTGCTGCTGGAAAGTCTCTCACCTGAGGAGAGGGCGGTCTTCCTCCTGCGGCAGGTGTTCGACTATGACTATGGAGAGATCGCTCGTATAGTCAACAAGAGCGAGGCCAACTGCCGCCAGATGGTGCACAGGGCGCAGCAGCACATCGCCGAGCGCCGCCCCCGCTTCAGCGCCACACCGGAGCAGCGCGAGCAACTGACCCACACTTTCATACAGACCTGCGCCAATGGCGATATGCAAGGGCTGCTCTCGCTGCTCACCCAGGATATCGTGCTGTACTCCGACGGTGGGGGCAAAGTGCAGGCCGCGCGCAACCCGATTTATGGCCCGGACAAGGTGGCTCGCTTCATTCTTGGCGCATTGGGCAAGCTGCCGCCGGGGGCCAGGTACAGAGTCAAGACCGCGACCGTCAACGGCCAGATGGGCGTCGTGGCTTACCTGAACGACGAACCCAATACCGTCCTATCGCTGGACATAGCGGAGGGGCGCATCCAGGGCGTCTATCTCGTGGTCAACCCTGACAAGCTACAGCACATTCCTGAGATCGAGTGAAAGGTTTCGACGCGCTAGAGGCTGCTACCGACGCCGAGCAGCTTCCTGGCGTTGGCTTCGTCCTGCCTCATCTGGTCGATGAAGGCTTCCAGGCCGTCGAAGCGTTGCTGGGGCCGCAGGTAGTGGCCGAACTGGGCGGTGAGCGTCTCGTCGTACAGGTCGGCGTCGTAGTCGAGGATGTAGACTTCCACCAGGCGCACGTCGTTCTCGAACATGGGGCGGATGCCGATGCTGGTGAGGGAGGGTAGCGTTTCCCCGGTCGCGGGCCGTACGCACCAGGTGGCGTATACACCATCACCGGGGATGGCCTGGTTCGTCGGGGTATCCAGGTTAGCGGTGGGGTAGCCTAGCTCCCGCCCCCGCTTGGAGCCATGCACCACCACACCCGGCAGGCCGTAAGGGCGACCAAGCAGGCGGGAGGCTGTCTCCACGTCCCCTGCAGCGACTGCTTGGCGCACGCGGGTGCTGCTTACCGGCTCGCCGTCGACTTCAACCAGAGGGGCAATCTGCAGAGTGTAGCCATGTTCCTCACCGAGTCGCGCCAGTACGTCGGTGTTGCCGGTGCGGCCATGCCCCAGGGCGAAACCGTCACCCTCCCACATCTCGACAAAAGGCAGGAATTGGCGCACCCACGCGATGAAGTCGGGGGCCTGCACCCGCGATAGCTCCTGGTTAAACGGTACCACTATCGTCTCGTCCAGGCCGAGAGCGTCCAGCAGTTCCAGTTTCTGTGGCAGGCGTGTGAGATAGCTAAGGGGCAGGTCGGGCCGCAACACCTCGCGCGGGGAAGGCTCGAAGGTAAGGGCCACCGCAGCTATGTCCCTTGCGCGGGCGCTCTCCACCACGCTCGAAATGAGCGCCTGGTGCCCCAAGTGCACGCCGTCGAACGAGCCTATCGTAAGCGCGGCGGGTGTGGGTTGTCTTTGTGTGAGGTCGGTAATGGTTTGCATCGTGCACCGGGAAGAGTAATCTTGAAATTATAAGCTGCATTAGCAGGTGAGCGCAAAGGGTCTGCAAGTTAGCACTCAGCACGTGTCCAAATATGACAGCAGGACATGGCCCCACCCTGTCATCCTGAGCGTAGCGAAGGATCAATCACCCTTGCCTGGCACTCCAACTAGCAGCACCCAAGGGTTCTACCTGTCATTTCGAATGCAGTGAGAAATCTCGTCCTCCACCGGGAAGTGCCCCTTTTCTCCACTGCCGTACGAGCATCCCCAGGGTGGGCTGTGGAACGAGAGTAAATTTGGGTGGTGAGGGACGAGATTTCTCACTGCATTCGAAATGACAGGTAGTCGCTTGGCACGGCGCAAGCACTGTCAAACACGGGCGGCTGATCCTTCGCTGCGCTCAGGATGACAGGGTAGGCTCAGGATGAAAAGGGGCAGGGTCAGGATCGCCGCGATTGTGTCATGTGTAAGAAGTATGTCGTCTTGTGTGCCTAGCCCTCGTACACGGCGCGCAGCCTGAGCCGGACTTCGGTGTTCTCCAGTAGATCGGTCGAGTCCACGAACTGCGTGGCCGAGCCGAGGTTGGGCGACAGGGCTTTTACCTCTTCGCTTGTTATGGCACGGCGTATAGCTTCTACGAAGCGTTCGGCGAAGATTACCTTGTAGGGCCTGCCGTAGTAGTTAGTTACCTCGGCGTCGAGCGGCCCGGTGATAGCCAGGTCGTTGTGCATGCGGGCGACGCTGCGATACGCCTCGGACATGTGCTCCTCTCGCTCCCGCCAGGAACTCGCCGCCAGCACGCCATCCAGGGAGGGGCCAATTGTGCCCGCGCAACGCAGCCGCGAGAACCCGGTGCCGAACCACTTCGGGTACGGGGCGTACTTGCGCTCCATGAGGAAGCAGAACCGCATCAGGTACTGCACGAGCCGGGCCGCTATCACCCTGGAGCCGCGCTCGTCGCCCACGTCCCCTGTGCGCCCTACGAACGCCTCCTCCTGGGCTATCTTGGCCCACTGCGAAGCTAGCATGTACAGCCACACGTCGTCAGGGTAATAGGCGATGCGTTCCCGCGCCTCGGTAAGCTCACCCAGACCGTCGTGGAACACCTTGCCACTCGTGGAGCCTAGCAGCCGGTGCTCAGAGAAAGTCAGCCAATCGGCGGGCCGTAGCTCTTTGAGGGGGTCGTAACCCAGGTACCATCGAAAGAACGCGCCCACCGCGAAAATCTCAACCATGTGCTGCACCGGGCCGGAGCTCACCTCCTTCAGTAGCCGAACGCCTATATGGTCGGGAGTGCCGAAGTTAGTCGAGTATCCACGAAACGTGTAAGGGAGCTTGTTACTTAGTGCCTCGTTGACCGCCGCCTTGTTGGCCTCGAACTCGGCTTCCGGCAGGAACAACAGCAGTCTAGGACCCCAGTGATGGTCGGTGGAGATGGTGGTGTCGTAGCCCAACACGTCGGACCCCCAACCGATGAGGGCGGCGGCATGTTCCAGGTTGGGGAAGTCGGCATCGAGGATGGGGCGCACCGCCTCGGTGTAGAAGGCTTCGCTGAGTTGCAGGCCGGGAATGAAGGTCGGCATGTCTACATCAACCTCCACCGGGGAATACCTTCTTCGGCTGCCAAACTCCGCGCTCCCGGTCCCAGTAGAGCACCGCCAGCAACTCCCCACCCTCTGTGTACGCCGCCAGCATCTCCCGATCTCCCTCGGCAGGCGCGGGTAGGGGCAGCGTTTTGCCCTGGCGAATGGCTAGCTCTTCTTCGGGCGTGGCGGTGTGGGTGCGCCAGCCTTGGAGGATGTACTCCGGCGGGTAGAAGGCTTCGTGCCAGGTGTTTTCCTGGAAGGCGGCTTGTAGACCTTCCAGCGTAATCGCGCCTTCTACGCTGAAGGGGCCGTGCCGGGTGCGGGTGAGGTCTTGCAAGTATGCTCCAGTGCCTAGCACGCCGCCGATATCGAAGGCCAGTGAGCGAATGTAGGTGCCCTTGCTGCACTCAACGAAGATTTGCAGTGTGGGCGGGTTGAAGACCTCAAGCTCCAGCTTCTTGATCGTCACGTGGCGGGTCTGACGCTCCACCTCCACACCCGCGCGGGCAAGTTCGTACAGCCTCTTGCCCCCGACCTT
>JAXDKH010000084.1:0-16726 GCA_034667185.1 Chloroflexia bacterium | reverse complement strand
GGGTCTGAGCGCGGTTGTTGGCATACCAACTTTGGTCCTCGCGATCCTGGTTGCAATTATCATCGTTGGGGCACTGCTCAGCATTGTTGGCGGACCGCTCGGCATTGTCGGCGGACTGCTCGCTATTCTTGGCGTGGTACTCCTTGGTATTTGGGCACTCTGCTGGGTGTTACTTCCTGTAATTGCATTAATCATAGCCCGTCTCGGGGAAGAGTTAGCGAAGGCAGGGCTTGAGTTTGCCAGCGCCAGCAATAATGTTGTCAGCCAGTGCCCGGAGCGTTGTCGCGGAGACGTTTCTGTCCCCACATGCCAGCTTAATTGAATCAGGCTCATACCCGGTCTGAAGAACACTTGCGTGTACTCTGTAGTAGAAGCCAGGGCGCGCGACCGTGCTTCGTTTTTTCTGCGAAATCGGCGGCCCGGCGTCCAAACCAGCTCGCTTTCAGTGCGGTTCGCAAACGAAGCGCCCCATTTTACAGAAAGAACGAAGCGTGGTCGGGGCTATGAGTAGCTTACAGGCAGTTCTTGATGACAAGCTTGCGTACAGACTGGCGTTCAGGCTACAAAAGGCCCAACTCGCGGGCACGTGCTACAGCTTCGGTGCGGCGTTGGACTTGTAGCTTGCCGAAGATCTTCTGGTTGTGCCCCTTGACTGTGTCCAGGGCGAGGAAGAGTCTCTCGCTAATCTCATGGTTCGAGAGGCCCTGGGCGATGAGTTGCAGCACTTCTAATTCGCGTTGGCTCAACGGCTCAACAAGGGGCTGCGAAGGGGGGAGAGGGAATTCGCTGGCGCTCCCATGTTTCTCGGCTTCGAATGCTGCCAGCAACTTACCGATGTATTCCGGCATCATCCCATGAGCAGTTGCTTCGGACAGCAGTTGAGACATAGGAGTACCTTCGTCGAGGAAGATACGGATAAAGCCACCCGGCTCTGCCAGCGACATAGCATCACCCAGCAGTTGCACAGCCTTGTCTCTTTCGCCTTGCGCGTGGAGGGCTACCGCCTGTAGAACCATGACCTTGAGCCCTTCATCCGCCCAGCCTCTTGCTTCCATCTCATGCCGCAGTCGCTCCAGAATTGCCAGCGCTGCGGCTGTGTCTCCCTGAGCCAAGTGCACACGGGCCTGGCTGATGGGGAGAGCATGCGTCTGCGCGAGCTGGGCGGCTGCCGCCAGGTTGCCCTGTCGAAGCAACGTCACCACTTGCGCGGCAGCCACGTCAGGGATGCGATGCACAAAGTTTTTCTCGCGGGCTGACTGGCTGGCCCGAGTTAGAATAGCGGCCGCGCCGTCCACATCGCCCTGGGCCATTTTCACGCGGGCAAGAAATACCTCACCCACGATGAACCTGTCAATAACCGTGTCATACTGCCGCACCAGGTGGAGGCTCTGTCGCCCGTGCTGCTCGGCGGCATCCAGGTCGTTCCACTCGTACAGTACACGGGCCAGGCCAAGCTGAGCTTCACCGATAATCTGAAGCGGCTGGTCGCCTGCCAACTGCAGCACCCGGTGGTACGTCTCGGCTGCCTGGTAGAGCTGGTTATCTACTTCCTGTACTTGCCCCAGTCCGACCGTCGCCAGTATGGTAGTGAAGATATCCCCGGCTGCCTGGCTGAGAGATATGGCTTCAGTAAGGGCCTTGCGGGCTGCGGCGCGGTCTCCCATGAGCAAGCAGGCAAATCCCAGCACCCAGGTAGCGGTAGCGCGCAAAGACAGGCTTTTGGGGCTCAGGTGCTCCAGGGCGCGGCGCGACTGGACCATCATGGCCTCTACGTCGTACTTGGTGAGCGCCAACACGGACCTGGCGGCGGCAATTTGCCCGACAAGGCTTTGGGTCCTGCCGTCGGCCTCAGTGCCTTGCAGGGCAGCTTCAGCAGCGTCCAGTTTCTCTTTCACGCCGGTCGTTTGGCCAATAACCAGCAACAGCGAGCCATATCGCCACCACAACGAGGGCCTGGCGTCCATTACCTCCGTAGGCAGCGACCCCAGCCAGTCCAGTATGGCAGTCACCGCGCCGCGAAGATGCAGGGGGATCCCTTTTCCATCAATCAGACGCTCGGCGCGCTCGATGTCGTTAGCGGCAGCCGCATGGTGAAAGGCCTCTATGTCCAGGCCGTTGTCCTCGTACCATTGGCTCGCCCGGATCTGGAGTTGGGCCACCTCATCCTTTTCACCCCCTGTAGACGAGGCGATACTCTGGGTGCTTTGGTGCAGTCGCTGCCGCAGCAAATCAGCAAAGAGGTGGTGGTAGCGGTACCAGCGTCGCTCGTTGTCCAGGGGGATGATAAAGAGGTTGGCGTGTTCGAGATATTCCAGGGTCTCTTGCCCGGAAGTAGACGTATCGAGCAGAACGGCATCACAGAGGGGGCCGCACATGCGGTCAAGGATGGATGTGCGCAGCAAGAAAGTCTGCACGCTTTCCGGCTGCTGTTGCAGGACTTCTTCCACCAGATAGTCCATCACGAAATGGTGGCTGCCGGTGAAGGACTTGACGAAGCTGGTGGTATCTTTGTGCCCCTGCATTGAAATGGCGGCCAATTGCAGCCCGGCAATCCAGCCTTCAGTGCGGGTTTCCAGTGCGGCGATGTCTTCCGCCGAGAGGTTTAGACCCATCCCATGAAGAAACCCGGCGGCTTCCGTAGGGGTAAAACGCAAGTCTGTGACGCGCAGCTCGGTCAGTTGGCCCGTGCCGCGTAGCCGTGCCAGGGGTAGCTGTGGGTCCTCACGGGTGGCGATTATCAAGCGCATTTGTGGTGGCAGGTGCTCTATCAGAAAGGTGAGGGCATGGTCCACCGGCTTGGAGTCTATAACGTGGTAGTCGTCAAGGACAAGGACGAAATTGTCTGGGATGGTGGTGATTTCATTGAGCAGAGCAGTCAGAATCGACTCGGCTGGCGGTAGCTGAGGGGCCTGGAGCACACCCAACAACCTTTCTCCAATGTGCGGTGTAACCGTCCGTAAAGCAGCGACGAGGTAGGTCAGAAAACGTGCAGGGTCGCTATCCCCCTCGTCGAGCGACAGCCAGGCCACCTGCCTGTCGCAGCCGGCGATCCATTCGCTGACCAGCGTGGTCTTACCAAAGCCCGCAGGGGCAGAGATGAGAGTCAGCTTGCGGTGCAGCCCCTCGTTTAGCCCCCGGATGAGGCGGGGCCGAGGGACAACTTTAGGCGGAGGCGGGGGGATATAAAATTTAGTAGCTAAAATTGGCGTAGACATGGCTCAATTATAAAGCGTCTACCCAATAGTAAAGAAGCGTCTCAAACATGAGCATAAGAGCAATCGGGACATTGCATAGAAATGCGTGTGTTTGCCGGAAGACAGACCGCCCGCCAGTATCTACTCTTTCAGCTCCGCTGCAAGCTACCTGTGGAACGGGCCTGCTCCTGTAGGCTGCGCACCTCACGCGTCCCAAACCCTTCAGGTGCCACTTGGTACCAATTCGTTCGCAATTGGATATTTACTGGGCACCTGGAAGCTGAGATACTAGCTGCATAGGCGGCTAACGGAGTAATATGGCCCCGGAACGTATGTCCAAAGCGCCAAAATGAGATGCCAATCTAGTGGCTTGGCTACCCCTCACGAATCGCACGCTGGAGAGAACACGCTACTATGAGCAGCTTAGATGGACGGTGCTACCAGTTCATGCAGGTCGATGTGTTTACTGACAAGGCGTTGGCAGGCAACCCACTGGCGGTTTTCCTGGACGGAGAAGGCCTTTCCGACGCCGAGATGCAGGGCATCGCCAGGGAGATGAACCTTTCCGAGACCACTTTTGTGCTGCCAGCGGACAGCGTCGAGCATGCCGCCCGCGTGCGCATCTTCACACCCGCGCACGAACTGCCGTTCGCAGGTCACCCGACTATAGGCACTGCTTTCGTGCTAGCCACCAAAGGTCTCCTGCAGGGTAAGGCGACGGAGATAATCCTGGAGGAGGGTATAGGTCCGGTGCCGGTCCGCTTTGAAGGGAGTGTGGAGGCACCTGGGTTCATATGGATGCAGCATGGGGAGGCCAGCTTTGGCAATCCGTACGTCAATCGCGCCGAGTTCGCGCTGGCCCTGGGCCTCCACGAGCCGGATTTGCTGCCAGGTGCGCCCGTTGTATCAGGCTCAACCGGGCGGCCCTTCCTATTCGTACCGTTGCGCAACCGTGCCACAGTAGACCGCGCCGTGCTGGATGTGCCGAAACTGCTCCGTTGCTTCGGTAACGCCGAACCCCTGGGAGTGTTTGTTTTCGCGCCCGACAGCGACAACCTCCAGGGCTTTGCGGGCCTCGCCGGAAAGGTGTACTCCCGCATGTTCGCGCCCCACACCTCCAACGTGCCTGAGGACCCGGCGACGGGCGGCGCAAGTGGGCCTCTGGGCGCTTACCTGGTAAAGTACGCGCTGGTGAAGTCAGGGCATTTAGTCGGCGAACTGCGCATACTGAGCGAGCAGGGCACAAAGATGGGCCGCCAGAGCTTCGTCCATATCCGCATGCGGAGTCGGGAGAACGGCTCCTATTCGATTGAGGTAGGCGGCAATGTCGTGCCTGTTGCCGAGGGCGTTTTGTGTCTCTAAGCGTGAAGATAGTTCCTGAAGGTATCAGAAGGACTCGTGCGCATATCGCGCAGGCCCTCGAAACAGTCTGATCTGTGTCGGAATGCAGGAACGCAGTAAATATGGACGGAAAAGGAGTTGCAGATGGATGGCAGTAGACCGGTGCTGTGTTACCTCGATGGCGAGGTATTGCCCCTCAGCGAGGCTAAGATCGGCATCCTGACCCACGCGATGAGCTATGGCACGGGCTGTTTTGAGGGCATACGTGGCTATTACAACGCTGACCAGGACCAGGTTTACATCTTCCGGCTGCGCGAGCACTTCGAGAGGCTCCGCAACTCGGCGAAGGTGCTCTTGATGACGCTTCCCCATTCTCCCGAGGAACTGGTTGAAATCACCTGCGATCTTGTGCGACGCAGTGACCTGCACACGGACACGTACATACGTCCGATGGCCTATAAAGCCTCCGAGGTCATTGGCGTACGCTTGCACGACCTGCGGGAGGCTCTCTACATAGCGGTCCAGCCCTTCGGCAACTACATAGATATCGACCGGGGCCTGAGCGCGTGCATCTCCTCATGGAGGCGCATGGATGACAACATGATACCGCCGCGTGCGAAGGTCACGGGTGCGTACGTCAACTCGGCGTTTGCCAAGTCAGAAGCGGTGCTCAACGGCTTTGACGAGGCGATTATGCTGGACTCTAACGGCCACGTCTCGGAAGGCTCGGCGGAGAACCTGTTCATGCTCAGGGGCGGCACGGTGTACACGCCACCCGTCACGGAGAACATCCTGGAGGGGATAACCCGCCTGACCATTATGACCCTCCTGCGTGAGGAGCTTGGGCTGGCTGTTGTGGAGCGAGAGATCGACCGTACAGAGCTTTACGTGTGCGACGAATTGATCCTGTGCGGCACGGGTGCCCAGATTGCCCCCGTCACATCGGTGGACCACCGGCCTATTGGCGCGGGCACAGTAGGTGAGCTGGGGAGCGCTCTGCAGACACTCTACTTTGATGTGGTGCGCGGCAACGTTCCGAAATACCTGCATTGGTGCACGCCCGTATACGATGAGTTGCGCGGGAGTGAGGCGCTGCAAAATGGCTTCCAAGCCCGCGGCCATCTAGTAGCCCACTGAAGACGAGCTAGCAACCCCCATGTATGGGAGTTGCTGGCGTCGCTGTACATCCTTTTTAACTACCTGATCGTCTGTAGAAACTCAATCAGAGCCCGGTTGTACCGCTGCTGAGGTATCACTGTGTTCAGATTCTAACCTCTTGCTCATGGTAAACAGGGGAGTGCCGAAAAGCTCGTGCGGGCCTTCCTCGCTGCGGATGAAGCCGTAACGCTCGTATAGGCGGATGGCGCGAGCAAGAAAGGGCGTGGTGCTTAGGATCAAGCGCCGGTGACCGGCTGCCATGCCGGCACTCCGGACAGTCTCTAATAGCAGTTCTCCTATGCCTAGCCCGCGTGCGGTAGATAGCACCCCCATGCCGCGGACGTACAAATCCTGACCTCTGTGCACGGCTGCTACGGTGCCGACGATTGTCCCGGCCTTTGTCGCTACCCAAACCGGCCCTTCTTGCATACGACACTCTATTTGCTCGCCAGTCGGAGTTGTAGCAGCATATGCCTCCTGAGTGTACAGGGGCCTGTACTCCGCGAACGCCTCACGCAACACAGCGGCGATTGCGGGAGCGTCCTCTAACTCTGCCATTCGTATTTCAACGTGTGAGCTATTGTCTTCAGCGCTCATATTGATGTATACCGCTGAACGGCTCCCTCGTGTCGTGAAATGGACTGGCTAATGTTGGGCAGGTACAAGTGCAGTGATTCAGTTCTCTATTCTCTTGGCGTGGTACTTGGCGTCCTTGGCGGTTCCGTCTCCCTTTATGTAACTGTTGTCGCGCACGTAGCGCTTACACGACCACACCTGCCAGTTGGCGCTCGGTGCCTGCCAGGCTCGTGAAGGCAGCCCAGGCCTCGCTCAACCGTGTCACGCCCTCGTGGAGTAGCTCGCGGTCGAGGAAATAAGGCAGGCGTAAATAGCTGGTGTGTGAGCCATCGACGGACATGGTGATGCCCGGAGTGACAAGCGTGCCATGCCGCAAGGCCATCTGGGCGAACTCCTGGGCATCGGGCCAGGGTAGCTGCACCCAGAGGAATGGGCCGCCAGCCGGAGGAGACCACATCCAGGTAGGTAGGTGCTCCTGCATGAGGTCAGTCATCAGGGCGAGGGACTCCAGCAACTCTTCGCGCCGCCGTGCCTTTATCGCGTCCATATGGTCGAACAGGCGAACGGCTATGGCCTGGGGAATCAGGCTCGTGCCGAGGTCGGCGACTATCTTGAGCCGGGCCAGGCGCGCGATTACCGGCTGTGGTGCCCTCAGCCAGCCGACCCTCAAGCCCGCCCAGAAGAGCTTGCTCATCGAGCCTACCGTTATGACAGGGGCGTCTTCCGCGTAAGCGGCAAGGAAGGAGGGATCGGGCCCCTTCAGCACTAGGTCGAAGCGCGTGTTGTCTTCGAGCAGGGGGACCCGGTGCTCTGCTGCAACACGCACGAGCTCGCGGCGGTCGTCTTCGGAATAGACTACACCCGTCGGGTTCTGGCAGGTCGGTGTGACGTAAATCAGCTGCGGTATGTGGGCTTTCACCAATCCGGGAAGTAGCTCCACCCGCAATCGCGCACCTTCAATCGGCACCGGGACCAGCCTGCTGCCCATCGCTCGGAACGCGTCAATTGCTCCAACAAATGTCGGGTTCTCGATAAGCACGTTGTCGCCGCGCTGCAGGTAGAGAGACGCCACGAGGGAAATCGCCTGCTGAGCGCCACTCGTTACCAGTATCTGGTCCTCGGTGGTGGGCAGCCCTTCCTGGGTGTAACGATTGGCAATCGCCTGCCTCAAAGCGGGCAAGCCGTAGGGTGCGTAACCCTGCTGCTCCAGGAGTCGTGCGATTTCGTGCTCCGGAAGTGAATAGGCGTTGTATGGAATACCTTTAGGGTCGCCTGAGCCGGGCATCGAAAGGTCGACCAGCGACTGCTCGCGCCTCAGCAGCGGGTCAAACATGGAGCTACGCTTCAGCGACCCGAAGAACGTGTCTCCACGCTGCCAGGAACGCGCACCTGACACGGGCCGTACCCACGTGCCGCTGCCCGTGCGACTCTCTACCCACTCCTCTTTTCGCAGCAGGTCATAGGCGCTTTGCACCGTCGTTCTGCTGACAGCCAGTAGCTGCGCGAAGTGGCGTTCGGCGGGCAGTTGAGTGCCGGCCGGTATCTCGCCCCGCAGAATGAGCCTCTGCAGGGACTCCGCCAGCAGCCTGTACATCGGCCCTTCTCCGCTGGACCAGTGGCCCAATAGCCCCGCCCACTCTTGTATTTCCATCTACGGCCAATCCTCCGGAAATTGGGTATTTACTTGGCAGTCCAAAGGAACGATAATCAGTATGTACTTCCTACCGGGAAGGTAATGGCATGATCATAGCACAGCCCACATGGAAACTCAAGATACCAACTGGATGGGCAAGACGGGCCCATCCAGCATGGTTGGACACATGTGAGGCAATGAATTTGAGGGTCCGGAATGCGAATAATTGACCTCACGTCCGAGGACGAAGGGCTGGTCCGCCAGGTGGCAGCTATATTGGTGGCGGCGTTCCGGGAGCATTGGCCCACCGCCTGGCCTGATGAAGAGTCGGCGCTCGAGGAGGTGCGCGAGTCGTTCGGGGCGGAGCGCATAAGCCGTGTAGCGGTGGGAGAAAACGAAGAGGCGCTGGGCTGGATAGGCGGCATCTCCGAGTACGACGGCATGGTGTGGGAGCTGCACCCGCTGGTCGTGGACCCCACTCACCAGCGGCAGGGTATTGGCCGCGCCCTGGTGGCCGACTTCGAGCAGCAGGTGAGGCAGCGCGGCGGTCTTACTATCACCTTGGGCAGTGACGACGAGAACGATATGACGACCCTCTCAGGTGTGGACCTCTACCCCAACGTGTGGGAGCATATCGCCCGCATCAAGAACCTGAAGAGGCACCCCTACGAGTTCTACCAGAAGCTGGGCTATGCCATAGTGGGCGTCGTGCCGGACGCGAATGGCTGGGGTAAGCCGGACATTTTGATGGCGAAGCGGGTGAGCCAGGGGCTGCCCTTGGGAGTTAAACGGCAAGCGTAGCTAACTTGGGAAGGGTACCTACCGGGCTAGCGCCTGGCTAGAGAATGTAGCTTATGTCTCGCGACGTACATGCCCACGGAGTAGCAGTTGATGACCGATCCTTCAAACCAGATAGGCGTGTATCTCGAAATCGGTAGCAAACGCACACTGGCCGGTGCGCTAGACTGGCCGGGCTGGTGTCGCGGCGGACGCGACGTGGAAGCAGCTCTGCAGGCCCTTATAGACTATGGACCACGCTATGAGCGAGTACTTCGCGCTGCCGTACTTCAGTTCCAGGCTCCCGCGAATGCATCTGACATGGTCGTGGTCGAGCGAGTTGCAGGTAACACAACCACCGACTTTGGCGCGCCCGATGTTCCACCCTCCGGCGATACTGCGCCCGTTGACGATGTTGAGCTGGTGCGCTTACAGGAGCTGTTGAAAGCTTGCTGGTTAGCGTTCGATGCTGCCGCGCAGGCCACCGAGGGTAAAGAGCTTCGCAAGGGACCGAGAGGCGGAGGGCGCGATCTGCAGGGGATAGTCCGGCATGTAGTGGAGGCCGAGGCAAGTTACCTGACGCGACTCGGCGGGAAGCGCCCGAACCAGGGACATGATGCTGTTGACGTGAGCCTCCTAGTCGAGCGCCAGAGGCAGGCGATCTTAGACACACTGGCTGTGGCAGGACGCGGCGAATTGCCTTTGGAAGGCCCGCGGGGAGGCAGCCGCTGGACACCCCGCTTCTTTGTTCGCCGTGACGCCTGGCACGTGTTAGACCATGTATGGGAGATCGAAGACCGCGTCTTGTAAGTCCTCGTCCCAGGTCAGGTTTGAGAATATGGAAGCATTCTGAAAGAGAAAAGGTTGCAGCCTGGACTCTCCTCTGGGCCAGGATTCTCATCGCACAATCATCCCAAGTACCCGGCCTACATCACCCAATTTATCCTAAGTGTTGATGTACAAGCAGGTCGGCGCCGGTTTCCCGCTTCCGGACGTGCCTCGGTGTGGTCGGTAGACCACCCAATCTTGGCAAGCAACTTGCACTACATAGCCTCCCACGCTGTGGATCAGAGTATTACCCTAGTTCTTGCTCCCTCGGCTAGCCCTCTGACGACCTTGCGGCACGAGCATTTCGGTTCCAGCCCGCATAGCAAGAGCCAAACTCTCAACACCGGCACAAAGGAGGGGTTGAAGAATGTTACGTCCTGGAAATCACCTGAAGAGCTACCGGTCTGTAGTGCTCGTGGTAGCTCTCCTCTTACTCGTTGGCGCTCTCGCTGCCGGCTTGCGGCTGGGAGCGACTGATAGCGGCCAACAGAGAGCAGGAGCACAAGCAGGAGCCCCAAGGCTCAATATCGCCAGCGGAGGGGCGGCTAATTCGAATGCTGCTGCCATGCTCGCGCAGGTGCCGCCCAAATCGAAGTCCTACCCGAACGGGGTAACCGTGACGGAGAACCTCTTCCATGGTACCTCGCCCGCAGTACGTGATCTACCTGATGTCAGCCCGCCGCCCAAGAAGGAGGAGAACGAGGAAAGGCCGTCCGGGGCGTATCCGGGCCGGGTGTATCCCAAAGATACCGTTGTGCAGAGGGCATTCGGCGCTCTATCGATGCCGTCCGTACTCACCTCGTTCGAGGGCCTCAACAGTTCCGACTCGGGCTGCCTGTGCTTACCCCCCGACACGAATGGTGACGTGGGACCGAACCACTACGTACAGTCGGTCAATAGCGCGTTTAGGATCTATGACAAGAACGGCACGGCGCTCACACCGGTCAAGAATGTCAGTTCGCTGTTCCTCACCCTGGTCGGCTCGGCCTGCGCGGTGCCGGGTATCAGCTACAGCGACCCTATCGTGCTGTACGATATCCTTGCCGACCGCTGGATGATCAGCGAGCTTGTCTATGCCGGGCTCGGCAACCCTTCGCAGCAATGCATCGCAATATCTCAGACTCCCGATCCAACCGGGGCCTATTACACCTACGCCTTCCAGCTACAGAGCCAGCAACTGGGAGATTACCCCAAGTACGGCGTGTGGCCCGACGGGTATTACCTGTCGGTCAACAACTTTGTCGTGCTGCCCACCTCCAAGTACTCCGGCTCGGCGGCCATCGTGTTCGACCGGGCGAAGATGCTGCTAGGCCAGAGCGCCACCATGCAGGAGTTCGACCTCGGTCCCCTCTACTTCAGCCTGTTGCCCTCTCACCTGGTGGGGCATAATCCCCCGCCCACCGGCTCGCCCAACTACTTCGTGAGCGCCTCCGGTACGGATGCCAACCTCTATACGTGGAAGTTCCACACAGATTGGGCGAACCCTGCCAATTCCTCCATGGTCGGCCCGTCGTTCCTCTCGGTAGCGCCCTTTGATCCTGAGCTTTGCGACTTCGGCGACTGCGTTCCGCAGCCAAACACGCCCGACAGGCTGGACACAATCGGCAATCACCTCATGTACAGGCTCAACTACCGCAACTTTGGGGACCACGAGTCGTTCGTTTCCAATGAAACCGTGGACGCCGACGTGGACCATGCGGCTATCCGCTGGTACGAGCTGCGAGACCTTGGCACCAACCCCACTGTGTACCAGCAGGGCACTTACGCCCCGGATGCCACACACCGCTGGCTGGGCAGCGCCGCGATGGACGGCTCGGGCAATATAGCCGTCGGCTACAGCGCGTCGAGTAGTGTGATAAGTCCCTCCCTGCGCTATGCCGGCAGACTCGCCACTGATCCTCTTGGGCAGCTCACCCAGGGTGAGAGCGTCCTGTTCCAGGGCCCCGGCGTGCAAACGGGCAGCCCCGGCCGCTGGGGTGACTACAGCAGCATGTCCCTCGACCCCGTTGACGACTGCACCTTCTGGTATACCAACGAGTACGCCGACGAAAGCGGCAACTGGGCGACGCGTATCGGCAGCTTCAAGTTCCCCGGCTGCGTGGCCGCGGCCGTGGTCGCTACCACAACGCCACTGCCAAGCGCCACAGCTACGAGCACGCCGGGACTGGCTTGCAACTACGCGACGCTAACCACCACCGGCACACTCACCCTGGGCACACAGGATGTAGGCAATCACTGCGACGACTGCACCACGGCTATCACCCTGCCCTTCCCGGTGCGCCTGTACGGGCAGTCTTTCACCACGGCCAACGTTAGCTCCAACGGCAACGTGCAGTTCGGCAGCGCGTACTTCTCAGGGCAGGGCCAGTGCTTGCCTCAGCCTGTGCTGGTCAATGCGGTGGCTCCCTACTGGACCGACCTTGTGACCACCGGCACGGGCAACGGCGTGTTCAGCTCCGTCACCGGGAGCGCGCCCAACCGGGTCTACAACCTTGAATGGAGGACAAATCCGTTCGGGGACACCACGCCCGTGAACTTCGAACTCCGCTTCTACGAGGGCCAGGATACGTTCGATATGGTTTACGGTTCGGACTTCAGCGACGCAGGCGCGGCCATCGTTGGTGTGCAGAAGGATACTACTTCCTACACTAACATCGAGTGCAACACCGCCGGTGTAGCGCCGAATAGTGTGATAAGGTTCACGCTGCCCCCACAGTGCCTCGCCACTTCGGCTACAGCCACGGCGGCGGCCATGCCAACTTCCACCACGTGCCCCATCACCTTCAAGGATGTACCGGCTGACTCTACGTTCTACGCCTACATCAAGTGCCTGGCCTGCCGCCAGATCGTCGGCGGCTATCCTTGCGGCGGGGCGGGCGAGCCTTGTACGTCGCCTACCGACACATACTACAGGCCTGGCGCGAACGTCAGCAGGGGCCAGCTATCGAAGATACTGGCTAACTCGGCGGGCCTCAACGGCAGCATACCCGAAGGCCAGCAGAGCTTTGCCGACGTTACGTCAGGAGACCCCTTCTACATCTACATCGAGCGGCTGCACGCTGAAGGAGCCATCAGCGGGTACGAATGCGGCACTTCAAACCCGCAGACGGGCACTCCTGAGCCATGTGATGACCAGAACCACCCTTACTTCCGCCCAGCCAGCTACGCTACTCGCGGGCAGATATCGAAGATAACAGCCATCGCGGCCCACTACGACGAGAGCGTGCCGCAGGACCAGCAGACCTTCACCGACGTGCCGCCCGATAGCCCATTCTGGCAGTTCATCGAAAGGTTGGCTACCCGCCACATCATCAGCGGGTACAGCGAGCCCGAGAAGTGTCCGACCGGCGCTCCTTGCTTCCGCTACCTGGATAACACCTCGCGTGGGCAAATGGCGAAGATAGCCGCTAACACCTTCTTCCCGAACTGCCAGACTCCCGCGAGAAAGTAACCCGTTGCCTACATTCTGTCGTGGGCAGAGATGACATAGCAACACCATCACGTAAGATCCTCGGTTGTACAACCGAGGATCTTACGTGATGGTGTTGCAACAACTGAGTAGACCTCTTGCCTGCGAGGGTAGGGCGTATAGGCCATAATTCGACCCTCAAGCTCTATGTGATCGATGCGGTATCCACGCTCGCGCCTAACGATGTGTGGCCCCTGGGCACCAAATACCCAGGGCCATGATTAGACAAGCTTGTTGGTCACAGCAAAGTACGTCGCGGCCGCGCGGGAGGTAACAGCGAGCTTACTGAATATGGTCTTCACATGTACATTCACCGTGTGGCGGCTGATGGTCAGCCTCTCCCCTATCTGCTTATTCGTCAGGCCCACAGACAGCAACTGTAACACTTCTATCTCTCGCAACGTCAGCCCTGCCTCCTCCAGCGTAGCAGGGACACTTAGCTCGTCGGTTTCCGCGCTGCTTACGGGCGTGTACTGGTCCCTGCCCCTGGCATATTTACCTGTTGGCTGGCCTGGAGCGTCGCTTGAAGGTTCGCCAGGCATTCCGGCGGTAATGACTCCAAAACCTGGGCTCTCGGCCAACGCCTGTCCATTGCCGGTGTTGAAGTCAGCGGTGATATCAGCCGGAGAGATAGCACGGCCCTCCTCGAGCAACCTGACAAACGCTATTCCCCCGAGGCGAGTGCGCAGGTCTTCTATGAAGGAGCTATGGCTTGAAGGGTCTTTGCCTCCGAGCTTAAGGCCGTTGTGACTCATCACCTCTTCCGTTGCCCCCACCAGCCGCGCCGAGCGCAGCAAATCACCCCGCAGGTGGGCGCAGTTCGCCAGCGATTGCAAACATGCGGCGATATCTGATTTGCTATTCAGCGCTAAGAATAGCTCCAGGGCCCTGCCGATAGACGCCTCGGCATCATGGTAACGCCCCAAATTGAGGCTCGTCCAACCGGCTGCCATCCAGAGGTTGCCCATCGTCCACCCATCCCCGGTTGCTTGCGCCAGCGAAAGGGCCTCATCCAGGAACGCCCCGGCGGCATCGTGGTCGCCCTGGTGGACCGCTACCGCAGCAAGCTGCGCCAGGCCATGCGCGATCAACTGCCCATCGCCCAGCTTGCGCCTGAGTGTGAGGCTTTCGTCCAGTAAAAGACGAGCGCGCTCAAAATCGCAGCGCCGCATGGCTACCTGCCCCAGGCCCATGAGCGCCCGGCTGGTACCCAGGTCGTCTCCCATCCCCCTGAATATCTGCAAGCTCTCTTCGAAAGGCCCTTCAGCAGCCCCGTCATCGCCCTGGGTGGCGTGGAGCCTGGCAAGGATCCATAGAGCCTTTGCCCGAGTCGGTGTGCGGCCGCCAGCTGCCGGACTCGCGAGAAGGGCCGCCAGCCTGCGACCCTCGCCCCAGTAGCTGCGCATCTCCCAGTAAAACCACAGCGCCCCGGATAGCCGCAACGCCAGGGGCACGCTATCTTCACTTTCCTGGCACCAGTCCAGCGCAGCCAAGAGATTATGCTGCTCAGCGTCCAGCCTGTCGAGCCATGATGTCTGACAGGCGGTAAGCAGTCCGGCTTCGGCTGCCTCGGCAAGCCGGCAGAAGAATCGGGCGTGGTGCTCTCGAATGGTGTCAAGCTGTCCACTCTCAACAAGCCGGAGCCAGGCGTATTCTTGTATGGTGGTGAGCATGCGCAACCGGGGCTCCTCGGCCACCAGGCCCATCTGCTGCAGCAGGCCCTTATCCAGGAGTGAAGCCACTTCGTCGAGGATTGTTGCGCCTGGACGTCGCCGGGACGAGGGGCTATCCTGTGGCCGCACCCCTGCGCACTCGCGCATCGCCTCCGCCGCCTCAAGCGTGAAGCCTCCTCTGAAGACCGACAGGCGTCTGAACAGGTCCTGGTCGGCCTCCTCCAGGAGGTTGTAGCTCCAGTCTATGGTGCTGTAGAGCGTTTGCTGGCGTTCGGGCAGATCACGTGGACCCCTGCCCAGGAATTGCAACCTGCTCCCCATCCACCTGGGCATCGACTCCACAGGCATGAGACTCACACGCGCCGCGGCCAGTTCCACCGCCAGCGGTAGGCCATCCAGTTGCGCGCACACCTGCGCCACCGCTGCCATATTGGCCTCGGTGAGTTGGAAGTCAGGTGAAATAGCCTGGGCGCGCTGCTCGAATAATGCCACAGCCTCAGATTGGAGTACCTGCGCGCGGTCCAAAGGTGTCGTGAGATCGGGCAGCGTCAGCGGGGGCACGTTGAACTTATGTTCGCCGCGCACGTGCAATATGGAACGGCTGGTAACCAGCAGCTTGATCGCGGGGCAATCGGCGAGCAGTTCCACGAGTAGCGGCGCGGCTGTTGCGATTTGCTCGAAGTTATCGAGGAGCAGGAGCATGTTCCTGTTTGCGAGTGTAGCCCTTAAGTAGGCAAACAAATCTTGCCCGTTCGGAGGATTCAGCCCCAGGACCGCAGCTATGGTCCTGGCAACGGATGCCGGATCGCGTGCGGAGGCCAGGTCAACGAAAGCTACCCCGTCCTCAAAATCGGCCCCCAGTTGTGACGCCACATGCAGAGCCAGCCTGGTCTTACCCGTGCCTGGAGCCCCATACAGCGTCAGCAGGCGCACATCACGTCGCACTAGCTCGATGATGCTCGCCGTCTGGGCCTCCCTGCCTATAAACGTAGTAATCTGGGCTGGAAGCCCAAAGGCTTTGCGGGCGGGCGTACGCGCGACATGGACAACATAAGCCTCACCAGGGTTCTGCGGCTTCTGCTCGCGGCCAACTACGTACATTTTACGCTGCATATTGAGTGCTTCAATTCAGGCCGGTTGACAGGCTGCCGGCCACCTAGTGCTCTACGAGTATCTCCTTCTTAATACAATATACAATTTAAGTCGGCTTGTAGTTCCCGGCCCGGTGTGGTTGAGTTGGCCGAGCGTGTCTGAGGACAGCCCACGCCGAAGGGCATGAACAGGAGTAACGCTATGCTGGAAGTTATCTCGTGAGTATGGCTGGTGGAGTTGCGTACATTAGGTGGCATGGTAATCTTGGGTGGATCGTCTTGCAAGAAAATTATCAAATGGGAGCAAGAGAGGCATTGTCATTCCGAGCGTAGCGAGGAATCAGGTGGGTAGGGAAGAAGCGGTATTGGAGCACCAATGGGGGCATAATGATGCTTCCCTTACCCCTCCTACCCCTCCAATGCAACACAGTACGACTGCCAACTGATTCCTCGCTACGCTCGGAATGACAATGCCTCTCTTGGTCCGGTTACTCGTACATCACTTGCAAGATGATCCACTGAGTGGAGGGAAGAGTCCCGCCCACTACCGGGATGTTTCCTTATTGTCTGCCGTCTGTGGGCCGGAGCGGCGACTGGAAGGAGAGGAAGAGCGCCAGGGTTGTACTTATCTCACCGGCTGTCTGACCGCCCGGCTACAGCCATGAGATGCACCGCTGGTATGATACGCTCCTGGTAGGCGGCGAGCGCATCCGGTTCGTGCAGGTTGTCCACGATGACAATCGCGTGGTCGATACCCATTTGAGCCAGGTCCTCAAAATAGGCCAGGGCCTGGTCAACTGTGAAAGCGTGCCGCACGGGTGCGTCCGATATGGTTACCCAGTCGATGGTCGTCTTCTCTATTTCTTCATAGGGCCTGGAGGCTGCTTCGCAATGATCTCGTAAGACCTGTAACTTATAGAGAGGCTGGCTCCTACCCAGAAGTGGAAAGAAGTTACAGGCGTCGCCATACTGTGCCACGAGCCGCA
>JAXDKH010000083.1:0-5661 GCA_034667185.1 Chloroflexia bacterium | reverse complement strand
GGTTCCTGGAAGTCGCATCAGTGAGCGGGGACTTACACCTGAGTCGCGCCTATGCCACCGGCTCACGTTCTGCCTGGAGCAAATAGCCGGGTATGGGGACACTGTTGCCCGGCTGCGCTTGCGAGCGAAATAACTATTCGGAGACTTGCACGTCGGTGTTTTCGTACACCTCTTCTGTGCCCCCTGGTCCCTGTTTGATCCTGACGTGCTGTTTGGAGGATGCGCCCTTTACCGAGTTCGACTCGCCTGTATTGGCTGCTACAGCCTTGTTAACGCGGGTGGAGAGGTTGACGTTACGCCTCGTCTTATTACCCTGCGTCGTTTCGTCTAGATGCTTGAGCGAGTTTTGGACGGTATCCCTCAACCGGCTCAACCTGTCCAGGTTCTTTCTCAATTGCTCTTTTCCCGACATGATTCCACTCCGCTGGAACGTCGGCAGGTCGCCGGCGTCATGCAAAAAAGCAGAAACTGTGCCAATCTGCCGCATGTTGGGGTGCGCTGGAAAGTGAGAAGCCCCTACGGAATTGCAGGGGCTTCTACTTAGCAGTTGTTAGCTGGTCGCGGTATCGCTGGCGGAGGTGGTGGTATCGACGGTGTTGGTGTCGGCGGTATTGGTGAGGGGCAGCTCATGTGTGGGCAACCCACCGGGTGCCTCAACCACGTCTCCTGCCCCGCCCGCGTCCGGGTAAGTCTGCGGATCGAGACCCTGCCCGTCGATCCCAGGCATGGCAGACGTTGGGGGCAGGGGCATGGTCGAAGAAGCGCCACCGAGCAACGACATTACTTCACGATGCGGCAGGTCGTGCGCTTCCTGGCCTTCTAGCTCTTTCTCGCTTAACCCATGTTCGTGCTGACTTTGCTGGTCAGACATAGTAGCCTCCACGCGGTCCGGCGACTACGTGCTCTGGTCGATATCGACTGTCTGCTCGGCGTTGGCATAGGCCAGCGACCCGTCGGACAGCACGTTGGCTGCTACTGCTGCGTTCACCGGGGCCGCAATGTTCGCGTTGATGAGGGACATCGCCTCGCGGTCCGGAAGCTGGTTGGCTTCCTGGCCCTCAAGTTCCTCATCGCTCAAACCCTGGTTCGTGTTCTTGTCCTGGTCGGCCATTTCGTTACCTCCTAGTTGGTCGTCGTTGCGTCGCACGAAGGTGGATGAACAGTCCACCGGCCATGCCGGTACGCCCGGTTAGGCAGGCGGCTTAATGGGGTCCGGCTTGAACGTGGGGTCGAGGCCCTGGTCCAGCACCGGGTCGCCAAAGTAGTACATGGGCGTGGCATCAGGCGAGAGCACGGACATCGCTTCCCGCTTGGGGAGGTCCGATACTTCCTGCTGCTCAAGCTCCTCCGGGGACAGGCCGTCGTTGTTCTTGGGGTCTTTCTCTGCCATATTACCCTCCTATACGCTATATGCCTACTCAGGCCGCACGAGGAATGTCAATGTAGGGGTAAGTTGTGCCGGGGGCACGCAACCGGCGTGCTGCCGCGCAGCCGTTTCCGTTGAGACCGTGGTCTTCCGCATGGTGCGCCCTTGCCCATGCGCGGCTTTTCGATGCTGCCGTTGCAGTCTCTTTAACGACCCTGGGCGTTGTGCTGTTATGCAAGGCGGTTGGTCCGCTGCCCGGTGTCGAGTGTGTAGGCACCCGCTCTATCTGCATACCCTATGCCACGGCCACTTTTGTGGGTGAATCTAGGGCTTTCAAGCAGGCTGGGCGAGGAATCGCGCAAAACAAAAGGAGCCACATGATTACATGTGGCTCCCTTTAGACCTATCGGTCCGGCGTTGTAGAGCTAGTATTACGTCCTGCCGAACGCGGCCTTTACACCAGGAGTGAACAGGTAGTACAGGATGACGCCGGCGATGACGATGCCGATGATCTGGCTGGTGATTGCGCTACCCGTAGCGATGTTCACAACGCTGAGGATTAGCGAAAGCACCTGGCTGATCACACCCAATGTCCAGGCCCAGGGCTTGAGCGTCCAGGCACCGAAGCCGAACGCCAGGTAGAGGATTGCCAGCACCAGTAGGACGAATCCGAGGACGGCCACAATACCGCCCACTGCCCCCGATCCGGTGGAACCGGACCCGGCGATGAGTGCTCCACCTGCCAGCGAGGCAAGTGCGCCCAGTAGGAACAATATCCCGCCGATGATAGCCAGTACTGCCAGAATAGTAACACCCGTTGGTCGTTGCCGTGGTACGCTGCCCTGCATGATTTTCTCCTCCTGATTTCAAGTTGATACTCGCCTATTTTCATAGGCACGGTTACACAAACTGAGACACATAGGTAGAAGGAAGTTCAGGAGAGATGTGCCTCGCTGCAACCGAGTATATAGGCACTTTCACACTATGTCAATAGGCTTAAGCCAGTTTTCCACACACAAAACCGCATACATCCCAATAGGGACATGAGTGACGAAAACACAAAGACGCAAAGACGCCATGACGCGCAAAGGGTAGAAATGATTCAGTGGGTGCAAAGAGGGCCGGAGTAGCTGATGAGGATTGAAAATGCTACAGATCCCGCGACCAAACGTGGTACAATATACATAGAAGAACATACATGGGGGCGGAGGCTAGAGCAGGGCCGGTGCTTTGCGTGCTTGCCCGTGTATCTCGAAACCATTAGCGGCAGGATTGCAGCCGCTCCCCACGATTGGCGTTTCCCCTATGAGCGATGAGCATTCCTTTGGCGCGTATTTAAGACAGCGCCGCAAAGTATTCGGCTATACCCAGGACGAGCTTGCCGAAATGGCGAGCTGCTCCAAGGCGTTGATCCGCAAAATCGAGGCGGGCGAGCGCCGCCCTTCGCGGCAGATCGCCGAGCTATTGATGGAGGGGCTAGAAGTACCCCAGGAGGAGCAGGCCGACTTCATGCGGCTCGCCAGGGGGGAAGGGCCTCTCCAGGCACCGGCCACCCTGCCCACGCCCGCCAGTGTGCCCTCCAGCGTGCCTCTATCCCGACCTGCTGCCGTACCCGCGACCGTACAGCCCGCCGCACCCGCCTTCCCCGGTTCTCATGCCGGCGAAGCAAGCCAGCCACACTTTGCCGTGCCTTCGCTGGTGACCCCTTCACCGACCGCGGCCACCACGCCAAAGAGCGAGAACGCCGACACCCGCCCGCCTTCCGGCCTGCCGGTGCAACTCACTGCCTTGATTGGTCGTGAGGACGATGTTGATAACGTTAGGGCCCGCCTGCTGGACGAGGACGTGCGCCTGCTGACGCTTTTAGGCCCTCCCGGCATCGGCAAGACGCGGCTGGCGATTGAAGTCGCTTCCGAGTTGCAGGGCAACTTCAGGGACGGCATCTACTTCGTCGGGTTGGCCCCCATCAGCGACCCCGGCCTGGTGATCGCCACCGTATCCCTCGCGTTGGGCTTGCGCGAAGCAGGTGGGCAGACGTTCGCCCTGGTGCTCACCAACTACCTGCGCAACAAGCAGACCCTGCTGGTGCTCGACACCTTCGAGCAGGTGATCGAGGCGGCACCGCAGGTGGTGGAACTGCTGACCGCGTGCCCCGGCCTCAAGGTGCTGGTGAGCAGCCGCGAGGCGCTGCACGTGAGGGGGGAGCGCCAGTTCCCGGTGCAACCGCTGGAGATGCCCCCTCCCCGCAGCAGGCTCCCCGCGAGCGAACTGCTCAGCTACCCCGCCGTGCAGCTTTTCGTGGAGAGGGCTCAGGCGGTGAAGCCCCAATTCGAGCTAGGTAACGAGAACGCGGCAGCGGTAGCCTCTATCTGCGCTCAGCTGGACGGCATGCCGTTGGCCCTGGAGCTTGCGGCAGCCCGTATCAAGCTCTTCCCAGCCCACGAGATCGCCTCCCGGCTGGACCACAGCCTCCCCCTGCTCACGGGTGGCGCGCGAGACCTGCCTGCCCGCCAGCAGACCCTGCGGGGCGCTATCCAGTGGAGCTACGACCTGCTTGACGCGGAGGAGAAAGAGCTATTCGTCAGGCTGGGCGTATTCGTGGGCGGTTGCGACCTGAACGGGGTTGAGGCGATCTTCCGGGAGCAGGACGGCGAGGCGGGCGACAACGCACCCGACATAGTGGACCTGCTCACCCAGGTCGAGTCGCTGCTCGACAAGAACCTCATCCAGCAGGTGAAGCGGCACGCCGGGCAAAGTGACGAGCCGCGTTTCGCCATGCTGGAGACGATACGGCAATATGCATTGGAGCGGCTGGCGGAGAGCGGGCTGGAAAGCGATGCGGGGGGGGCACACGCCCACTACTTCCGCAAGCTGGTGGAGACCGCCGAGCCTGAGCTAAAAGGCGCGGGACAGGCGGCATGGCTCGACAGGCTGGAGGCCGAGCACGACAACATCCGGGCGGCCATGTCATATTTCGCGGAGCGTGATGACGCGCAGTGCGGCCTGCAAATGTCGGGCATGCTGTGGCGCTTCTGGTACGTGCGCGGCTATTTCACCGAGGGGCGTAAGTGGCTGTCGCAGTTCCTCGCCATGCCCGGCTCCGAGACCCGGAATTCCACGCGTGCCAAAGCGCTGAACGGGGCGGGCAACCTGGCTTACAACCAGGCGGACTACCCTACGGCCCAGGCAATGCACAAAGAGAGCATGTCGATCTCGAAGGAGCTTGACGACAGGCTCAACTATGCGGCTTCACTCAATAACATCGGCATCATCCTGCGCAGGCGTGGCGAGTACGCCAGGGCCAGGCTGATGTTCGAGGAGGCGATAGAGACCAACCGCACGATAGGCAACCCCCACTGGCAGGCCATCAACCTGAACAACCTGGGCAACGTGCTGTTCGATCAGGGCGATTACGTGAGCGCCCGCGCCTACCAGGAGGAGAGCCTTGGCATCTTCACGGCGCTAGGGGACGAGTGGGGCATCGCCATGTCCACCAACGACCTGGGCAGGATCGTGTTCGACCAGGGCGACTACGCCACCGCCAACGTGCTGTACGAGCGCAGCCTGGCCTTGCAGCGCAAGATGGGCGACAGGCGCGGTATCGCTAGCTCGCTGGTGTCGCTGGGGCTTGTGGCCCACCACCAGAGCGACTATGCCAGGGCGCGCGAATTGTACGATGACGCCCTGGCGGAGTTTCGAGACCTGGGCGACCGCAGGGGCATTTCGGAGGCGCTGCACAACATCGGGAAGACGGCCAACCGCCGAGGCGACTACCCTACAGCCCGTTCGCTCTTCGAGGAGTCGCTGCAAATACGCAGGGAGCTTGCCGACAAGCGCGAAATATCAGAATCGCACAACAACCTGGGCATCGTCTTCCTGGCGCAGGGCGAGCTTGAGCAGGCGCAGGAGCATTTGGCCGAGAGCCTCGCGCTGCGCCGGGAGTTGGGCAATCGCGCCACGATTCCCACTTCGCTCAACAACCTGGCGCTGGTCGAGACGAGCCGGGGCAACCACGAGCAGGCGCTGGCGTACCTGGACGAAGCCGAGGCGATCTTCCGGGAGCTTGGGCGTACGCTCGGCACGGCTATCGTGCTGATGAACAAGGGGCTGGCTAATGTGGGACTGGGCAATTACCAGCAGGCGCACTCCCTCTACAGCGAGACCCTACGCCTCTTTAGTGAGTTGAGCGACAAGCTGCACATAGCCACCACTCTGGCCCGCATGGCAGGCCTGGCAGCCCACGCCTCACAGGGTGAACGCGCCGCAACCCTCTCAGGCGCCGCCGAGGCCCTGCT
>JAXDKH010000082.1:0-5266 GCA_034667185.1 Chloroflexia bacterium | reverse complement strand
TGCTGGCGCAAACCCTCCGGTGTGCCCCGCAAGCTGTAGAGCTTGTGAGCCTGTTGGACCAGACGTCTTCTTCGCCAGGCCGGCCAGTGCCGCTCTAGCGTCAGCCCGATCCAGGAGGCAAGCCACGACAGGAAGTCGGGTTCGCCAGGCTGCTCCCCGGCAGGCGTAGACATCGGGTCGAACATCGAGGCAATCGCCCCAATCCTGCTGCCGATGCCGTCCCGTATAGAGTCGAAAATCGAGAGGAAGCGGGCCATGAAGTCAAGCCCGGTCTCATCTTCGCTGTAAATGGCGGGCAGATATTGCAGGGACGACTCTCTTGGATAGTAGACCTCCGCCCAGCACACCTGGGGCGTCGCCAAACCATTGCCCATCAGAGTAAACCGCAGCCACAGGTAGCGCCCAGGGAGACTTTGCACGAGACACTCCCACTCCTGGTCTCCTGCGTTGCTGTTCATCACCTGGCCCGTTTTCCAACGTGCTTCAGGTAACCCTATGATTTCGGTAGTAGTCTTCAGGGCTTCGGAGGTAAATGTGTCTACCCTCAGCATGGTGTCCTTGGGCAGGGACACGCATACCACTACGCTATGCCACCGGCACCTGTAGGTTTCGCTATCCAGCGGCGTGGAGTAATATGAGCCTTCTTCTTCGTATTCGGCCAATGGCTCCAACTGGCGCACCTGCTTGCGCCCCGCGTCAATCACCAGCGGGTTACCTTGCTTGTCGAACGCGAGCGCCTCGATTGGAGCGTCGAGTAGTGCGGAGGCCCCGTCACATGTGTAGCAGCCGTCCCCCGGTGACGAGTAGGTGTAAATGCGCCGGGAGAAGCGCTCTCCCAGGTGTATATTTCCCGCCTCATCGACTGCTATGGCCGTCGGGCAAAAGCGCCCTGGTACCTCGTCTGGACGTTGGATCTTACCCGCAGGTTGGCCTTCCCGGTCGAGCACCAGGACGTACTCTTTTCCTTCCTGCACCACATAGAGCTTGCCCTCACGATCCAGCGCGATATGGGTTGGCTTGTCGAGGGCCACACCGGGAGATTCCTCCGAGTAGGTGCGTCGCCAGTGGCCCCACGGGTCGAAGATGTGGATGAGGCCGTTGGCATAGTCGGTGACGTAAGCCCAGTGTGCGGAGGAGAGCACTATATCCCACGGTTGCCAGGTGCCCTCCGGAAACAACGGCTCCGTGAGGCACTCGCCGGCCTCCGACGAGGACGCCTGAAGTGGGGCCACCTTCTTGACCGAGACGCCGGTCTCATCTCGTACCACCTGGTAGGGTCCCCAGATCGCGCGCAATGGCAACCCCTTGAGCGCGAATACCTGTATCCTGCGATTGCCGGTGTCCGCTACGTATAGGTCACCTGTGTTGGAGATGGCGATTCCCCTGGCATCGCGGACCTGTCGTGGCTCGCTGCCCGGCCCGGCGATACAAGGTAGGGTCTCAAACCTGGGAAGGCACGGGTCGAATCTCTTGATGACGTTGGCAGCGGTGTCGAGGATGTAAATGCGGTCCTCTGCGTCCACGGCCAGCCCGGTAGGTAAGGTAAGCCCTCCAAAACTGCCCGACTCGTCCACCAACTGCCTGCCGGCACCGATGATAGGCATCAGGCGCAGGGTGCCGTCGCCTTCGAGCAAGCGTACACGCTGGAGGTAGTCCGCGCGCCAGCCTGACAGCGCGTCGATGCCGGTGCGTGCATTCAGCAGAAAATGGGGTTTTTGGCGGTCGGGCATGGTTAAGCTCAACTCTCAGCTTTCGTAAGTTACCCGCACAATGTGGCCGTCGGAGTAGAGAAGCTCTCCATCTCCAATAGGCACATCCCGGCAGGTAGGATTCCTCTCGTCGTCAAGCCAGATGATGAGGCTGTTGTCGGGTATGCGCGAAACCCCAGGCACCTGGAGCACTATGCGATAGACCTCCGAGTAGAAGATGGGCGACCCGAATTCCCAGCCGGTGCCTCCCTTGCCACCCTTTAGCGGGTGGAAGTAGTTGGTCAGCCTGTCCGTGACCGCGCGTTTGACTTCCGCCAGGTCCGCTTCCGGCCCCGCAACTACGTCAATCTCTATCTGCACCTTGTGATAGGTAGGTGGTACCACGTACACCTCGGAGGTGAGCAAACGGTGCTTGTTCAGGTGGGCGCACACGACCGCGAGGGTAGCCGGACTGGGCAGAGGGTTGGGTGCGTCGCTGTCGGGCACGACCACCACACTCACAACCCCAGGTATCTGGGCATCGGGGAACTTGGGGTGAATAAGGGGGAGCGCCTTGGCACGCCTCACCCGCACGCCTGGGGTGTCTATAGCCAGCATCTCGAAGTCTTCTGACGTGACAGCCCGGTCTTTGCTCTTTAGTTGTAGGGGCGCTCGCAGCTTGGCTTCCTCCACCGTTTCTTCGTCAGAGCCACCCTCCGCGGGCCGCAAGTTGGTGACGCTATCTACCGACTCGACGGAGGACTGGAGCTGAGTAAGGGTGGCCGTGCCCGTGTTGCTGCGTTTGCCCCCGCCGTACCGGTAGAGGCGAGCTACGACATTACCCGCGGGGTTGGCGGGGTTGGCTACCGGGATGCGCCCGTTGCGCCCGTTGCCCACGATAACGTCTCCTGTCGTGCGGTTCAGCCGGTAGTGCGGGTCGTCAGGTTTGGAGGCGTAGAAGTCGTCTACCTCCTGCCATACCTGGAAGCCCAGCCCTTCGTCTATCTCCAGGCGCAGGCTCTTTACCGACACCGCGAGGCCGTCGTTCCTGGTGACACGCACCGGCTTGTCCAATACGGCCACGGGTGCGTTGCTCAGTCTGAAGGTCTGGTTAGGGGTGCCGTCACTGCCACCCAGTATCTCGTCGCGCACGGTGAGAGCCTGGGTAGCCCGCACGGTATTGGTCAGCACCATCTCCAGGCGCGGGGGTGTCTCGTAGGTGCTGGTCACTATACGGCAGCGCAGCCAGTAGTAAGGGGTGGTATTCGAGCCGAGCCTGTCCTTGCGCACGTTATTGCCAGGCCCCGTGAAATATATATGCCCGCTCCTCGTGAAGGCGCGCGTTTCGTCTTTGTCCAGGCTCAACGGCTCCCAGTCTCTCCCATCCCAGAATTCCCATTCAAGTGTCGCGGCCAGCGGGGTCTGAGGCAGGTCTAGCTCACAATGTTTGCCTTCGGGCTTTAGTCCTTCGCTGTAGAGGAGCACAGCCAGGTTCACCTGCTCGCTGGTAAAATCGAGCGGCGAGTCGAATCCCAGCATCAAGGCGCTCCCCTCACGCGCCTTGGGGCCGAACGGGTAGAACCACTGGCCGGGGGTAGTTTGCACCGTTTGGCGCGAATAGCTGAAGCCGTCGAACACCTGGAGCGCCTTGAGCTTGGCGCCCAGGGCGATCAAGGCCGTCTCGGTCTCGAACACCAGGGGTTGGTCGCCCCCGGCACTCGCGCTTGTCGCCTCGGTTGCGCTGACCGGAGCCTGTGAGGCTGCTACCTGGGTGCCCTTAGGCACTATCACAGTCTCTATATCGTCCCGCGCCAGCGTGAAGGTGAGTTCCGCGCTCGCGGGCTGGGCGGGCTTTAGCTCGATGCCGAGCAACTGCAAGAACTTGATGTAGTTGAGCTCCGGCACCTGGTTCAGCCTGTAGAGGAGCATCTCCGTCATCCAGGAGAACATCTCGATCAGGGTGATGCCGGGATCGGTCTCGTTCTGGTCGGTCCACTCCGGCGCATAGCGCGGAATAAGGGTCTTGGCTTCCGCAACCAGTTGCGCGTAAGTGCGGTCGTCGAGGTTGGGGGCTTGCATCGGCATGGCTCAGGCTCCTAACCCTTCCTGGATGTAGAAGGGGTAGACCAGGTTGTGGAATGCGTTGTTCGCGCGGATGCGGTAGTCAACCCACACCAGTAGCTTGTTCGGCTCGCCCGCTGCCTCTTCTACTCGAACGTCCAGCAGGTCTATACGAGGCTCCCACTCGGTCAGCGCTACTTTGACCTGGTGCGCGATATTGCCTCTCGTGGTGGCGGTATTGGGCGCGAAGACGTAGTCGTGTATGCCGCAGCCAAACCTGGGGAGCATCTGGCGCTCGCCGCGCGCCGTGGCTAGCACGATCCAAATCGACTCCTGGATGTCCTGCTCGGCGGTAGAATACGACAGGCCGCCTCGTGGGTTTACGCGCACCGGGAACTTCCAGCCTTTGCCTAGATAGTCGCGTCCGCTCATTCGGGGCACCCTCCCAGCGCGTCTACGATCTGCTGTATGGTGATTACGAGCGTCTCCAGGGTCTGCACCGTCTGTTGCAGCGACTGAAGGTCGGTCTGGCTGCCGATTGCGGGTATCTGTATAGTTGGTACGCCCGCTATGCCCATCACCGGCGCCAGCATCTCCAGGATGGAGGTGATTGGCTGTAATGATTTGCCAAGCGTGGCCGCGGAGATAGAAGCGTTGTCCTGGGCGCACTTGATGGCATCGACCAACTCGTCGTTACTCGCCTCCTGCGCGAGGTTGAGCTGGAGCGCCAACCCTCCCATCACGCCTATTACGGTCTTCAGTTGCCCTATCAAGCAGCGCAACATCTGCAGAATGAGGCACAAAATGTCCCGTACGAAGGGTATCAAGCTCAGGGGCGTCGGTATCAATAAGCATGGAGCCAGGTCAACCGCTGCCTTAGCGAAGTCGCTTATTACCTTGGGTGAAGGCACTGGGAGCCCATTCACAACATCGATAAGGGGCTTGAGCAGCTTCAAGATTTTCAGCAAGCATTCCATGCTCGCCAGCAAGGGCGCGATCTGCAGCAGCAGGTTGAAGGTCATCGAGCAGTCGTTCGGGATGCCCTTGGACATGTCGGTGATCGCTTTGAGCGAGCCGCCGGTCGGCAGCGTGATACTCAGGGGCGAGGGCTGAGGCAACTGGATGATGTTGCACGGTGGCAGCTCAAACAACCTTTGCAAGTCGGGTTCTACTATGATGTCGATGTTTGGCATTAACTCTTTACCTTAGCTCCTGGGTTGCACTCTGTCCTAACAAGCGCCATGGGTCTCAGGGAATGACTAAATAGGGTTGCCGTTCGGTGTCACGACCCTTGTGGCACCCGACACCTGGAAGACTATGTTAGGTGCGTCCAGCACCAGATAGCCCTGGCTCTGAATAGTTATCTTGGTATTTGACAGCGTAATCCGGTTACCATGCGCGTCCTCGATTACCAGCGCGCCCATGCTGCCACCGTCAGGGGTAGAGTCGATGAAGCGTATGGCGTGGCCGTTCTTGGAGCGGATCGCCCGCTGGCGTACGGAGTCGTAGGGTGGTTT
>JAXDKH010000081.1:0-12813 GCA_034667185.1 Chloroflexia bacterium | reverse complement strand
TAAGAGACTCAAAGAGACCCACATGAGGACCATACAATGCGCCACTACTACGTCTACATCATGTCAAACACATCTCGCACCCTTTACGTAGGCATGACCAACAACCTGCAGCGCAGAGTGTACGAGCGCAAACACAAACTTGTACAAGGCTTCACCAGCCGCTACAACATCACCCGCCTCGTCTACTTCGAAGAAACCAGCTATGTGCTAGAAGCCAAGCAGGCGAAAAGATAATCAAAGACTGGAACCGCTTCAAGAAGATTGCCCTCATCGAGTCCCTAAACCCCAACTGGGACGATCTAAGCGAAGGCTGGTTCACGTAAGTTGCGTTTGGAGGAACAATCTCCCTCTTGTCATTTCGAACGGAGTGAGAAATCTCGTCCTCTACCCTGATGTTCCCTTCTTCTTGCAGGACATTGGTGTCTTTGTCGATTGAAAGGTGTGATTTGGGTACTGAAGGACGAGATTTCTCACTCCGTTCGAAATGACAAGATGGGGCTTGGCCCTGTAACTATAGGATTGTGGCTTAATGAGCGCATCGGCCTCACGCGTAGCCGCCTCTAAGAGCGACAGAGGCGTCAGGAAGTTGCAAGTCTTTGCCATCGCTACGGAAGGTATATAATACCTCACCATGAGATACCTCGATGCTGAGCAAACCCGCCAACTCCTCCCCTATTCCGCACTGGCCGATTCCCTCAGGGAGGTGCTGCTCTCTATGCGCGGGGGTACAGCCCACGCTCCGGTGCGTACCTCCATGCCTCTGCCGGGCGGCTCCGGCGATGCCGTGCTCCTGCTCATGCCTGCACATGACGAGTGGCTGGCAATCACCAAGCTGGTGACTGTGCACCCCCAGAACTCGGGCCGCGGGCTGCCCGTGGTGCAGGGCGATGTGCTGGTGATGGACGCGGCTACCGGGGAGAGGCTGGCGCTGCTGGACGGCACCGTCGTCACGGCGAGACGAACGGCTGCGCTGTCCCTCCTCGCGGCCCGGCTGCTGGCTCCAGACTCGAAAGGCCCTCTGCTGGTTGTAGGCTCCGGCGCGCAGGCGAGATCGCATCTGGAGGCTATGCACGAGGGCCTGGGCATTTCACAAGTTTACATAACTTCCAAGAACATGGAGCATGCGGAGGCGCTTGCCAGGTATGGACAGGAGCTTGGCATGGACACCAACGCCGTTAGCAGGCCCGACGAGGTGCTCTCCCACGTGACCCTCATCGTTACGGCCACCACCAGCACGACGCCCGTGCTCCCGCCAACGGTTCGAGAAGACGCCTTCGTCGCTGCGGTGGGTGCCTACACTCCCTCGATGGCGGAACTGTCTCCTGCACTCGTTCGACGCGCAAGGTTGTTCGTGGACACGCTGGAGGGCGCGCAGGCGGAGGCGGGTGATCTAATACAGGCAGGGGTAGATTGGTCGCAGGTGTCTCCCCTGGAGCAGGCGCTCGACATCGAGAGGCCGGTGAGTGGGCCTGTCGTCTTCAAGAGCGTGGGCCACGCCCTGTGGGACCTCGCGGCAGCGCGCTTAGCGGTCAGTTCACTGTAGGGGCACAATGCATTGTGCCCTTATGGCTCGCCGTACTGGCCTGGGGAGGGCTCGCGTAGGCGCAGAGCCAGCAGGAACGGCACCACGCCGAGTGCCAACCCTACCGCGCCAACTGTCAGGTAGCCCGCGCCGCCCAGCAGCAATCCGCCTGTGAGCGAGGCCGCAGCGCCTGTGAGGCCTACCAGCAGGTCGTTCCCGCCGATTGTGCGGCCCCTCTCCAGCGGGCGGCTCACGTCGGCCAGCACAGCGTTGCCTGCGACGTAGCAGAGACTCCAGCCGAGGCCAACCATGAAGAGACTCGCGGCGTTGTAGAGTGGGCTTTCAAAGAGGGGAGCCGTCAGAGCACCGCTGATGTAGATGAGCGCGCCACCCATGATGACGGCCCGCCTGCCGAGGCGGTCTGCTATCCTGCCTATCAGCAGCGATAGTCCCAGCATGCCGACGAAATGGCCCGTCATCACCCCGTATACCGACTCGCCATGCCCGTGCAGCTTCAGGCTGAGCGAGGCCGTGACCATGAGCATCACCATGCCGGCTTGCACGAGCGCGGTCGAGGCCACGGCTACGATCACTGGCGGCAGGCGCAGCATCTCACTAAGCGGCCTGGGAGGAGCCGTGGACATAGCCGCGTCCTGCGCCGAGGTCTCTCCGGGGTAGTAACGATCAAGGTCGGCCGCGATGCGGCGGGGGTCGGGGCGAATCGTGGCTATGGCGGCGATAGCCAGCACGTTGAACAGGGGCAGTATGAGCCAGGGCAGCGTGATTTGCAGCCGCGTGGTGCCGGAGCCTGTGACCAACCCGAGGAGCATAGGCCCGAATATGGCCCCCACCGCCCCTCCCGTGATCACCAGGCTCATACCCCCGGCCCGCCTTTGGGCAGGGTACATATCGGCTGCCGCCGACCTGGCCAGCAGGGTAGCTCCCGTGCCCGCACCCATCACCAGCACGCCCGCGAGGAAGCCCGCGAAGGTGCCCCACAGCAGCGATAGACCCGCAACCAGGCTGCCCAATCCCGCCAGCGCCTGCCCGGCAGCTAGGACGGGCCGCCTGTTGAACCTGTCGGTCAGCCGTCCAGCAAACGGTGCAGTCAGTGCGGAGGCCACCGCGAAGAGCGTGACGGGTATGCCCGCCCAATGCTGGTCACCCGTCAGATCGAATGCCGCGATACTCCCCAGCGTGGAGTGCATTTGCAGCCCCAACCACGCCGCGCACTGCGCCCCCGCCAGCAACAACGTATTGCGCCGCACCAGCGCAGGCACGTCAGCCTGGACGTAAGTTGTACTGGCAGTAGCAGACATAGGTGGACGGTGGACGATGGACGGTGGACGATGGGAGACGGAAACGCAAAGACGCAAAGAACGCCAAGGACGCGCAAAGAGAATGATGGTTGGGAAGAATGCCCCTAGTCACTCTATCGTCCATCGTCCATCGTCCATCGTCCATCGTCCATCGTCCATTTGACAAACGGCTGTCACTCTTGGACAATTGACGAATAGACCCGGCATTGTCAGGCGCGTAACGGGGACTTTATTGCCCGTGTTGCGCCCCGTTGTTTCCTTGCCATCTTACCACCGGCGATGTAAGGAGTCCAGCTACTATGTCACTCAGGCCGGGAGGCAATGCGCCTTCCCACTATAGGCGTCAGCGACCCGCAACGGGTGTGGGGAGGTCGGTGCGACCCCTCGGCTTGTTCTGGGGCTTGCTGTCGCTGTGCGTGGCTGTGCTGCTCGCCGGCGGGTCGGGCGTAGGTGCCACGACAGGTGTTGCTGCGGGCAAATCGCCTGGAAAGCTTCCTCCCACTCCAGCGTCAGGCACTATGCCGCGTGGAGCTTACTCCGATGCGGGAGGTCCCGCGGGCACCGGGCCTGCTGCCCCGAACATGGAGGGTGGCCCCGACGACTTTGGCTACACCTTCGCCGATGACCGGGACCCGGGTGGCCCCGTCTACGACTACCGTCCAGGCGTAACTCGGATTGCGGACAGCGAGTGGAAGGAAAACGGTCTCATTGAAGACTCGTCAGGCACCCTGGATGATGGTGTAGTGACACAGACGTTGCCATTCGCTTTCACTCTCTACGGCACTACCTATTCGCAGGTGCATATAAGCACCAACGGCAACCTCCACTTCGGCCAGGCTACAGAGTGGCCTCCGACGCACGACGGCACCCCGGAGTGCGTACCTTCCACGCATTACCCGTATGCTCCGCGGTCCCTGGTCGCGCCCATGTGGTTCGACTTCAAGATTCCCACGGTGCCCACCGAATCGGTGTCAGGCGGCGTCTATACACAATTGGAGGGGACGTCACCGAACCAGAACTACATTGTCGAATGGCGGGACGTGCCGCAATGGGACAACCCGAGCGTCCGAGCTACTTTCGAGGTCATACTCAGCCAAAACGGTGATATAACCTTCCAATACAAAGATTTGGTCGGTGAGGCCGTGAACGGCTCAGGCGGAGTGATAGGCATCCAGAACTCCAGCGGGACTATCGGCCTGGCTTACGCTTGCAGGCAATCGGTGCTGGTACCCAACAGGGCTATTCGCTTCAGGCTCTTACAGGACGCCTTCCTACGGCCCGCCATCAACTCAAAAGGTGGTGCCCCGGCATCGGTGCTCACGTATACGGAGACCCTTTTCAACTATACCGGTATAGATAACTCGTTCGTGCTCACTTATAGCGGCAACCTGTGGCCCACCACACTTGAGCCTCTGGCTACGGGCGTGATAACTAAGGGTGGTTCGGTGCCCGTGACGGTGACCGTGCAGATACCCCCAGGTACGCCCGTAGGCGCTCAGGACGACGTGCTAATCTCGGCTTCGTCCACCCTGCCAAGCCCCGCCGCGTTCACGGCCACGGCGGTGCTCACCAGTGCCGTCACCACCAGCGGTGTGGACTTTCTGCCCAAGAATCCCATGAAGGGCGGCGACTTTGGCACCGTTGTTACCCACTCGATGCGCCTGTACAATCGCAGCGGCCAGACTAACAGCTTCAACTTACAGAAGGAGCAATCGGGGTCGGGGTGGAGCACCAGCCTTACCCCTTCCAACACCGGCTCTATGTCCAACGACAGTTCCGTGCCCGTCACTCTCACTGTGGATGTGCCCGCGAACGCCCGCCTCGGTGACAGCGAGGTGGTGACGATATCCGCGTCCTCGGACCTGCCGGTGCCGGGGGCCTACTATGGCGAGCAGGTGGTGACCACCACGGCGGGCCTCTGGAGGAACCGCACCGACCTATTACAGCCGCGCAGCCGTGCCGCTGCCGTCAGCTTTGGCAACCAGGGGCGCATATACCTCCTGGGCGGCGAGAATAACAACGGCGGCATCAATCTACCCGTGGAGCTTTACGATAGCTTGAGCAACCGCTGGTACGAACGCGCGGGACTTGCACACCCCGTCTCCAATGCGGGGGCAGCGGTAATTGGAGACGCTATCTACTTGGTGGGTGGCACCAGCGGGGCAGACGCCCAGAACACGCTGCAGGTCTACCGCCCCGACACCAACACCTCTGAGGTGGTGAGCACCGACCCGCTGCCCCAGCCGCGATTCGGGGCGGGCGTGGTGGCAGTCAACGGCAAGTTGTACGTGATAGGAGGCGCGGCCTCCGATCAGATAGGCACCAATACTGTGTTCGAGTACGACCCGGCACGCCCGGCGGGTAGCCGCTGGCAGACCAGGTCGCCCATGCCCACAGCCCGTATGTACCTCGGCGCATCGTCAGTGGACGGCACTATCTACGCCATAGGTGGTACACCCCGCGCGGTGCCCGTCACCGACCTTCGCACAGTGGAAGCCTACGATCCCGCTACTGACGCCTGGACACCTCTACCTTCCATGCTACGCGCCAGGGCAGGCGTGGTGGCGGTGGGCGTCAACACGGGCGACCCCGGCTGTGGGGCGCGGCTGTACGCTCTTGGTGGTGGCTATATGACGCCGACCAACACGGGAGAGGTGTACGACCCCGTTAGCGGCAACTGGCAGCCTCTGTCCAATATGGTGCTCGCCCGCCGCACCCACGCCGCCGCCTACAACACTTACACCAAGTCGCTGATGGTGTTCGGCGGGTGGATCTACAACGTCGAGAGCGAAGTTGAGGCGATATCGTGCACGTCGGGTGTGACGTACTGTGAAGTCGGGTTCTCGGACGTGGCCCCGGACAGCCCCTTCTACGCTTATGTCAGGTGCCTGGCGTGCCGTGGCATCATCATCGGCTACTCGGACGGCACCTTCGGCCCCAATAATCAGGTAACACGCGGCCAGCTATCGAAGATCGTGAGCAACGCAGCGGGCTTCGATGAAGAGCACACCGCCCAGACGTATCAAGACGTGGCAACCGACAGCCCATTCTACATATGGATAGAGCGCCTGTCGAGCCGTAAGGTATTGAGTGGCTACCCGTGCGGCGGGCCCGGCGAACCGTGCGACGACCAGCACCGTCCCTACTTCCGCCCCGGTGCCAACTCGACGCGTGGGCAAATCACCAAGATTGTGGCGAACGCCGCAGGCTTCAACGAGGGGGTGCCTTCCAACCGCCAGACCTTTACCGACGTGCCCCCAGGCAGCCCCTTCTACGAGTACGTGGAGCGCCTGACCAGCCGGAACGTCATGAGTGGCTACGCGTGCGGCGGCACCGGCGAGCCTTGCGACGGTAGCAGCCGCCCATACTTCCGCCCCAACGCCAACGCCACCCGCGGCCAAATCACCAAAATAGTAGCCAACACCTTCTTCCCCGGCTGCGAGTCAGAATAAAAGAGACAAAAACGCAAAGACGCAAAGACGCAAAGGACGCGCAAAGAGTAGAAGGGTTTAGATAGTGCAAGAAGGGTGAGAGTACACGTGTCGTACTCTCGCCCTTCTTGCTAGAACCACAATCCTTAATCTCTGCGCGTCCTCTGCGTCCTTTGCGTCTTTGCGTTTTCGTCTCCTATCTGACTAGGAGTCGCCGAGTTCTTTGGCGGTGTAGACATAGGGGGAGAGGAGCCAGTCGTAGTCGAAGAGCTCGTCGTCGTTGAAGAAGCGGGGGACTTCGGCCTGGGCGGTCTCCAGGGAGTCGGAGGCGTGGACTAGGTTGGCCTGGATGCTCATGGCGAAGTCGCCCCGGATAGTGCCGGGTGTGGCTTCGCGGGCCAGGGTCTTGCCGCACAGGGCGCGCACCGCCTGTACGCAATCGACGCCTTCCCAGCAGGTGGCGATCAGGGGCGTGCGCATCATGAACGCCTTGATCTCGCCGAAGAAGGGCAGGTGGTTCAGGTGCGAGTAATGCTCGTCGAGGAGGGCGTCTTCTAGCTGCATCATCTTCATGCCGACCAGCTTGAGGCCCTTGCGCTCGAACCGGCCAATGATTTCTCCCAACAGTCCGCGCTGCACCGCGTCCGGCTTGAGCAGCACCAGTGTTCTCTCCATGTGGTTATTCTCCATGTAGCAAGTTTGTGACGTAGTCGGCAGGGATTATAACACATGGGGCCGTACCGGGTCAGGCGGCTGTGCCTGATTGAGCGCGAGACCGCAGCAACGCCGTACCCAGCACCAATATCATCAGCCCCATAATGATGGGAATTAGGCGAATGGGCGCGGCAAACAAGATAGGAAAGACGAGCGCGGTAAGCAGGTATATCGCCAGGATGAAGGCGTACCATAGCTTACCCAGAGACTCCTGTCCGGGGCTCCCTCGGAAGTAGGCCACACCCAGGGCAGCCGGGACCACCAGCAAACTGAGGTCGTGCGTATTGAGTTGCAGGTTGGTGAAGGCGGTGGCGAGTATAGTGAGGGACATCGCCCCGTCCCACTGACGATTACCAGGCCGCCATTTGCTGCGCCACACCCATATCACCAGTCCCGCTGCCAGGAGTGTTGCGACCAGGCTGATGTTGCGGATTGCCTCGTTGCCTGCCGCGTTCACGTTCGCTGAGTTGCCGAAGAAGAGGGCAGCCAGTTGCCCGGTGAGGCTGTGGCTCACCCATGGGGTGAGCGCAAGTTCAGGGTCGAACCGCTGCGCCCGCTGCAGCATATCGAGAAAGCCCGGTATCCACCCGGTGCCAATCGTGAGGACTGACAGCAGGAACAACGCGGCCCCGGTTAGCGCAATACCCAGCAAAGCGCGCCATCTGCCCTTGAATAGGAACACCAGCACGATCAACGGGAGCCACTGCACTTTCAGCAGCAATAGGCCCAGCATGGTCCCGCCCTCCAGGTCCTTGCCTCGCCGCAGGAGGCCAATGCCCGCTGCCATGCCCAGCATGATTACGCCGGAGCTTTGCCCCTGCTCCAGGTTCACTATGAAAGGGAAGCATGTGAGACCCCCCAGGAGCAGCAGGTAGCGAGTGTTATTGTCAAGGGGCAGCGCCGATAGCAGTATCCACAGACCGAGTGCCATGCACGCGATGTTGATGATATCCCATATAGCCATCCCGATTAGCGGTGATAGCCCTGCGAAGGGAGTGTTGAGCAGGGCCACGAAGGGCGCGTAGGGGTAAGGATAGAACAGGTGGGCGGTAAGTGGTTGGCTTATATAGCCTTCGCGGATGAGTTGGCGCTGGCCTTCGAGTTGCAGACTCAGGTCGTAGAGTTGAGCACCATGGCCGGAGGTTATGATGCGGGAGGCGAGCGTCACGGCGGGGTAGTCGGTCTGTGAGAAGAGGCCGGTGTGGCTGCCCGCGCCCCCTTGCGGCGACAGGTAGAACTGCACCCAGCTCCACGCGCCCAGAGCGAAGACAACCGCTATGGCCCCAAGCACCAGTAAGTTGGTCAGCCTGCCGCGGCTCAACCTCTCCACCGGATGTGCATCAACCGAGGGTGCACCCACAAATGTCTCTCCCACCTTCTACTTGGCTCACTCTTCACGGCCCCAACTATGATAACACTGTCCAGGGCGTGGCTGAATAGCACATAGGTGGATAGTGGATAGTATCTTTGGAAAGGAAGGTACCTGCCACGCTCTATCACTCTATAGAACCAAACTCCCCTTTGTCATTCCGAACGCAGCGAGGAATCAGGTGGCAGACGTACTCTGTTGTAATTGAGGACTAATGGCGGCAATGCCACTCCTATGCTCCAATGCAACTTCTTCTCTACCCACCTGATCCTTCGCTACGCTCAGGATGACAGAACCTTCTTTGGGTGCTATAAACGAACGCTGTTTGTATGACAGGAGTGCTGACCCGTCGGGTTCGCTGATTAGTCAGTAGAGTATTCGGGGAAGAACCAGTAGCGGGCGGGCGCTTCCGGGTGGGCGAGGTGCCAGCGCAGGGGCTGGCCGAGACTGGGGGAGGGGAGATAGAGCGGCAGTTCTTCGAGGGGGACAAAGCGCAGTTCTTCCACGGCTGAGTCGGAACCCGTCGTGGGGGTGCCGGAGAGGAGGCGCACTCTGAAGGCGCATGTGAGGAAGAGGCGACGGTTGGTGGCGCTGCGGGCCTCGACCACGAAGGCCAATTCTTCCACCTCCACGCGCAGCCCCGTTTCCTCCAGGAACTCGCGGACGGTAGCCTCGCCCACACCCTCGCCGTCCTCCGCCCGCCCGCCCGGCAGTGTCCACACCAGCGGCTTGCCCGTAAACCACCTGTTGCCGCTCAGCAGCACCCTGCCATCCTCCACAAGGATACCCTGCCCCACCCTGAAGTGCACCCAGGTCTCTTGAGGAGTTACGTTGTCGTAAGACATTTGGAAGTTGGAATTTCGAATTGCGAATTTGTTAGGAGTTCTTCTAAATCCGCAATCCGCAATCCGAAATTCCAAATCACCCTTTCACCTGGTCGAGGGGGAAGTGCTCCATGTGCCATTGGGCGGCCTGGCGGAAGCGTTCCTGGTCCATCACCTGGGGCGGGAGACTTTGGACCTCGTAGAGCATGCGAGCAGTGCTAACCTGGGTGGCGGCATCGAACACCAGGCGGCGGGAGAGCAGCAGGCGGTCCTGTTCGTCGGCGAAGATGAGATAGGTGCGGTCCTGGCGGGCGATCTGCTCCAGCATGTTCTGGCCTAGCTGGCAGGCGTCCTCATGCGGCTGGCCGGGGTCATGGGGGTTGAGGAACGTCTCCCCGATGTAGGGGTTCTCGGCCCCGTCGTCCACCACGATATAGAGCGCGAGTATGGGGCCGTAGGGCGTGCGCGACAGGAAGAGCGACAGGCGGGCCTCCATCTCCGGCGTGGGCAGGTTAGTCCAGTCTCGGCGAGGGGTGCGGCTGAGGAAGGCGGCAATCTTGGTGCCTCCCTCTCGCAGGAGCACCAGCCTGGTGGCGGGTTGCTGGCCGGGCGGCAACAGGCCCCTTATCGCGGCGGGGAGCGTCTCATTGGGGTTCACCGGGGCGGGCGACACCCACGCGGGATATGCGAAGGCATCATGCCAGCGTGGGCCGTACGCCACCTGCTGCCGGGCCTCGTAGTGGGTGGGGTCCTGCTCCAGCACGCGGCGCAGCTCCGGGATTGCCACCTCGAAGCCCTCCGAGTAACGCAGGGCAATGGCGTAGAAGTAGCGGTACACGACCGAGGTAGGCACCAACTCGACTGCCTGCCTGAATAAATTGGACGCGGCGCGGGCGGGTCCCGGCTCTACCTTGTAGCCCCGCGAGCTTGGCAGCACGCCACCTTCCATCTGCGACAGGCCCTCTTTGAACAGGGCGCGGGCGCGGGCAACGTTGGAGGCGGTTTGCTCGTTTTGGGTGGCGCGGGCGGCGGTCTGCGACACGATACCTTCCTGTAGCGGGCCGCTGCTCAGCACGTCCGACAGGTTGGGGATGGTGGTCTCTCCTACGTCGTGTATGGAAGCAGGTGGTACGCCGGGCTGGCGTGTCTGGCCCGGCTGCGGGGTGCCCGCGGTGCGATCGGGAGGCGTGCCTATGTCGTTGCGGGAGGCTTCGCTCATGGCAATCTGGATCGGGTTGTAGGACGTGTCCCCGGCGAGGTTCGCCATGCCCAGCGCGGGCAGTTGGCCCGGTTGGGGCTGCGGTGCGACTTCTTGCCGAGGTGGTCTGGCTGCGGTTGGTGTGCTGAAGCCGGCGTAGCCCGGCAGGCCCGCGGGGGCTGTCACATGGCTCTTCTCCGGCACCACGAACGTCTCGGCTATCTTATCATGCAGTCCCTGGTGCCGCAAGTCGAGCGCGACCATGACCACGCCCCAACCCCCAAGCGAGATGGAGAAGATATAGCCCACGAAGCGGAGCACGGAGCGTCCCCAACCGGGCGGGTTGCCGTCGGCCCCGACCACCTTGATGCCCATGAGCTTCTTGCCTATCGTCTGGCCGCCCAGGCTCCACTGCACGACGTGGTACGCGCCGAACACGGTGATAGCGAGCAGGGTGAGGGAGCCGTACCTGCCGAGCCATGCAGGGAAGTCGGCTGGTGGCTGGGAGGGCGCGGTGATTATGCCGGTCACGATGGTAATCACCTGGAGGATCGACATGAAGAAGAAGTCGATCAGCCCGGCGGATAGGCGCGGCCCGAACCCGACATAGTAGGGCTTGTAGCTTTCGAGGAAAGCGGAGTGGGCCGCCACGGTGGCTGCCATATCGCCGCTGGTGGACACGGCTCCGCCCACGAGGGGACTGTAGACGTAGCTTTCCGGCACGGGCTGCTCGCTCGGAGGCCAGGCGATGGGGCCGGTAGGCGTCTGCGGATAGTAGGGCACCTGGGCGACGGAGGGCTGGGGCGTGCGCTGTCCCGAACGCGAGGGGGCGGGCAGTCCCTGGCCCTGGAAGTCGGCTGCGGGAGCTGGGGCCTCCGGGTCGATGACGGCGCGCCTGTAGGCAACCACAACGAATATGTGGTCGTTGGTTCGCTGGTCGGTGCCCTGCCAGCCCGCGAGGTCGAAGCGGGTGGTGTCGGTGAGGTTGGGGCCGCCCGCTCGGTAGCTGATTGCCTGGAGGTCTGAGATGGCGCGCGCCCACTGGTCGCCGGGCCAGGGAGGCTCGACGGCGAAGAGGTGGACGGGGGGGTTATCCCAATCGATAGCGCGGGCGGCTTCGGGGTTGACCACGCTGAGAATCTGGCGCGCATAACGGAGGTCCGGCGCGGAGCCTTCCTTCCATATGAACACCTGGGCCAGGCGGTTCCCGTCAACTGACATGAAGCTCAGTCTCTTTCATCGCAAGGTAAAACGAAACGGCAAGTATTGCGCCAGCAAACGCCATGCAGCACGAAAAGCAGGTACTCCAAGGTAAGAATACTCTACGGAGTGTCAAAATTGTAGCACAGGCCGAACGGGGTTAACAATGCTCGTGAGGGTGATAATAGGGGTATTCCGCGCGGGGAATTAGTACCTCTTGGTATGGAATGAGGAGTGGGTAGTAGTATGCCACAAGTAATACTTTGTTGCTAGGGGGATGGGGATTGGTGTCTATTAAGACGAGCAGGCGGATTGTTCAATCAAGGGTCGGAATGGAGCGCACAACCTCCAAACACGTGGCTTATCCTTAAGTGCGTTTTGAGGTTGTGGTTGCTTGCGACGTTTACAGGACGCTGGCTTATTGGTTGGGCTTTAGGTGCGTTGGGGATATACACAGACTCGACAAAGCGCGCGACGGCTACTAGGATGCGGGCGTAGATAGAGAGTGGAGGAGGGGGAAGTAGATGAACTGGTCTACTGAGGTCACCGTGGCAATGATTGGCTTAGCTAGCTCGATCCTGGCCGTCATAGCGGGCGCTTCTGTCTCACTAATTACCACGCACCTTAACAAGCGAGACCAAGAACAACGACGGGCTGAAGAACGTCAACGTTGGCACGCAGATTTTCGCCTGCCTCGACAACTCGATACTCTGAGCACTTTATATGCTGATGCTGCAACGTTACATTATCTCTTGACCACTCTCCCTTTAAGCACAGAACCAGCCTCTGCCCGCCGGGCACTTTATCGGCCCGCTTATGATGCTCATGCGAAGTATTCTCAATCCCGCGCCCTTGCCTTTATATATCTCAATCAAAGCGGCCGCGCCCTGACCGAGAACTATGGTCACTCAGCACGCCTTGTCATCAGTCGCCACGTAACCTCTCCTATCACTGACATTATGGAAGACTTCGATCCGGCTTTAGATGACGCTTTCTACAAAGAAGGTGAACTCTTCAAGGAACTTACTGAAGTACTTGAGAAGGAACTAGCTATTTCAACTTACCAACCGTCCCATCCACGCAAGTAGCCACATGATAGACCCTATTGATACGGTGGAGTGATAGTAACTGCATTAAGAATATGTAGAAGTTTTCCAAATCAAAGATATGGATCTCTCATATACTCTATTCATTAGAAAGGGCATGGACCGTGCATCAAAGACTCTGTTGGCTATT
>JAXDKH010000080.1:0-5911 GCA_034667185.1 Chloroflexia bacterium | reverse complement strand
GTCCTGGCGAGGCGCACCCTGGCTTTCGAAGTAATCGAGGTTGCCCGTGGCGAGCAGATCTCCATCACCCGATATGCTGCCCACGCTCAGGCTGCCAACGCCCATGTCTACGTGTACGTCAGCACTTTGCGCGTTGTTCAAGGGGATGTTGAGCGGGGCGCTAGCTAACCCACCCGGCGCGTTGAAGCCGCCGTTGGCGTACACAAGCGCCCCTCCGGTCCCGATGATCGCCACTATCAGCAACAAGGCTATCAACGGGCTGCGCCGCCCTACCACGAGATCGACGCCGATAGCTATCAGCACAAGAGGCCACAGGCGACCCAGAGTCTCCCATATGCTCCAGGGCACCACGCCCAGGTTGTTGAGCAGAAACAGGACGCCCGCCGAAATGAGCAGCAACGGGCCGAGCATGGGCGTGCGATGGTGCCTATGGTTGTGTGTAATGGGCGGGGCGACCACCGATGGCTGCGCGGGTCCGTAAGGTGGATAGGGCGGCGGAACGTTGGCAGAGGGGGTCTCGCCTGTGTAGCCGCTGTAGGTGCCTTGCGGGCCAATCTCCGGGGGCACATAGGTAGTGGGTTGGCCTGCGTAGCGCGCTTGCGATTCCTGTGGGGCAAGCGGCCCGGTATCGCTGCCTGTCACCCTGGCACTGTTGTCGCTGCGATCTTGTTCCATGCACGTGCTCCTGGTTATGTAAAGCAAGGATGCAGTAATCCCCTGGAATTACTGCATCGCAAGCGGTTTTGTTCTATCTAGTTATCCTGCGCTGACTAGGCGCGGCGGTTAATCATCATCACGCCGAGGCCCACGAGCAGCAGAGGCCACCAGACTCCCCAGGCGAAGAAGCGGAAGAAGCCGAGATTGAGCAGCAGGAAGAATATGCCTATGCCAATCAGGACCACAGCCGGGTTGGCGTGCCGGGGCTGTGACGAGGCACCCGCCGGGGGTAGCTGGCCCTGCGCGGCGGTCGCTCCACCATTTGGCTGAGACGCACCACCGTTGCCACCGTTGCCTGCACGGCCACGCATGCCTGTGAAACTGCGCAACTGGGCTCCCATGTCGCTGACGTTCTCGTTGACGACCTGGTTTACATCCGTTGCGGTGCTCGCGGTGCCGGGAATCAGCAGCCACAGCAGCACGTAGACCAGCGTGAACCCTCCGCCGGTGAGGAAGGCCAGCACCAGGAAGATGAGCCTGACGATGTTGGGGTCGATGCCGAAATAACTTGCCAGGCCCGACGCTACGCCACCGAGCATCCTCCGGCTTGTGCTCCTATAAAGACGGCTTGTGCCGTTCATCCGTATCCCTCCGAAGTGTATTTGTTGCCCGGTAAGCGGAAATCCAGGCGGTACATGAATGTTGCTTTCAGTGTTAGTTACGCAAGGCGTAAGAAAAAGGTCGCAGAATTTGGGCTAGAATTTTCGGTTTGATTCAAGTGCAAGTGGAAGGTTACTCCGGCAATGTGGTGTGTGCTACTTTTGATGTACCTTATAACCGCGACTGACGATGTACGCGCCCGGTATCGCGGGACTCTTGACAAGGTTGTGCTACTTCGGTTACTAATATATGCTACAAGACCGGTCGTACAGGCCGGCAGCACACATTAAGAGCAACAATCAAAGGCGACGACGGAGAGAGTAAGTCCGCGAAGGCGCACAGGGAAGGATAGGCCACAGACTGAGAGCCTGCCTCGCACGACCCGACCGAAGTTCACTCCCGAGCCGGAAGGCGAACGGAATTTGGAAATTGGAATTGCGAATTTCGGATTTATTTAGAGTTCTTCTAAATCCGCAATCCGAAATCCCAATTCCCAAATCTCACTAGCTTTCCCCGGTAGCTCCCGTTATCGAGCATGGAGCGGTCCGCGTACCTGGTGGGTGCGGGCCGAAATCAGGGTGGTACCACGTGGCCGCGCCTCGTCCCTGGCGAGCAGCGCGGTCTTTTTGTTTAAGTGGAGATTGGCAAGGGCGAAGGAGTAGTTTATGGCGACGTTGCAGGAACAGATAGAGCAGTCCAGGCAGGAGGCTCTGGGGGCGTTGGCGCAGGTGAGGGATAGCACCGGGCTGGAGGAATGGAACCGGCTATACCTCGGCAAGAAGGGGCTGCTGACGGGCCTGTTCAGGGGCGTGGGTGCGCTGCCGACGGAGGAGCGCGCGGCTGCGGGCCAGGCCATCAATACCGCCAAGGCCGGGCTGGAACAGGCATACGTCGAGGCCGAGAGCCGCATCGGGCAGGGTGAGTTGCAGAGGCGGTTGGTGGAGGAGGCGGTCGATATCACGCTGCCCGGACGGCCAATACCTGCTGGGCACCGTCACATCATCAACCAGACCGCGCGCGACGTGATCCAGGCCTTCCGCGACATGGGCTTCCAGATATACGAGGGACCGGATATCGAGCTTGATATGTATAACTTCGAGCTGCTGAATATACCGCCGGAGCACCCCGCTCGGTCCATGCAGGACACGTTCTACGTGGACGACCGCCTGCTGGGCATGCGCGAGCCTGGGGCCAGCATGGACGAATTGCCACCCGTGGTCTTGCGAACACATACCTCACCGGGGCAAATAAGGCTGATGCGCCGCGTTGAGCCGCCGGTGCGCCTGGTCATACCGGGCAGGACGTATCGCTCGGAGGCGACGGACGCCACGCATGAGGCGTACTTCACGCAGATGGAGGGCATGGCAATCGACAAGAAGGTGACGCTGGCCGACCTGAAGGGCACGCTGGCCGCCTTCGCCCGCGCCATCTTCGGCAGCGACCGCAAAGTGCGCTTCCGCTGCGACTACTTCCCCTACGTGGAGCCGGGGGTGGACCTCGCGATTGACTGCATCAACTGCGATGGCAGCGGCTGCCGGTCGTGCAAGTACACGGGCTGGCTGGAAATCCTGGGGGCTGGCATGATCCACCCGCAGGTGCTCATCAACGGCGGCATCGACCCGGAGGACTACAGCGGCTTTGCGTTCGGGGCAGGCTTCGAGCGAATTGCTATGTTGCGGCATGGAATTGACGACATACGCTTGTTCTATGGCAACGACCTGCGATTTCTACAGCAGTTCTAAGTGAAACAGCTTTACGGACGGAAACGCCAAGACGCCAAGGGCGCCAAGAACCGCCAAGGTTTAGGATTGTTTTAAGAGGAGAAAGTTCATGCCAATGAGAGCGCCTCTCTCGTGGTTACGGGAGTATATAGACATTAATGTGCCGGTGGAAGAGTTGGCCCGTCGCCTTACCCTTGCGGGGCAGGAGGTGGAGCATATCGTTCGGATTGGCACGGAGTGGGAGAACATTTATACGGGAGTGGTGGCCCGTTTGGAGAGGCACCCTAATGCCGACCGGCTGAACCTGGCTACCGTGGAGTACGGGGCGGGGAAAGACATCACCGTGGTCACCGGCGCGCCCAATATCGAACAGGGACAGAAGGTGGTGCTGGGGCTGGTGGGGTGCAAGTACCTGGACCAGCACGTTGAGCCACCAAAGTGGTCCACGTTGAAGCCTGCCAAGATACGCGGCATCCAGACCGAGGGGATGGTCATGTCGGAGGCGGAGCTTGGGCTGTCGGAGGAGCATGAGGGCATTATCGTGCTGGATCCGCAGACGCCGCTTGGCCTCACGGCGCAGGAGGTGCTAGGCGACACTGTGCTGGAGATAGACGTCACCCCTAACAACGGGCGTATCCTGTCGATGATCGGTATGGCCCGCGAGATAGCGGCGCTATTCGGTGGCGAGGTGCGCTACCCCACCATCGAGTGGCATGCAGCGGGGCCACCCGCGGCGGAACTCCTCAGCGTGGAGATACAGGACCCCGACCTGTGTGCCCGCTACTCCGGCGCGGTGATCCAGGACGTGAAGATCGGGCCTTCCCCGGCGTGGATGCAGCGCCGCCTTGCGCTCGCGGGGATGCGCCCCATCAACAACATCGTGGACATCACCAACTACGTCATGCTGGAGATGGGCCAGCCGCTACACGCCTTCGACTATGAGGCGGTGGAGGGGCGCAAGATCATCGTGCGCCGCGCCAGGCCGGGAGAGCAGATCGAGACGCTCGACCACGTGCACAGGACGCTGGACTCCAACATGCTCGCCATCTGCGACGTCAACAAGCCGGTGGCGCTGGCGGGCGTGATGGGTGGTGCAAACAGCGAGATCGGCACGGAGGGCACGGCCACTGTGCTGCTGGAGTCGGCGCACTTCAACCCACGTACCGTGCGCCGCACCGCCCGCCTGTTGAAGCTGCCATCGGAGGCATCCTACCGCTTCGAGCGCTGGGTGGACCCCAATCTGACGGTGCCTGCCATGAAGCGCGCCGCGGAACTGATGCGGGAGCTTGGCGGGGGCACGATAGCGGAGGGCTACGCCGACGAGTACCCGCGACCCCCCAAGCCGGTCCGCATCCACTTCTACACTGATGAGGTGGAGCGGTTGCTGGGCATACCGTTGCCGCCGAGTGAGATAGCCCGGATGCTGGAGAGGCTGGAGTTCAAGGTGGACCTGCCCCACAACGCCGACGCCGTGGGTAAATACACCACCATGCTCATCGACGTGCCCGCGTATCGCAACGATGTGACCATGCCTGCCGACGTGGTGGAAGAGGTGGCCCGTATGGTGGGCTACGACATCATCCCCGAGACCATGCTCGAGGGGCGGCTGCCGCATTCTGAAGTCAACTACTCACGCGAAATTGCGGAGGACTTGCAGGACAGGATGATAGCTTCGGGTATGGATGAGGTCCTCACTTACTCGGTGACGCACAGCGAGTCGTTGCGCAAGCTGGCGGCGTTGGAGGAGAGCATAGGCAGCCAGAACCGGCGTGAGGAAGGCGAAGAGGAAAGGCCGCAGTACCGAGCCTGGGACTCCTCGCGCCCTCCCGTCACAATCGTGAACCCGACCAGCAGCAAGCAGGACGTGATGCGCCCTACCATGCTGCCGAACATGCTCGACACACTATTGATGAACATGCGCTTGATGCCCGAAGCCCCGGTGCGCATCTTCGAGCTTGGCAAGATATTCATGACGCGTACCGAGCAAGAAGTAGAGCAGCGGCGCGCCGAGATAACACAGGAGAGGGTGCAGTACCCACGCCTGCGCAACTGGCAGCCGGTACAGGGCGAGGAGCGTCTGCCGCTAGAGTTGCGACGTCTCACCGGCCTCATGTCGGGGTCGAGGGGGCCACGGTCGCTGTTCTCCCAGGATGGCATGGAGGGTGCGCAACCCTGGCACAGCGAGGACCTGGACTTCTTCGACGCCAAGGGCGTGGTTGAGGAGATGCTGCGGCACTTGCACCTCGGTAGCGTGGAGTGGGTACCCGCGGACGCGCCGCTGTTCCACCCTGGCAGGGTCGCTATGCTGCGTGCGGGTGGCCGCGACCTGGGGATAGTGGGAGAGCTACACCCGGCGCTCCTTGCAGAGTGGGACATCCCGGCAAGGCGAGTGGCAGCTTGGGACCTGGACGTGGAGGCGCTGGTTGCGTCGGTGCCTGAGCGCCACCTGTACAACCAGATCAGCCCTTACGTGCCGGTGCGGCAGGACATGGCCTTCGTGGTACCGGCGGATATGCCGGCCGCAAAGCTTGCGGGAGCCATCAAGCGGGCGGGCGGCGCAAGCGTGCTCGACGTGTCGCTGTTTGACATCTACACCGGCCAGCAGGTAGGCGAGGGACAGAAGAGCATGGCCTTCGCCGTGACCTTCAACTCGACCGAGAAGCTGCTCACCGAGGAGGACGTCGCCCGCGTCCGCCAGCGCATCGCCCGCACGTTGGAGCGGGAGTTAGGGGCAAAGTTGAGGGGATAGGCTGAGATGGGGTTCTGAAACGAGAAACGTGATGCGGCTTGTGGTACTGAGCACGTGAGAGTGTCAAAGTTGATGCGACAGGACCCTGCTCCCCCTTGTCATTCTGAACGCAGTGAAGAATCTC
>JAXDKH010000079.1:0-3293 GCA_034667185.1 Chloroflexia bacterium | reverse complement strand
AGCTGCGCATCTCCTTGCCCGGCGTGAAGATGCGCAGCTTGAAGTGGTTCGCTGGGTCCTCCGGCGGCAGCACAAAGGTCGTCTCGGAGAGGTTCATCTCCTTGGCGAGCCGCTGCATCGTATCTGTGGAGAGCCCCTGCCCATCGGTGAAGACGGCAAGCGGGTTGCCCCCGAACTGCCGGTCGGTAAACACGTCTACAATGTAATAGTGAAGCTTTCTCGGCACATGCTCCTCCATTTATTTATGCTAAACTCTGCCCTTTGTTGCCTCATAGAGCGCGATCCCCACAGACATTGGCAGGTTCAGCGAGTCAATTGCTGTGTTGTGCTTGATGGTTACGGCGGTCCCTATCTCGCGAAATTCCGGGGTCAATCCTGAAGACTCGTTGCCGAATACGAGCGTAAATGGCGGGCTGAACGTCACCTTATCCAGCATCAGGTCGCCGCCCGTCATGAAGGGGTATAGCGACCGCTCGCCTGCTACCTCCCGGTACTGCTCGAAGCTGTCGAAGTAGCGGCAGCGCAACCGGAAGATAGCGCCCATCGAGGCCCGTACCACCTTCGGGTCGAACATGTCGGCGGCGGGACGCACGATCCCGAGGTCAGGCACCTGGAACCCCAGCATGGTACGCGCTATCGTACCCAGGTTGCCCATGTCGCCGGGGTTGACCAGCACGACGTGGTTTGAATCGGGTTGCAGGTCCGAGGCGTACTTGCGAAACACCCCCACCGCGAAGGTGTTCTCCTTCTGGGCCAGTCTCTCAACTGCACGGTCGTTGGTTTCAAGCCGGATGCCTGCACGCTCACATAATCGCTGCAGCTTGCGGACCCCTTCGTTGCGCTCGCCCCTGGAGCTTACCAGCACCTTAAGCACGTGCTCCGGCTGGGCTTCTATTAGCTCCAGCGTGGGAAACACGCCCAGCGAGTAAGAGTGGTCGAAGTCTCGCTTGTAAGGCTTCAGTGGGACGTCCATAGAGCAGCAGAGGGTCGGGTGAGCATAGGAGGCGCGGTTGCTTGCGGTATACCTGAAGGGGGGAGGCGTGTCAAGCTTACGGACTAGGGTAGACCGCGCTCGTTTTAGAATATGATAGGATGGTGCTATCTGGGGATGGTTCGTAGAGGACGAGATTCTTCACGGAGTGCACCCTGAGCGTAGCCGAAGGTTTCAGGATGACAAGGTCTACTCTTTTGGCCCCATCCGGCACTGCTATTAATCAGGCAATTTCTAACAAACAATTCGCCTCGCAAGGGTTACCAATGACCAGCAACAACCACATGATCCACCTGGAAACCGAGCGTGCCACCTTCAACCTGCGCGTCGTCGGTGTGTTCATTGATAGCAACCACGTGCTCATCCACCGCGCCGAGCCTGACAAATTGTGGACACCACCGGGCGGACGTGCCGAACTTGGGGAGAGCACACGAGAGGCTCTCGCCAGGGAGATGCTGGAGGAGTTGAAGGTAGAGGTGGAGGTGGGCAGGCTGCTGTGGGTGGTTGAGTACTTTTACGAGATGCAGGGTCGCCCCTTCCAGGAGGTTGCGTTCTACTACCAGGCGCACCTACCGGGCGGTTGTGGCATCAGCCCGGACGTGCCCGTCTTCTACGGTGACGACTTTGGCTTGCCGCTGATCTTCCGGTGGGTGCGCGTTGACGGGTTGGTTGACGAGTTGGAGGGTTTGCCCCTCTACCCATCGTTCCTCAGAACTGGGCTCAGTCAGTTGCCGGAGACGCCGCAACACGTAATCATGCGAGAGGAAGATTGACCCGGCGGGTCGTGCCGCTATGATATAATTCCGCATGACCTCCGTAACACGGGCTAAGGAAGCTGCCCCAGGCGTCACTGCCACTCCCAGCGAGGCCCCCGAGCAAGCCGCGCCTGTCGACCAGGCGGTACCCACCCCCTCCAGGTCCGCCAGCTACATCGCTTTGATCCTCTTCTTCCTGCCCCTCGGATTCATCGGCATCATGATGTCGTTGGACCTGCCTTTCGTGAACGCGGTGCTCAACCGCTTCCCCAACGCCAACACGTCCGTGGCCGCCCTCAGCGTGGCGTTCTCCCTGGCGCTGGTATACGAGGCCTCGCACATCTCGATGATCGACCTGTCGACGGCTCTCTCCACCGACCAGCGCACTTTCCGCATGCTCCAACGCTTTTACGTCATCATGGCGGGCGTGCTGCTCGTACTCGCTTCCATTATCGCGTTCTCGCCGTTGTACTCGCTGATCGTGCGCAACGTGATGAACATCCCGCCGGATGTGGCAGAGGCGGCGCGGCCTGCTGTGTGGGCGTTCCTGCTGTGGCCGGTGCCGATAGGTTGGCGGCGGCTATGCCAGGGGGCGCTCATCAAGCACGGCCACCCCAAGCCGGTGGGGGCGGGGGGCATAGTGAGGCTGGGCGCGCTGATAGTGGCGCTGCTCTTCTTCGGGTGGCTTGGGACGAACGTGGTGCGCATCGAGCCCGCGGCTATAGGGGTGCTGGCGATGCTGGTGAGCGTCACCGCGGAGTCACTGGCGGTGCAGGGTTGGACCAGCCGCCTGGTAAAGACGATGCCGGCATCTACCCCCGGCAAGCCCCCGCCCACCTGGGCCGACATACGCCGCTTCTTCTTCCCTCTCAGTGGCACGGCGATCATGAGCACGCTGGTGCAGCCCACTATGCGCGCCGGTATAGCTTCGGCTGCCGTGGCCTGGGCTGCCGTGCCCAACAACGAGACCGTAGCAGTGGCAGTAGCCGCCTACCAGACCGCCTGGAGCATGGCCTTCCTCGCCTTCGGCCCCACTTTGAGCATGACACAAGCTTCGATTGCCTGGTCCGGCAGCCACGACCCGACCGTGCGGGAGCGCGGTCCCAGGGTTATCATGGGAGTGGGTCTCGGCCTCGGGGCTCTCATGGCCCTGTTTGCCTTCACGCCCCTTTCCGAGTGGATATTCACCACCGTCATACAGTCGCCACCGCAGACCGCCCACCTGGCCGCCGAGGTAGCTCGCTGGCTGGTGCCGATGCCGGTGCTGCACGCGGCTTCGTTCATGCTGCGCGGCAGGCTGATAGCGATGCACAAGCCCCAGGTGGTGCGCCGCGCCCAACTAGTGGACTTGCTGTCGGTGATCATTATCGTCCAGCTCGCCGTCTCGTCGTTCAGCCCCTTCTCCACCGTGCTGAAGGGTGCCTCAGCCGCCCCTGTAGCCGCCATCGCCTACAACCTGATGCTGTGTGTGGACATAGGCATATTGCTGCTCAGTCTGAGGGGGTTCAGAGACAGGACTCGATAGATCGTCGCTTGGTGACGTCGGC
>JAXDKH010000078.1:0-5602 GCA_034667185.1 Chloroflexia bacterium | reverse complement strand
CAGACAGGAGGAAGTGCTCCGGGGAACGCAGGTCGGCTCGTTATGGATCTCTTAGGTGCCCCTGGGAAGGAAGGACGCGTGTCTGGTTTAGCTCGTCCTGCCTTAAGCCCTGCGAGTAGCGTTTGGCGGGCAGCAGCTTCATCTAACCCAACCAACTTGATATGCACAATCTGGTTGAGCAGCCCCTTGGGGTCGCATTCTCTCACCACAACCGGCACCAAGGTGCGCTTGCTGCCCGTAGGGTCCTGGGCAAAGGCTGCCGCCCACTCCGGTTGTGTGAAGAGTGCTGCCAGATAATCGGGAGACATGACCGCAATAGTTCTGGTAGCTTCGATTGCTGCCTGTTGCATGTCTAGCACGAAGTTTGAGCCGGGGCGAAAGTCCCATGCCTGTAGTACGATGGAGTACCCGGCTTCCTCAAGTTCCCAGGCAATCCACTCGGCCCAGTCTTTATCCGCCTTGTTGTAACTGATGAAGAAGTCTTTCAACGGTCATCTCGCTGGTCATTGAGAAACGGAACGTACAAGTAATACCGCCACTATTTAGCGATATTATACACCAGCTACTATGACCCACCGGAGGCAAAGAGCTATCGCTTGTCAGCCAGCCAGTCCGCCACCTCGCCCGGCAGGTTGGCCGTCAGCCCGTGCTTGATTGTGGCTTCGGGGAGGGAGTTGAGGAACGCCTGGCCGTACCGCTTAGAAATAACGCGGCGGTCGAGCACGGCCACCACTCCGCGGTCGTTGCGGCTCCTGATGAGGCGGCCAAAGCCCTGCTTGAACTTGAGGATGGCCTGGGGCACCGAGTATTGCAGGAAGGCGTCTTCGAACCCCTCGGCACGGGCGGCGAACACCGGGTCGGTGGGCACCGCGAACGGCAGCTTGGCGATCACCAGCACCGACAGCGCGTCCCCAACTACGTCAATCCCCTCCCAGAAGGAGGACGTGCCCAGCAGCACGGTGCGCGGGTTGTTCTTGAAGCGCTCCAGCAACTGCCGCCGCGAGCCGTCGATGTTGTGCCCCAGCACCATGATGCCCGCCTCTTCCAGAGGACGCTGCACCGCCCTGTAGGTGGTCCGCACCGCGCTATGTGAGGTGAATAGCACCAATGCGCGACCTTGTGAGGCTTTACATAACTCGATAAGAGCTTGCTCCAGGCTGCGCTGGTAGCCCGCGGTGGAGGGTTCCGGCATGTCGGTGGGCACGTACACCAGCGCCGACTTCTGGTAGTCGAACGGCGACGATAGCTGTAACTGCTCGCTGCTGTGCAAGCCCAAACGGTCAGATATGTAGGAGAAATCGTTGTCGGTGGAGAGGGTCGCCGAGGTGAGCACCACACTGCGCTTCTTGGAGAAGAGGTAGCGGTCCAGTAGCTCCCCAACGTGCAACGGCGCGCACTTGAGGGCCACGTCCCCACCCTTCACCCGCGCCTCCAGCCAGTATACCGCCCCTTCGTCCGGGTTGGTAATCGCAGCGTTGGCGTCGGCCCGCATCTTGTGCACGTTGGTGATGAGACCACGCAGCTCTATCAGCATGTCGGCGTAGGCGGGCACATCGCCGGTGCCGGAGCGAGGAATGTTGTCCCAGTCTACGTCGCCCAGCACGGTGCCTATGCGCGACAGCCCGTCCTCGATCTCCTTCAGTTGCAGGCCGAGGTTGTCCCAGACCATCTCCACCTGGCCCCATGTTGCGTGCCGCCTCACTTCGTTGGTGATGCGCTGGCGCAGGTCGTAGGCGTTCTGCTCGTCCTGGTACACCTCCATGACGGAGTTTAGCTGCGTGAACAACTCGAGCGTGGACTGCCGCGCCCGTTCTATGCTGGGCCGCAGCCTGGCGATCACGTCGTCCACGCCCGTGAGCAGGTTACGCGTGGCTCCCGCCTCCACCCGGTTGCCGCCCTTGACCTTCAGTCCCTTCGAGATGTCGGTGGCCAGGGCGTTGCGCAGCGCCGTGAGGAAGTCGTCCTCTCGGTAGCGGGCAGCCGAGCCGCTGCTCAGGTCCTCTAACAGCCTCACCAGCCCCCGGCGGTCCACGGTGAAGCCCAGCGCGTCGGTGGCCTCGTCCTCCAGGTTGTGCGCCTCGTCAATAATGACGTGGTTGTACTCCGGCAGCACCCCGCCGCCCATCGCTATGTCTGCGAGCAGCAGCGCGTGGTTCACCACGATTACGTTAGCCCCGTAAGCCCTGCGCCGCGCCCGGTCGAAGAAGCACAGCCCCTTTTGGCGCACCCGGCACTCGAACGGCGGGCACCCCTCCTCGGTCACTTTGAGGTGGCCCCACACGTCGTTCTCTTCGTTGAGCAGCAGCAGTTCGTTGCGGTCGCCGGTCTCGGTCTGCGGCAGCCAGATAAGCACCTTCACCATCACCCGCAACTGCTCCACGGAAGAGGGCACGCTCCGCCGGAACTGGTACCACCGCCGCAGGCAGATGTAGTTGCCCTTGCCCTTCAGGAGCGCATCGTGAAACGGCTCTTGTATGACTGCGTCATGATGTGGGACTTCGGATTGCGAATTTCGGATTTGTTTTTTGCCGGGTTTGCTGTGCGGCGGGCCTTCGAGTACGCGGTGGAGGAGGGGCAGGTCCTTGGTGAAGAGTTGGTCTTGCAGGTTGATGGTGTTGGTGGAGATTACCACCTGCTCCCCGGTGCGCAGGGCGTAGAGCACGGCGGGAAGGAGGTAGCCCAGGCTCTTGCCCGTGCCGGTGCCTGCCTCCACGATGAGGTGTCGCCCCTTGTTGAGGGCGCTTGCCACCGCTTTAGTCATCTCTAGCTGCTGGGGCCGGTACTCGTAGCCCGCGAACGCCTTCGACATCGCACCGCCTGGCTTGAGGATGTTCTCTAACTCGGTATGGTCCAGCGGGTACTTGCCCTCATGACCGGCGGCCACGGGAGCGTACTGCATGTCCTCGTCGGGCTGCCGCAACAACCCCACGTCCAGCTCCGCGTCGGTCAGCCCCTTGGCCTGCAACTGCGCGCGTATGGAAGAGCCTATACTGCCGGAGAAGGCGTCGCGGGCTTTTTCGTGCTCTACCTCCTGGAACAGCAGGCGCAACGGCCACTCGCTGCGGTTGGTGGCCTTGCCTATGTCGCTCAGCACCTCCAGCGGCAGCTCCTCAATCCGCGCACGCAGCGCCAGGAACACCCGCATCGTCAGCTCGGCATCGGCCACGGCACGGTGGGCGCGCACCTCCTGCTTCACCCCCAGCTTATCCGCAACGCTGCGCAGGTTGTACACCGCCGCCTCAGGCACCAGCAAGGTGGCAAGCTCGAACGTGTCCCACGCCACGTTGCGCAGCCTCACCCCGTGCCGCTCCAGCATCGCCAGGTCCAACTCCACCGATTGCCCGATCACCGGCGAGTCGCCCACGAACTTGATGAAATCGTTAGCCACCTGCGAGATGTGCGGGGCCCGCGCCACATCCGACGGCTTGATGCCCGTAAGCTGCTGCACCTTGTAGGGGATCGGCTGCGAAGGGCGCACGAAGCTCTCCCAACGGCCAATCACCTGACCGTCCCGGAACTTCACAGCCCCTATCTCAATTACCTCGTCTCGCTCCGGCTGCATCCCGGTAGCTTCGAGGTCAAACGCAACGTAGGTTCTAACCATTTGGGAATTCGGATTGCGGATTTCGGATTTGTTGGAGATCGGCGCTAAATCCCAAATCCGCAATCCGAATTCCCAAATCCGTCAATATCCTCTCTCCTTGATGACGCGGTTCCTCAGGGGTTCGCCACGTGTGTAGCGGGATAGGTTGTCGGCGAATATGGTGGTAGCGCGCTCGTTGTAGTGGGGCGACGAGCCGGATACGTGGGGCGTGATTAGCACGTTCGGCATATCCCACAAAGGGCTGTCGGCCGGTAGTGGCTCCTCCTTGAACACATCGAGGCCCGCGCCGCCCAGCTTCTCCGCCTGTAAAGCTTCTATCATAGCGTCCTCGTCCACCAGCGCCCCCCGGCTGATGTTGATGAGCACCGCCCCCTCTTTCATGGCGGCGAATTGCTCTCTTCCCATCATGCCCTCCGTAGCGGGAGTGCGAGGCGCGGCGATTACCACGTAGTCGCTCTGCGAGAGCGCCCGGTCCAGCATTGCGCCGGGGTAATAGCGGTCCACGTGCTCCGCGCCGGGCTGCTCCTCCGAGATGGAGGCCCGCACCACCAGCACGTTCATGCCCAGCGTCTTGCACAGGAACGCCGCTCGCCGGGCTATCGGACCGTAACCCACGAAGCAAACGGTCCTTCCCTCCGCCTCGTCCGCCTGGTATCGCTCCCAGTTGTGGGCGGGTTGGTTGCGGACCGCCACCTGGAACCTGCGCGCGAAGTATAGCAGCATTCCTACTATATGCTCGGAGATAGGCACTTCATGCACGCCGCTGGCGGTGGTGAGTATCAGGTCGGGGCGCAGGTCGAATATGCCCGCCCGCTGCATCTGGTCGGACCCTGCGCTCGCCAGTTGCACCCACTTGAGCCGTGGTGCTTTCTGTACCCATTCCACCGGGAAGCCGAACGCAAACAGCACCTCCGCTTGCGCCAGCAGTTCGTCAAGCTCCGCCCCCTCCAACCTGCGGGTGTTCACGTCACGCATCGCGCCGGCCACGCCCGTGTTGGGGAAAGTGGTGAGGATTCGCACGTTGGGAGAGGCAGCCTCAATCTGCTCGATGTATTTCGCATCAAGCTGGTGATCTATGAGTACGTAGACAGGTTCGGAGGGTGCGGCAATGTTGGGGTTGGTGCCCTGGTCTTCGGGTGTGTATGGCTCGGGAGCCATCTATGTTGCTCTTTCTAGCCGCATTCTTGATGCGCGGTGCAGGAAATCGAAAGGTGCTCCGAAGAGCCGTGCCGACGCTCATTCTACAACAAGCGGGTGCATAGCGCAATCCACTGTGGCTTATCCTCACTTGCCTTCACATCCCCGCAGGGACGAGTACCAACAAAAAGCGGAACCGAGAAACCTCAGTTCCGCTTTACTGGACCTTCTACCTTCCTCAGGCAGTGAGTAGCCTAGTTGTGGCAGAGGCCAGGCCGATTCTCCGGGTTAGGGGAATCGCACTTGTCGTGCTCCCAGAAGTTGGCCGTGCCGCTGGTGCCAGGCCCCGCCGAGTCGTCGTGAGCGTCATGCTCGACGTTGTTCGACAGCCTGTTGTGTTCGATGTGGTTGTTCGAAGAATCCGAGTCCACATACACGCCGTCGAAGCCGCTACCGCTGCTGTCGTTGAACGATATAGTGCAGTTCGTAGCGCCCACCAGGCCAATGCCGTCAAAGGTGCTGCCGGTGATCGTGTTGTGCGATACTACAGCCCCATCGGTGTCGTTCACGTAGATGCTCTCATCGTTGGTCGAGAGGTCGTTGTGGCTCACCTCTACGGCCCCAGGGTCGAAGAGCAGCACGCCCGCCGAAGCGAAGGTCTGGGGTGAGTACACATTATTGGAGATCGTGTTGTGATGCACACTGCCTGTTGCATCGCCGCTGACCTGCACGCCGTTCTGCGCTATTGTGACACTGGGGCCCACGCCGGTAACGGTGTTATTGCCTACATCGCCCGTGGAACCGGGGCCGCTTACCACAACACCACCCTTCTGGTAGTCGTCGATAGTGTTGCGCTGCACG
>JAXDKH010000077.1:0-4422 GCA_034667185.1 Chloroflexia bacterium | reverse complement strand
CCGGTGCCTTTCTAGCAGGGCTGGTGCTCAGCATCCCAATCATTGGGCCAATCATTCGTGCAATAGTGCGGCTGGTCGCCGAGGTAGTGTCGCAAATTGCAGGTATCGTAGACGCGATAGCGCGGTTTTTCGGCATACGCATAACCAAGCACCTGCGTATTTGCATCATCATACTGGAAGCTGAGAACCACCAGCACGTTGCTGATCCTGGCGACCTGACTGCCGCTATAGAGTTCGCCAAAACAGCGTTCTACGATGGTGCCAAAGTAAGACTGCACGTACTGGGTATTCACAAGGTAAACAGTCCCGCGCCACGAGACACTCTCGATGTAAATACAGATGCAGGGGCCGTGTTGGACGAATTGTTCTTGCCGGGCAGCTATTTCGAGACCGCGGCCAACGGCTACTGTTTTGACGAAGCTGCCTCCAGGTTGCTCGCTATAGGGTCGCCCGTCGTTGTTTTTGTGGTTAGGTCAGTCGCAGGGCAGGCGACCGGGTGCTCATTGCTCACATTCACGGACTATGTGACAGTAGAAAGAGGGACCTTCAAAGGTCGTTCCGCGGACCCGACGGTCATGGGGCATGAAATCGCACACGCCTGTACCTTGATCCACTTTGACAATCCAAATAACTTAATGTTTCCGACAAGCACTGCCGGTACGTTGCGTGGCTCAAGGTTGACACCCATACAAAGCACGCTGTTTCGCAATAGCAGGCACGTAACGTTCTTGTAAGGCGTTTCAGCAAGCCCCAAAGTTTGCGATTTACCTAGGATATTGTCTCAATCTGAGGCAATATCCTAGCCGAACATCCGGGTAACAGGCGCGCGCCCAGCGTCTTCACCTGTGGTATAATACTTATTACGGAAGCACCCCCACAATACGGCCCCACCGCGTAAGAGAGGTGGAGTCCACCCCTCCCGGCGAACGCCTCTACATTTCACCCGAAATAGATGTAAAACTCATTGGGGAAAACTGATTGCGGGGAGTATTACATAATGTATAATATGCCTCACAGGAGATGGAGATGAATAACAAACAGGAACTCTGGACACCTAAGCCCCAGGCTGTCATCCCTTACGTTGTGGAGAGCAGCAACCGTGGCGAGCGGGTGTACGACATCTATTCTCGGCTGCTGCGCGACAGGATTATCTTCCTGGGCACGCCGATTGACGACCAGGTTGCTAACGCCATCGTGGCTCAGCTCCTGTTCCTCCAGCATGAGGACCCGGAGCGCGACATCCAGATGTATATCCACTGCCCCGGCGGCTCGGTCACCGCGGGACTGGCGATATACGACACCATGCAGTTCGTCACCAACGATATCGTTACCATCTGCATAGGCCTCGCCGCCTCGATGGGCACGATACTGCTGTGCGCGGGCAGCGCGGGCAAGCGCTACTCGCTACCGAACTCCACCATTCACATGCACCCAGCGCTGGGTGGCACTGGCTACGCCTCCGCCCCCGACGTGGAGATCGCTGTGAAGGAGCTTCTCCGCCAGCAGTCCAAGGTGCGCACCATCATGGCGAACCACACCAACCAGTCGAGCGAGAAGATAGCCAGGGACTTCGACCGCGACTTCTACATGGACGCCTACCAGGCAGCTGAGTATGGTATCATCGATGAGGTAATAGACACGGCGAGCGCGATTCCGGGCACCGAGTTGCCCAGCAACAACGCCGCCGACAGCCTCATCGCAGGCGTAGGCAGGTAGCAGACGATAGACCATAGACGATGGACGATGGACGATAGACAACGGCCAGGGATTCCGTAGACTAGCGTCCATCGTCTATCGTCCATAGTCAACACAATTCGAGGAGGCCAACAGCATGGCCAATACCCGGAGCGGGAAGCCCCAGTATCGATGCTCCTTCTGCGGCAAGAGCCAGGAAGACGTGCGCCGGCTTATAGCAGGGCCGGGAGCCGTTTATATCTGCGATGAGTGCATCGAACTGTGCCGGGAGATACTGGACGAAGAGGAAGTAAGCGTCCATAAGTCCACCTTCGACGTTGGGCGGCAGATCCCCAAGCCCAAGCGCATAGCTGAGCTGCTCGACCAGTACGTCATCGGCCAGGACCGGGCGAAGAAAGTGCTGTCGGTGGCCGTCTACAACCACTACAAGCGCATCGCCACAGGCATGAAGGCCGAGGACGTGGAGTTGCAGAAGAGCAACATCCTCCTGCTTGGCCCCACCGGCTCCGGTAAGACCCTGCTGGCCCAGACATTAGCCAAGATACTCGACGTGCCATTCTCCATCGCCGACGCCACCGCGCTGACCGAGGCGGGGTACGTGGGCGAGGACGTGGAGAACATCCTGCTCCGGCTCCTCCAGGCCGCCGACCTCGACATAGCTCGCGCTGAGAAGGGCATCGTCTACATAGACGAGATCGACAAGATCGCCCGCAAGAGTGACAACCCCTCGATCACCCGTGATGTGTCCGGCGAGGGCGTGCAGCAGGCGCTCCTCAAGATCGTTGAGGGCACCGTGGCTAACGTGCCGCCGCAGTCGGGACGCAAGCACCCCCACCAGGATTTCATCCAGGTCGATACGAGCAACATCCTCTTCATCGTGGGTGGGGCTTTCGAGGGGCTGGACGAGATCATCGCCAAGCGCGTGGGCACCGGCTTCGGGATTGGCTTCACCCGCTCCAATCACACCGAGGACAAGGCAGCCGCCGCGTCCGCCCTGCTCTCCAGGGTGATACCGGAAGACCTGCTCAAGTACGGCCTCATCCCAGAGTTCGTGGGGCGCTTGCCAATTATCGTCTCCCTCGACTCGCTGGACAAGCACGCCCTCGTGCGCATCCTGGTAGAGCCTAAGAACGCCATCGTCAAGCAGTACCAGAAGCTGCTCATCCAGGACAAGGTCGACTTGAGGTTCGAAGACGACGCCCTGGAAGCCGTAGCCGAGAAGGCGCTCAAGCAGAAGACGGGCGCTCGCGGCCTGCGTACCATCATCGAGGAAACGCTGCTGGACGTGATGTACGAAATCCCCTCGCAGGAGATGGTGCGCGAGTGCGTCATCACCAAGGAGGCCATCGACGGTAGCGCCGCGCCCCGGCTGGTCATGCACAACGACCGCCCGTACGAGCGCCCCACCAAGCCCACCAAGCCCTCCGCAGCCCCGGCCCCCGCCGCCGAACTCCTCGACTCCGACCTGGAAGAGACGGCGTAACTTCCAGGTCAATGAAACCGCAAAGGCGCAAAGAGCGCAAAGGTAACGCAGAAATTTAGTAGGGTGTTCTAAGCAAAAGGACCAGAGTACGACAATATGTACTCTGGTCCTTCTTTGTACTCTCTAAACCCTTATCCTCTTAGCGGTCGTTTGCGCTCTTTGCGCCTTTGCGGTTTCATCGTCTTATATAGCTGATACAGCTAAGAACCGGACTCGCCGTGACGGTCGATGCCTACGTATTCGTCTATAAAGCGGCGGATGCGTTGCTCGTCGTAGGTGTCCAAGAGGTCGATGCGTCGCCAGGCGGTGAGGGCGATCTTGGCGGTGCTGTTGTCCCTGAAATTGGTCGGGTAGGGAGACAACAGCACGCGTCCCTTTGCGCCGCCCTTCGCTGTATAGGTCTCTACCAGTGACGACAGCCTCTGCACGGTCGTGGGGTCGGTGTCAGGTGCATAGTTGACCACCACGCCACCGTCCTCAAGCGCATGTATCTGCAATTCCTTCGTGATAGGCTCCGTGTAGACCTTGAACGCAGGCACGGAGGGATTGTGCGGGCCGGAGGTAGGCGGGTCGGTGTTATAAGTGACGCCGGACTCGCCCTGGACGTGGTAGCTCGCCATCATGTCCACGTAGCGTCCGGGCTTGCTCGCCTCCCTCCACACGAGGAAGGACACCAGGGCCACGAACGCCAGCGCGATACCGCCGAATATAGCCATGCGCTGTATGCTGCGTGCGCGCTTGCGCCGGGCGGCTTCTTCTCGCGCCACTGCCTGCCGCTGCATCCTGGCCTGTTGCCTATCCTGCTCCTTAGCCGCGGCTGATGGCTGACCCACACGCCCAGCGGTTAGCACCTGAGAGTCGCTGCTAAGGGTGGGCCGTCGGTTCTGGTTCTGTACCTGCTTCTGTGACTGCTGTGGCTGCTGTTGCGGTCTTTGTGGCTGTTGCGGGCGCTGGGGCTGCTTGGGTTTAGGGCCGCCCGGCCTGCCGGCCTGCGACTGCCTGCCTGATTTGTTGCTCAACTAATATGCTCCTGTACGATATTACGGGTATGCAATTGGGACCTGCACATAAACGGGCATAGTGCCCCGCTATTTTAACACAAATGATGCCCTCTCTGCCGAGGCCCTTGTGCGGGCAAGCGCGCCCCGCCGGATAAGTCTAAGAATCACCTCACAAGTATAGCTGAAGGAGATGAGGATGTAAGCCCGCCTTTGTCATTTCGAACGCAGTGAGAAATCTCGTCC
>JAXDKH010000076.1:0-9405 GCA_034667185.1 Chloroflexia bacterium | reverse complement strand
TACCCTGAGTGTCGGCCCAGGTGGCTCTCAATGTGGCGAATGAAAAGCTCGTGGCGGGTAGCCTTGATAGCAAGCATCACTATAGCGGTGCGAGAGGACCGGTCGAGTTCGCCGACGTCCTCTCTTTAATAGCGGACTTGATGCGCTCCTGCATCGGCCTAGGTAAGCACTTGAACCAGCGGAGCTTAGTGAGGTTCTTAGCCATCCCCGTTACCGCCCCCGCGCCACCCTCGGCACCCAATCTAGCCTGTCCAGCACCCCGCACAAAGCCGCGCTGACCAGCAGGTCGTCGTGTACGCTCCGGCTCTCCACGCCCCAGCGTAGCGGCCTTCCCGGACCCTCACCCACTTGTGCCTGACAGGCCTCAACCTGCGTCCAAAACAGCCCAGTGTCCTCCTCAGCATCCTCTGAGTACTCCTTGTACCGGCCACTCTCCACCAACCCCACGAAGTCCCACCCAAGCTGCGACTTGCTGGCGCTGCTGAACACGAACGGCACCACCTTGCCGGGGAGCGCCTGCCCAAGGAACCCCGCCAATCCAGCCCCGACGCCTGTCGCGTCCACCACCAAGTGCCGCACCGCCCAGACATTGAGTGCCTGGTCAACGATAGTCGCGTGCAGTTGCGGGTGCGGCGTACCAACCCACAGCCTGCGGTCCACCACCCGGTACCGGGGCCGCATCACGTGCGGGTCGTCCAGCCCCGAAAGGTCCACCTCCACCACGGTGAGCGCGGTCGCGTCCCTGTTGCCTGTGCCCGTGCCGCCTTCCTCCTCCGCACCGGCTACGTCCAGCAGCATCGCGTACACCTTCCCCGGAGTGGCCGAACGCTGCCTGGGGTGATCGCCTCGCATGTGCGCCCGCCGAGCCGGGCCGAACAGCTTACCTTCGGCGTCCATCTCCTCCAGGAAGTACTCGGTGCGAATGAAAGGGTGGTCCCTGCCGAACTGGGCGATACGCGATCTCACTTGCTCGCCGTACTCCGGCACATAATGCGCTACCTCCTCCCAGCCCACCTTGAACACCCTGCGCCGCCCGTCCTTGCGCTCCAACTCTCCCAGGTAAGCCATCTGCCTGGCCAGCAGGGTGCGCGAAGTCCACACGGTGCCGGAGAAGACCTGCGTGGCGTGGCTTGATGCGCCCATCGGGTCGAACACCGAGTCCCACCTTGCGGGCGAGACATCCTGCGCCTCGTTACAAGCCAACAGCAGCGTGGCGGTCTCCCCTCTCGCCTGCGCGGTTGGCCCCGCCGACAGAAAAGCGCAAGTGCTCCTCCCCACCGACAGAGTGTGGCCATCGCTGCGCACCCGCCCCACAAACGGCGACCTCAACCTCTCCGCCAACCGCCTCCTGCCGATCAGCCCCTGCGGCCTCAGCGTGGGGTTCGCCACGATGATAGACCCGCCTCGCAGCCGATAGCGGCACATCAGAAACGCCTCCAACTGCGCCAGCATCTCGTCCTTGCCACTCTGCCGGGCAAACACCACCGCGAACTGTCTCCCCTCGCCCCTCGTCACCGAAGCCGCTATCTCCCGCGCCACCCTGGCCTGGTACTCCCGCATCTTCCAGCGGGGCCACACCACCCGTGAAAACTCCCCCACGTCTTTCAGCGCTCTCCTCAACATGTGCCGGTCCTTACTTGGTTCCATTTTCTTCCCCTTTCTGCGGACAGCAAAAGCCCGCGTCCCATACAGGGCCCGGACACTACAGTAACAACTTTGTCACCTCGGCACCTACACGCCGGGTGTCTCATCACCTTATTAGCACGTATAATATCGGACGTACGTATAAATCAAATTCGGGAGGTAAAGGTTGAGCGCCATTGACGAAGCAATCAGGGCTAACAAGCTATACGCTCAGGAGTTTAGGGGTGGTGACCTACCCGCGCCACCGGCGCTGGGGCTGGCGGTCGTCACCTGCAAAGATGCGCGGCTCATGGTAGAGCCGATGCTGGGGCTGAAGCAGGGCGACGCTCACATAATCCGCAACGCCGGGGGCATAGTCACCGAAGACGTGATACGCTCCCTGGTTATCTCTCACTACGTGCTCTCCGCGCAGGAGTTCATGATCATCAACCACACGCAGTGCGGGCTGCTGACCTTCACCGATGAGGAACTGCGAACGCGGCTCGAGGACGCCACAGGCACCGCGTCCGTGACACCCGCCGGCTTCCACACCTTCAGGGACCTTGAAGCCAACGTGCGGCATCAGGTGCAGAAGGTAAGGTCTCACCCCTGGATTCCCGGCAGGATACCCGTCAGAGGCTTCATATATGATATACGCACCGGCTTGTTATCTGAGGTTAGTTGATTGCTACTGAGCCGCTACCTGCCGCCGTATTTCTGCCTGTACTGGAACGTACCCAACTGTGACAGCAACACGTCATAGGGCGGCTTGTTCTCAGGGTGCAACTCGAACACCGCGCGCTCAAAATACTGCACCCGGTACTCCTTGCCGTCCACATCGCTCTTCTCGGTGAACTCCTCGCTGATGGGGTAGCCCTGTTGCGCGAGCCCACCGTTCTTCTGCCAGTATTCCAGGAACCTACCCCCCACACGCTTACCCGTCTCAGGGAACAGCACCGAGCCTGCTGAGGTGTTAGCCTGCTGGCTAGGAGCACCGTTGGGGTACTTCTGCTTGTACCGGAACGTGCCTAGCTGTGACAGCAACACGTTGAATGGCGGCTGGTTCTCAGGGTGGTACTCAAAGACCGCACGCTCAAAGTACTGCACCGTGTAAGGCTTACCGTCCAACGCAGAAACCTCTGTGAACAGCTCGGAGATGGGGAAGCCTTGCTGAGGTAGGCCACCACTCTTGTCCCAGTAGTCGAGGAATATGCCCTTGACGCTCTTGCCCGTCTCCGCGAAGGTGCGACTGCGCTCGCCCGCTCCTGGAATAGCTGCTGAACCTGTAGCGGGGGTTGCCGGGGCCGCAGGCGGCGCGCACTGGTCCCTGTACATCTCTACCAGCGAGGCATTGTTGTATGTCCCCACGGCCACAAGCTCCGCGTTGGTGCCGGGAATAGCCGAGATGTCGTAGAGCGCCCCGTCGCCCCCTTCCGTAGCGCCACGCAAAGCCTCCCAGTTGCTCCCGTTCGTTGTATACGCTATGAGGGGCTGCCGCTGCGTCTTTTCGTCCGCACCTGTCTCTCCCCTCCCGACCGCCCAGGCCTCTGTTTGTGAAAGTGCTACCACTCCCGTGAGAAAATTGCGGTCTAGCACGCGCAAGTTGTCACCCGTGCGCTCAACCGTGTCCCCTCTGAAGTGGAGAATGGAGGCCTCTGGGTTCGGTAGGGTTCTAAGGTTGCCGACCACCCACCTATCATTCGTGCCCGGCGCAAACGCCACGTCCCAAGCCTCTCGTATGTACGCGTTGCTCCCAAGGGGCTCAACCTGCGCTTCGTCCCACTCCTTACCATCCCAGTGCAGTTGCAGGTCTCGCACGCTGCGGTCGGTCCGCCGCGCGCCCACCGCCCACACATCGTCGTGCCCACGGGCCTCTATGCTATAGAAGAGCGAGGCAACACCCTGGATTCCCAGGACCTTATGAATACTCCACACATTACCGTCATAGTGCAGAATGATCCCCTTCCAGGCATCTTGCTGATGCCCGGCTGCGCCTGCTGCCCATATATCGTTGGGGGCCACCGCGCTGATGCTGAACAGCGCGTAGGTATAAGCCCCCAAGCTGGAGCCATCCGGCAAGGCAGCAGGAGTCCACTCTTTGCCGTTCCAGTGCAAAAGCACGCTTCCAGGGTTATCGGGCTTGCCTGAGTCCCCTACCGCCCACGCGTCAGTAGGCGACAAAGCCGCTACCCCGTCCAGGTAGTTATCGCTCGGAGCGGGGTTGGGGCTCGCCACGACCTTCCATTCCTTGCCGTCCCAGTGCTGGGCCAATGTCCGGGCACCGCCCGTGCCCAATGTATAACCCACCGCCCATATATCGTCCCTCGACACACCCGACACCGACGAGAGCACGAATTCCAATTCGGGCAGGCTGGGGCTGGGCACCAACGTCCACGCGGGGCACCCCTGCGCCAGGCTCGCACCCACCGGCGCACCCAACGCCAGCATGGAGCCTAGCCACAATGCGGCCACCGCAGCTGATACGGCAAGGTTCTTGCGAGGACCGAACCGGACGTGAAAACGGTGCAGCAAAGGAACAAACCGCAAGCGTAGCACTTTCCTGACGCCTACCTTTCGGTGCCGCTAACGCACCGCCGCGTTGAGCTAACTATCCGACTGGTGCATCAGCCCCCTCGTTGTCTCCGGTACCTAGCGATCAGCCTGTTGGTCGAGCTATCGTGCTTCAGTTCCGGCTCGCCCTCGCTCTCAAGCTCAGTGACTATCCGCCCCGCCAGCACCTTGCCCAGCTCCACGCCCCACTGGTCGAACGAGTCGATGTTCCAGATGACCCCCTGCGTGAAGACGCTGTGCTCGTAGAGCGCCACCAGTTTGCCAAGCATCTCCGGCGTCAGGCGCTCGGCCAGTATCGTAGTAGTGGGGCGGTTGCCCTCGAAGGTGCGGGCGGGCACCAGTGAGCCAGACGTGCCCTCGGCGCGCACTTCCTCCTCCGTCTTGCCGAATGCCAGCGCCTCCGTCTGCGCGAACAGGTTCGCCATCAGCAGGTCGTGGTGCCTGCCAAGCGGGTTCAACGTCTGGCAGAAGCCGATAAAGTCGCACGGTATCAGCTTGGTGCCCTGGTGGATAAGCTGGTAGAACGAGTGCTGCCCGTTGGTGCCCGGCTCCCCCCAGAAAATCGGCCCCGTTTCGTAGTTGACGTACTTGCCGTCCTGCGTCACCGACTTGCCGTTGCTCTCCATCGTCAATTGCTGCAAATATGCGGGGAACCGCTTCAAATACTGGTCATACGGCAGCACCGCCACCGTCTGCGCCCCAAAGAAGTTGTTGTACCACACCCCCAGCAGGCCCATGAGCACCGGCAGGTTGCCCTCGAAAGGCGTCGTGCGGAAATGCTCGTCCATAGCGTGGAAGCCCGCCAGCAGCGCCCTAAAGTTGTCCGGCCCCACCGCCAGCATCGTAGACAATCCAATGGCCGCGTCCATCGAGTAGCGCCCACCTACCCAGTCCCAAAACCTGAACATGTTCGCGGTGTCAATCCCGAACTTGGCTACCTCTTCCGCGTTGGTCGAAACGGCCACGAAGTGATTAGCCACCGCCTTCTCATCCTTCAGCGTCTCCAACAGCCACCTGCGAGCCGAGTGCGCGTTGGTCATCGTCTCCAGCGTGGTAAAGGTCTTCGATGACACAATGAACAGCGTCTCTGCCGGGTCCAGGTCGCGGGTAGCCTCGGCAAAGTCGGTGCCGTCCACGTTGGACACAAAGCGGAAGGTCATGCCCCGGTCGCTGTAATCCCGTAGCGCCTCGTAAGCCATCACCGGCCCCAGGTCCGACCCGCCGATTCCAATATTCACCACGTTCCGTATCCGCTGTCCCGTGTACCCCTTCCACTCCCCACCGCGCACGCGGTCAGAGAACTCCGACATCTGGTCCAGCACCTCGTGTACCTGCGGCACCACGTTCTGCCCGCCTGTGGTAATAGTGGCATCCCTCGGCGCACGCAACGCGACGTGTAACACGGCCCGCCCCTCGGTGGTGTTGATCTTCTCGCCGCCGAACATGGCGTCAATCTTCTCACGCAGTCCGCATTCCTCGGCAAGCTGCAACAGCAAGCGCAACGTTTCGTCCGTAATCCGGTGCTTCGAGTAGTCGAAATAGAGACCCTCCGCCTCCACCGCCAACCGCTCGCCACGTTGCGGGTCCTGGGCGAACAGTTCGCGCAGGTGCACATCCGTCATCTTGCCGTAGTGCTCCTCAAGCGCCTTCCACGCCGGACGCTCGGTCAATTGTGCTGTGCCGGTAGCCCTAGCCATAACAGGTCCCTCCCCGCGAAACAACATTCCCAAAATGACAAAGCCAAAGGGAGCACGACTCGGACCACGCCACAAAGATGAAGACCCCTAGCAAACATTTGCCTTCAATCCCATCTCATTGGGTATGATAGTGGTATAGTTATAGCTGTCCAGACGCTGCCCAGGCTACGCATAACAGGTGACAGTGCCCATTGAAGAACACCCCCCCTAAAGCCGAAGACGCAGACCTCATACGGGCGCAAGCAGCACCCGACACGCCGCCTGAGCACCCTGTAACTACTCAACCCCGAAAACAAGGCCTGCCTGCGTACCTGTTCCATGCCCTAACCGGCCTCCTGCTGTTCACCCTTTACGTCACTGTCCTGGCCCGCAACGACATCGACAGCCTCATGGGCAGTGGTGCCCTCCCCTCTATACCCGGCGGCTGGAAAAGCCTCGCAGCGTTACAGGTACTGGCTCTGCTATCCATAGTCGCTGCTAGAATAGGCAGGGTAACACAGCCTCGTTCCATAGTCCCGCGTGCCATGTCCTGGGCAATCTCTCATAGGGTGGCTCTGGCGGTTACAGGGCTGACGCTGGGCGCGTTCGCGTTGCGTGTCTTCGGCATCAGCGACAATCTCCCCTACACCAGCAACCCCGACGAGCCTGCCGTGGCCGACCGCGCGCTCCGCATCCTGCAAACCGGCGATTATAACCCCCACTACTTCGTCTACCCCAACCTCTACACGTACATGCAAGCCGCGGTCTACCTGCCGCGTTTCTTCTTGCTGGTCTCCTCCGGCGCGCTGGAAAACCTCGGCCAGGTAGTGCCCACCGACTTCTACCTTTGGGGCCGCCTGCTGACCGCCCTCCTCGGCACCCTCACCGTGCCCCTGGTCTTCCTCGCCGCGCGCAGACTCTACGGCACGACGGTAGGGCTTATCGCCGTGGCCTTCATGGCTACGAATACGGTGCACCTCGTCTACTCGCAAGTAATCACCACCGATGTGCCCGCAACTTTCTTCACCGCCCTCTCCCTCTACGCAATAGCCCGCCTGTTACCGCCAGCCGCCGCAAAAGACGGTCACGGCACTGGTTATCTACTATTGCCCTCGCGCAGCCTGTACATCTTCGCGGGCATCGCGATGGGGCTGGCTGTGGGAACAAAGTACAACAGCGCCCTGGTAGTGTTGCCGTTCTTACTGGCACACACCTACGTCGTCGCTGATCATGCCCACGGCGTCGGGGCGCGACTGCGTACCTTCTTCGGTGCTCGGCTCTGGTTGGCGCTGGCAAGCATGGCCGCAGCATTCCTGCTCACCACGCCTTTCGCCCTGCTCGACCTGCCCAACTTCCTGAACGACATCGCCTCTGTGCTTGCCCACTACCGCTTCGGCCACCTCGGCTTCGAGGGCGACGACAACTGGCGCTTCTACTTCGGCACCTTCCTGCAAAGCGACTTCCTACCGACCCTGCTCACCCTCTTCGGTGTGCTGATTGCGCTCGCCCGCCGCAGCCGTGCCGACCTGCTGCTGCTGAGCTTCCCCCTCGTCTTCTACCTCTCCATGAGCAGCTACCGTGTCAACTTCACCCGCAACATGCTGCCCATCATCCCCTTCACATCCATACTGGCGGCCCTATCCCTCACACTCGCCTGGAAAGCCCTGCTGACCTACCTGGCAAAACGGCAGAGCACCACCCAACGGCCAATAGCTCGCCTTGCTCCCTGGCTACTGGGCATTATCGTCGCCCTCGGAGTGCTCCCCCAAACTGCCTCCGCCCTCCAGCGTGACTACCGCCAGACCCAGCCCGACACCCGGCATAGGGCCGCCCAATGGCTCGACGCCAACACCAAACCCGGCACCAAGCTCTGGATGGAGTTCGACACGCCCAGGCTAACGGAGGGTCGCTATCTACTCGGCACCGGCCAGCACGTCACCGAGCACCCTATGGAGTGGTACGTCGCCAACCGCTATGAATACCTGGTGCTCAGCGCGGGTGCCTACAAGCCCGTCGTATACGACCGCCCCGAGTCTGACCCTTCTTTGCGCGATGCCTACTTGCGCTTCTTCGACGAAAACAAGGCTAACCTCGTCGTCAGCTTCGAGACTAACAAGGTAGACCACCCCGGCCCCACAATACAAATTTACCGCACCGGCTACACTCCCCCACAATCCCTCGCCGATGTACACGCCCGGCAGACCGTAAACGCTCGGTACCACGAGCTAGACCCTAACGGCAGCACCATTACCCTCCTTGGTGCCGACTACCCGCAGCAAATAGAGGCCGGAAGCACCCTGCCCCTCACCCTCTACTGGGTCGCTGACCGCGCCATGAAGAATAGCTACACCGTTTTTGTCCACCTGGTAGATGCGTCAGGCAACAAGCTCACGCAAATCGACGTAGCTCCCCGCAGCGGCACCTACCCCACCTCCCTCTGGTCCCGCAACGAGGTGGTTGTTGACGAGGTGACGCTAACCCTCCCCGCCGACCTCCCACCGGGCCAGTTCAGCATGCGCGTCGGCCTCTACCTTCAAGTCGACGGAGGCGCACAAACCGCCTTCACCCTCACCAACGCCCCTCCCGGCTCCGGCGGTGACTATGTGCTCCTGGGCCCCATCACAACAAAATGAGCAGGAGGAGACGATGAAACCGCAAAGGCGCAAAGAGCGCAAAGGACAGCTAAGAGGATAAGGTTTAGACGGTACAAAAAGGAGCAGGGTACACCATATCGTACCCTGCTCCTTTTTGCTCAGAACACCCACTTAATGCCTAGTGTCCTTTGCGCTCTTTGCGCCTTTGCGGTTTCATCGTCTATTTAGCGATGAAGACCTTCCAATCCCCCAGCGGAGGCAGCTTGCCGCTATCCACGATCGCCCGCCACGCCTCGTCGGTCAGGCGGTTGCTCGACGGCTGCGCGAACTCGTACTGGCTGTAGATAGCTCCCCTCGTCAGCACCAGCTTGCCCTCCACCGGCACCACCGCGTATATCTCCATGATGCGTCCGGTGCCCTCTTCCAGCGCCTGGTCACCACCGGGTCCGCCGGTAGCCACGTCGGCCACAAGCGCCGCGTCCTGATCGTTCAGGTCGCTACCGGCCTCGGTCTCCTCGTCAGCTGCGGCAATCGTGATGCCTTCCAACCGGCCGCCGTAGTACTGGATCAGCGCGTACTCGTCGTCAGTCAGCTTCTGGTTCGACAGCTCCTTTTCGCTGATCCGCTTGAGGTCCAGCGCCAGGTTGTAGAGGTTGGTCAGCGTGCTGTACTCGCTGGGCGGGAAGATGTCATCCGCCGTCTTCTCCAGCAATCCCCGCGACAGCAGCCCTTCACGTGTCATACCAATCAGCGCCGCGATACGAGCGTAGAACTCAGGCTCCGGCTCCACGTAACCCTTGATCGTCTCTGGGGGCCCGCCGCCCATCTCCGCCATCACCTGCTTGGCGTACAGGATAGTGTCATGCTTCAGCTCGGTCCAGCTGCCCAGCACCGTGTTCAGGTCCTTGCGCGTCCAGGCCGAGTTGGTCATAAAGCTGGGG
>JAXDKH010000075.1:0-11412 GCA_034667185.1 Chloroflexia bacterium | reverse complement strand
TACGTTGGTGGACATACGGCACAACGGCATAGCCGCACCTTCAGCACGCGCCGCAATTACAATTCACCGCAGAGGCGCAGAGAGCGCAGAGGCTACGCAGAGGGTAAGAAAGGTTTACAGCGGCTAGCGTTCGGCGACTCTGTCCGCAATGGCGCACCAGGCACCGCTCTGTCATCCTGAGCCTCCCCCTGTCATCCTGAGCCTCCCCCTGTCATCCTGAGCGCAGCGAAGGATCAGGTGGCATGCTAGAGTCCTCAACGTTGGGGATGGTGCCGGCATGAGGAACAATGTGCCTCAATAGGAAGCGTCAAACATGGGCGGCTGATCCTTCGCTACGCTCAGTATGACAGAGGAGAGGCTCAGTATGACAGGGGAAATAGGGTTCCAGGGGTCGTAACAGCATGCCTCACGAAACACGACAACACACAAGGGAGCGCGTATGTCCATCCTGGTAACGGGCGGGGGCGGGTTCATTGGCTCACACACGGTCGAGACCCTGCTGGCGCGCGGCGACAAGGTGGTGGCACTCGACAACTTCAACACCTACTACAGCCCCGAACGCAAGCGCCTGAACGTCGCGCCGCTGCTGGACAACCCCAACTTCAGGCTGGTCGAAGGCGACGTACGGGACCGCGCCCTGCTTGAGCGCGTGTTTCATGAGGCCCCGCAAGACCTGGGGGAGCCGGTCACGCGTGTGATCCACCTGGCGGCGATGGCGGGAGTGCGCTACTCGATTACCGACCCTGTGCTGTACGAGCAGGTGAACGTCGCGGGCACGCAGAACCTGGTGGAGCTTGCGATCAAGCATAATGTAGAGCATTTTGTGTACGCCTCCTCTTCCTCCGTGTACGGCGAGGCCGAGGTGCCTTATCGGGAGGATGCCCGCACCGACACTCCCCTCTCGCCATACGCCGCCACCAAGAAGATGTCTGAGGTGCTGCTCTATACCTATTATTACCTCCACAAGATACCTGTTACGTGCCTGCGCTTCTTCACCGTGTACGGTCCGAAGGGCAGGCCCGACATGGCTGTCTACCTCTTCACCGATTGGATAGCGCGCGACCAGCCCGTGCGACTGTATGGCGACGGCAGCCAGGGGCGCGACTACACCTATGTATCCGATACGGTTTCCGGGGTGGTAGCCGCCGTAGACCGGCCCAACGGCTACAAAATCTACAACCTGGGCAACAACCGTCCACAATCGAACGCCCACCTTATAGAGGTCATAGAGCAGCAACTGGGCAAGAAGGCGCGTATAGAGTACCATGAATACCCCAGCCTTGACCCCCAGCAGACGTGCGCCGACATCACTCGGGCCTCGCACGACCTGGGTTATAGGCCCCAGGTGCCGCTTGAAGAAGGCGTGCGGCGCTTCTTAGAATGGTATCGGCGCGAGATCTTTAACCCGTAAGAAGTACCGAAGTAGTAGCTCACCACTACGACATATAGGGTCTGGTAGCATTATGGTACTAAATCGGGACTAATTTCCTATCTTTTGCGGTGTGGTGTCGTTATACTCGGTGCATGGGTTCCTCTGGATAACGTGCCAGAAGACACCTGTGCGGCCCTGGGGGCGCCTGGGTCGGTCCTACGTCCGGGGGGGTGTAGGGCGGCGGCGTTCATGGTGGACCGCACCTCGCATAAGGCGTTCGCACAGGGCAGACAATTGCCCTCACGCGGTTAGCTGAAAATTCGCAACCGGCTATGCGTGGGAAACGAGGATTAGCGGTGGCGCATGATCCTGCGCAACAGCACGATGAGCGCTCGTGGGTAGAGCTTGCCAGATCGGGGAACCCCGAGGCTGTTGGTTGGCTGTACGAACGCTACTTCGACCGCATCTACAAGTACACCTACTTGAAGATCGGAGACGCCACCGACGCTGAGGACCTCACCGAGCAGGTCTTCCTCAAGATGATCGAGGCTATCCACAGCTTTCAATGGCAAGGCACCACCTTCGCAGCTTGGCTCTACCGAATCGCTCACAACCAGGTGGTGGATACCATTCGCCAGCACTCCCGCCGTCCGCAGACCTCTCTAGAGCCGGTGGTTGACGTGGTACCCTCGGAGAAGGACGACCCGTACCAGCAGGCCGAGCTGTCCGACTCGGTGGGGCATTTGAAGGAAGCGTTGGGCAATCTCACCGACTTGCAGGCGCAGGTAATCACGATGAAGTTCGGTATGGGCCTCACTAACGCGGAGGTAGCGACGGTCCTTGAGCGTACGGAAGGCGCGATCAAAGCCCTGCAGTACAGCGCCCTCCAGAACCTGAGCAAGGCGATGTCACTCAGGGGCTGGCCCTAGCAACTAACGACAGAACTGGCAATCGGCAGTAAAAGTTGGGTACAATAGTAGATTACGAGCAATCTGACACTAAACGGAAGAACCACTAACAGACGATGGAAGACGAGACCTTACAAGAAGCGCTAGACTTCTGCCTCGACAACCCGGAGGGGTTGGAGATGGAGGAGTTGCTGGAGAAGTTCCCCGAATCTCGGGACGAACTTGTGCCGCTGCTTGCCTTGTGCGGTCTCATCGACGAGGCGGTGCCGGCGGTCCCCCAGGAGCGAAAGGACGCGATGAAGGGTCGCATCCTGGACGCGGCAATGACCAGGCAGCAGGCCGTGCTGGCAACTGTGAACGGTCACCTGGAAGGCGCGCTCGCCGCCACGCTACCCATTGTCACCGTAGAGCCGGAGTCTCCAGCACAGCCCGTGCGCATATCGGCAAGGGTCCGGGTAGAGGAAAGCAGGCCTCGCCGCAACTTCCTGGCGGATTGGCTGAGACGTCCCGTCTTTGCCGCCGCTGCTTTTGCTGCGCTCATTTTAGCCTTCGTGTGGGCCCTTTCCGCCTCGGCCATGCCCGATAGTCCCTTCTACAGAGTGAGGATGCTGGGCGAGAGTATCGCCGTGAACGTGCAGACCTCTCCCGAAGCCAAACTGCTCAAACATGACGAGCTTGCCAACATCCGCCTGCGCGAGATAGGGGAGATGGAGCGACAGGGTAAGCTGTCCGGAGCCCAGCGAGCGTTCGCGGACTATGCCGAGCACCTGCGCAAAGGCCAGGAAATTCTGGGCGGCACCCAATTCACCGAACAGCAACAGTCGAGGTTGGCGAGGGCCTTGTACGCCACCTCCACCACCGGGGAGATAAAGCTCGAAGGGCTGGAGGACGAAGTAGCAGGTCTGCCGGAGCCGGTACGCGAAAGCCTCTCGGAGAGCAAGCAGCTTCAAGAGCAGGTGCGTACTTATTCCGCGGATGTGCTTGAACACCTCGGAGAGTCGCCCCAGACCAGCCTGCCGCCGGAAACCCAGGATATCTTGAAGCAGACTCCCGGACCCGACGCGACGGCCCTTGCCCCCTCCAACTCACAGGATGGCACGCCGGCAACGGCCACCAGCAGCCCTACCTCGCTGGGTAATGCCGGTGGTGGATCTGACGATGAAGCGACGGCTACTCGCGGGGTGCCGGGCGGAGGCCGTCCTGATAAGACTGCCACCTACATCGCCGGTCATAGCGGCGCGAGCGCTACCCCCACATCTACATCGACACAGGCTGCTACGGCTACGGCCACCCAAACGAGCGTGCTCGCCGCCAGCGCGACCAATACACAGACCGCCAGGGCCACTTCCACCTCCACGTCCACCGCGCAAGCTGAGGTCAGCCCGCTTGCCTCTACACCCACGCCGACGAATAAGCCGAAAAACGGTGCTACAGTAACGCCTCCTCGCGGGAAGCCGACAGAGACGCGGAGGCCGGAGTCTACCAGGACGCCGGGCAGACCGGCAACTATTACGCCGCACCCTGAGAAGACCAAGAAGCCTGGCGATTTCACCGCCACTCCTACAGCCACTTATACATATACATACTCGCCGACCAGCACGCCGAGCCACACACCGGTGCCGACCAGCACCTTTACAGCCACGGCCAGCCCTACGGAAGTCGGCAAGGACAAGCACCCGACAAACACGCCCAAGCCCAAAGAGCTACCGACAGATACCGCCGAGCCCACCGAGGAACCTTCGGAACCCTCCAGGCCCGTGAGCGTGTGCGACGTGGATGTAAAGGACGTGTCGGTGGGTTGTGGTTCTGGCGATTGCGTCGTGTGGAGCGCCCAGTTAAGGAACAAGTCCACGGAAGCGATAGAGATAAACTGGGTGGCTGAGATGCAGGTAGAGGTAGCCGGTGCAGCCCCTATGACTTACAGGGACTCGGGCACAGTTCTCGTGCGGCCCGGCGAGGAGTCGATAAGCAGCAAGTTCTGTGAGGCGTTGCCGGACTTGACGAAGAAGGTAAGCGTGACGGTCAGGACGGACACGGGCTCGGCAAGCTGCGACAGCAGCAAGCACCGGAGCATCGACCCATGCGCGACGGGCGATAACAATGCGCCGAAGCCTACGAAAGAGCCGGAACCCACTAAGGTAGCCGAGCCTACCAAGGAGCCGAGGCCCACTAAGACACCACAGGCTACCGTGATCGTGCTTCCTACTATTCAATTGCTTCCGACTAAGACACCGAAGTCAAGATAAAAGCTATATGTGATGACGGCCCCCTGAACGTCTGCTCAGGGGGCTTTCTTTATGACCGCCGCAACACGCTCTTGAGCATCTGAGCTTCCTGCCCCGTGAAGGGTCGCAACGCCAACAGCACGGCGAGGTAGGCTGCCGGGATAACCAACCCCATGCCCACGTACAGGGCGAGAGCGCCCCAGCCACTGCGCCAACCCTCCTGCACGGGCCACAGCAGCCACACGAGCAAGGCCGTCACCGCACCCGACATGACCGGCTTCGCGGCTATCAACAACAGCGGCACGTGTCCCACCTCCCGTCTCGCCCAGAGCAGGAACGGCGGCATGAGCACAAGCTCGCTCAGTATCGTGGTCAGCGCTGCCCCGTAGATGCCGAGCACCGGTATGAGCAACAGGTTGGCTAAGAGGTTGAACAACACCGTCAGGCCGAAGGCACGTGTGAGGAGGCGCTGGCGGTCTACCGCTATGAGCACGTATTGGGTGAGGCCGTTGATGAAGCTGAGGGGCAAGAAGAAGATCAGGATGCGTAGGGCCACCGCCGAATCGGGCATGTAGTTGGGGGCGTCCAGTGTGAGCACAGCTATCAGCAGAGGGGCGAGCCACACCGTACCGGCCACTATTGGCCCGGAGATGCTGAGCAATATCTTGAGCGCGAAGGCGTACTCGCTGTTGAGGCGGGCGCGGTCGGTTACGGCATGGCGCGCCATGCGTGGAAAGAGGGCCAACGTGACGGCGGGGCTGATGAGCAGCACGAAACCCAGGAAGCTGTAGGCCGCGTTGTAGCGCGTGAGGTTGCCGTCTCCACCGGGCGCGGCCTTGATAATGAATGTATCCACCCGGAAGAAGAGGCCCACCAGCAACGCGTTGAGCATCAGGGGCCACCCAGCCGAAAGCAGCGACCTGGCCTCACCCGTGCGCAGGGAGAGGCTGCCCAGCCGTACCGCCACACCGGGGAAGTTACGCCGTAGCACCCACAGGAACAGCACCGCCGCCAGCAGCGTGGTCAACATGGCCGACGTCGCGAGACCCACCACCCCCAGGCCCATTGCCAGCGCCGAGACCCCCAGCACCACGTTGAGTACTGAGGTGGCGATGCCCACGCCCGCGGGCAGCGACATTCGCTCGTAGGCGTAGAGGAGGGCGGTAACGGAGCCTGAGAAGGCGCTGGGGATGAGCGACAGGCTGAGGACTGCTACGGCCCATGCCCCATCGGCCCGCAGGTGGAAGAAAGCTGTGTAGACTGCTATGAGTACCGCTACCGGCAGGAACATGGCGAGGCTGATGAGCAGGCGCAACGCCAGCGACCTACCGAACAGAGTGGACGCCACTTCTGCCTCGTCGTCGGTGACCCGGCTCCGCGCTACGTCTCTCGGCACCAGCGTGCCCATACCCCATTCCGAAATGGTGCTCGTGTAGGAAAAGATCACGCCCGCGAGTATGTAGCCGTCCAGCGCCGCCTGGTCTCCCGCGAACAGCCTGTACTGCACCATGCTGTAGCCCATCATCAACAGCTTGGTGAAAAGCTGGGCCGCGAAGGGGTTGAAAGCGTTCAGGGCGACACGGCGGGCGGTGCCGGTACCTGTGCCGGTACCTGTGCTGGGGTTGCCGAGCGCCGCTTGCTGCGTGCTGAGGGGCTGGGCGTCGGGGGAGGGGACTTGCTGTTCGAGCATAGCGGGCCTAGCGAGTCACCCCCAGCCCGATGAGGAGCAGGGCGGTAAGCAGCATCAACAAAAGCGCCCCCATGCCTACGCAGCCGATAACAAGCACCCCCATCTGCGAGCGTCTGACGCGGGGCTTATCCGCGGGGTCATCCGGGTCAATCGAGAACCGCGACCGTGTAGGCTTTCGAGCCTCTACCATGCTGATGTACTTATCGCCCAGCCCCTTCGATTCCATCAGCCGCCGCATCGAGCCTCGGTGCTGTGCCGCGTACTCGGCGAGTTCCGGCACCGTCTTTGCGGGTACGTTGCGGTTGGTGGTGTAGGTGGGCATCTTGCTCCACAACGCGAAGGCATCGCCGCCCAGCGTGTCGTCGCCCACCGCTTCTATCCGCCTGTAGAGCCTCACGCGCTCCGGGTCCTCGCTGGAGATGAGCCGCAACACAATCTCGTCCCAGCGTTCGCGCGAAGGTGGGTCTAGGTGCTTGCGCATGGCTTGCTCGGCCCAGTGCATGTAGAGGCGGTCGAAAGGGTCCTCTTCGAGTGTTGAGTTGTCTTCGTTCAATGTAGGTCCATCTTGTTGAGTTTGCTGGATATACTATAACAGCCGACGCCTAGCTTTCCCACTACAAGGCACAAGATGGCGTCCTTGCCTACGTACCAGCAATACTAGATGTGGCATTATTAGTACCCAAAGGAAGATCTTGTCATTCTGAACGCAGTGAAGAATCTCGTCCTCCACCTCCCAAGTGCCACCTTTCTTATAGCCACAGAGTTGCAATAGGAAGGGGGAGTACCCAGGAGAGGGACGAGATTCTTCACTGCGTTCAGAATGACAAAGGGGAGCTTTGGGTGCTAACGAGCTGGCCGAGTGCAAGTCGGAACACAGGCCTCTCAGCCAAAGTGACGGGCAAATGTTGCACGGGCACGAGGCATCGTGCCCCTACGCTTCTACCACTTCCTTGTACACGTCCAGCACCCTGCGCGCCGCGGCCTGCCAGGTGAATTGCGACACCTGCCTGGGGCCCGCGTCCGAGAGACGCCGCCGTAGCTCATCATCGGCCAGCAGCCGTGCCAGGCCGTCCGCAATCGCCTCGACCGAGTAAGCGTCTACCTTCAGGGCGGCTTCACCCACCACTTCGGCCAGCGCGTCGTCCCGCGATACCAGGGTAGGCACTCCGCAGGCCAGGGCTTCAGCCGCGGGCAGGCCGAACCCCTCGTACAGGCTTGGGTAGGCAAATACAGTAGCCATATTGTACAGGGCAGGCAGGTCGTCGTCCTGCACAAAATCTACCAGCACCACGCGCCCTCCCGCCGCGTTGGCTCGCTGGGCCGCTGTCAGCACTGGCTCATACAGCCACCCCTTGCGGCCCGCTAGCACCAACCCCACGTCTCGAATCGATGCATCTCGCTCCACTAGCAGGCCGTAAGCTTCCACGAGCCGCGCCAGGTTCTTGCGAGGCTCCAGCGTGCCCACGTGCAGTACGAACCGTTCCGGCAGGCCGAGCTGGTTCCTGAGGCCGTGAGCTTTGTCTACCCCTGCCCCTGGGGCAAAACGCTCGTCCACACCGTTGTATGAGACTGTGATCTTGCCGGGAGATACGTTCAACAGCCTTACGAGATCATCTCTTGTCTGGCGAGATACGGCAATGATGTGGTCGGCCCGCTGCACTGCACGCGGCACCGTTTTGCCCAGGAAGGCCGCCAGCGTCGGCTCCGCGCATTCCGGCATGACCATGAACGATAGGTCGTGCACGGTAATGACGTCCTTGCCACTTACGTGGGGAGGGGACACAAAGTCGGGCGAGTGTAGCAGGTCCATGCGCCCCGCGAAGAGGTCCACCGGCACGGGCACGCGCAGCCGCTGCCACACCGCGAACATCTGCCGGACCGACATTGGCACCGGCGCGGGCCTGAAGTTAGGGTGTCGCCGGGAAAGAGCCGCCGCTTGCCGGGTCTCAGGAGTGGGTTTGGGCAATCCCCTGGCCGCGTAAAACAGCCTGTAGCTATTCTCTGCGTCCAATTCGGCGAGCGCACCCACCAACGACCGCGTGTACCGCGCGATCCCCGCACCTGGGTATATGCCAGTGGTGTAATCGAGGGCAATCTTCATGAGTGGTTAGTTTTCATGCTGACCATTACCCACCATCTGTGGGAACTGGGTCATTATGTCCTGTAATGTTGGGGCGATGTCGCCAGGTGACGCCCGGCGAATGAATTCGCGGGCTACAGTTTGCGAAGTCCGCCTTCGGGGACTAGGTTTGTACTAAACAGCTTCTTTTGGAGTGAAAATGTGGCTAAAATAGTCCGCCTATGGCGGACTTTGCAGAATGTAGCCCGCGATTTCAATCGCCGGGCGGCGTATGTCGACCATATTCCTATTCCGGCAACCTGCTAATCACTAACCACTAACCACCAGGCACTCTATCACTACCTTCGTTTGCTGATGAGGTAGAGGACCAGGCCGCCGACCACCAGGCTCCAGTAGTTGATGAGGCGGTCGAGGATGGCGATTGATACGGCCATGTTGTGGTCTTTGAGGAAGAGGCCGAGTGCCACCGTGACGGCCCCTTCCACCAGGCCCGCGCCGCCGGGGGTGAGGGGTAGGGTGGTGAGCAGGGAGCTTAGCAGCGCGATAAATATGACCGCCGAGAGGGTGACCGCCTGGGCGTCGAGGGAGCGCGTGACGAAGAAGAGGCGCGCGGCCTCGAGGAACCAGATGATGATGGTTAGGCCAAGCACGGTCGGCAGGCTGCGACGCTTGAACGAGTGCAAGATGCCCTGCCGGAACTGGGTGAACTTGGTCTTGAAGCGTCCCGGAATGAAGCGCAGCACTATGTGGCTGAAGAAGCGTAGAGCCACCAGCCCGGCGATCAGTGCGAGCACCATGCCCGCCCCAAACAGCATCACCAGCGTCAGATTGACGTCGCCCTGGCTGGCAAGGCGCTGCCCTACCAGCGTGAACGAGGCAGCCAGCAGGCCGAACAGCACCAGCAGGTCTACCACGCGCTCGGCAAAGATGGTGCCTATCGTGCTGGAGAACGAGATGCCGGAGTTGCGCTTGAGCAGGTAGCTGCGGTAGGCGTCGCCCAGCTTGGCGGGCACGATGCAGTTGACGAACCAGCTAAGGTAGATAATCTCCACCAGGCCGTTGGTGCTCGGCAGTTGCTTTGGCGAGTCCTGCTTGCCGTGCCCCGCGTTTTGCAGGAGCACCTTCCAGCGGGTAGCCCGCAGCCAGAAGGCGGAATAATATACCAGGAAGCCCGTCAGCAGGATAAGGGGGTCGGCTGTGAGAATGGTCGACCAAGTTGTGGCGACGTTGATGTCGAGCCTGGTAAATAGAAAGACGATGAGGCCGATAGCCAGCGCGAAAGAGAAAAGCGTGCGAACATTGAGCAGCTTGTGGCTGAGCCAGGAGCGGTCCTCGGAGATATCCTCTACCGAGTCGGCCATGATGGGGGAGTCGGCCTCGATCTGGGCGCGCTCGTCAGCAGGGATGAACACCTCGCCGGTGTCCACGTCGAGGGGCGGAAGGTCTATAAGCGCATGGTGCTCGCGGTGCCGAGAAGGGGTTAGAGGCCCAGAACTCTCAGGAGGTGCGCCGGAAGGCCGTGCCTGTGCGGGACCATTAGCGCCACTCGCGCTGCCTTCCACCGTGCTGCCGGGACCATCGTGCCCATCGTGCCCGTTGGAGCCGTTCCTCCGCGTTGGACGGTCCTCTCCGGCAGACGTTCCGGGGCTGGGTCGAGAGTTCAGAATTGTTATGCCTCCGATAAAGAGTGAGCATGGGCGCAGTACCCGGCTCAACAGAGTCTCTGGAATATTACCACAAACGAGCCGTTTGATGACAGGCGCGCACCTCTGTAACAGCAGTTAGCATACCAAACCCTGCACTAGCGGGCTTGTTTCGCTGGCGCTGCTCCTCGCGGCACCCCTTCGCCTTTGCGCCGCGCCACACGTCGTTTATAATCCAGCAAAACGGCAAAGGAGCACCTTATGACCAGCACGGGCAGCCGGTCGGACATCTACACCCGGCCCGCGGAACTCTTACAGAACCTCCTCCGCTTCGACACCACGAATCCCCCCGGCAACGAGCGTGAATGCGTCTATTACATACACCAGTTGCTCTATGACGCGGGCTATGACACCGAGATAGTGGGCCTGGACGACAACCGTCCCAACCTCGTCACGCGGCTGAAGGGCCGCGGCGAGGCACCTGGCCTCCTGATGCAGGGGCACGTCGATGTGGTGACCACCTATGGGCAGAACTGGCAGCACCCACCCTTCGGCGGAGACCTGGTAGATGGTTACGTGTGGGGTCGTGGGGCCATAGATATGAAGTCAGGGGTCGCGATGATGGTGGCCGCGCTGCTACGGGCCAAAGCCGAGGGCTTGCAGCCACCGGGCGACGTGGTGCTGGCGGTGCTTGCCGATGAAGAAGCGGGCAGCGACTACGGAGCCAAGTACCTTGTGGAGCAGCATGCCTACCTGTTCGACGGCGTGAAATACGCTATAGGCGAGGCTGGGGGCAGCACCGAGTACGTCCTGGGGCGCAAGTTCTATCCGATACAGATAGGCGAGAAGCAGATGTGCTGGATGCGCGGCATAGTGCGCGGTCCGGGAGGTCATGCCTCAATACCTTCCAGGGGTGGGGCTATGGCAAAGTTGGCCCACATGATCGCCAAGCTGGACCAGAACCGCCTGCCGGTGCACATCACCCCGCCCGTGCAGCAGTCGATTGAAGCCATGGCCGCCGCCCTACCTCCTGAGGCCGGCAACCTGATGCTGGGCCTGCTCGACCCCGCCAGGACCGATGCTGTACTGGAGCAATTGGGAGAACTGGGACCACCTCTTGACGCGGTGCTACACAACACGGCCCAGGCTACTGTCGTGCGCGGCGGCGAGAAGACGAACGTAATCCCCAGTGAGATCGTGGTGGAGTTCGACGGGCGGCTGCTGCCCGGTTACAAGCCCGAAGACATGCTCTTGGAGCTTGGGGCGCTGCTGGGCGACGAGGTCGAGCTTGAGGTGGTGCGCTTCACGGCCTTTGAGAAGCCGATAGACATGAGCCTTTACGACACGCTGGCGGGCATCATGAGCGAGATGGACCCCGAAGGTGTGCCGGTGCCCTACGTGCTGACCGGGGTGACAGACGCGGTGAATTTCGCCAAGCTGGACATACAGTCCTACGGATTCACGCCGATGAAGCTACCGGAGGGCTTCAACTAC
>JAXDKH010000074.1:0-6623 GCA_034667185.1 Chloroflexia bacterium | reverse complement strand
TGGTGCGTTTGCCGCCGCGCCCGCGCTGTGATATGATTCGTGGGTTAGCTCAGAAGGAGACACCCACAAGATGCAAACAGAAGAAACTACTGCCCAGCAGGCCCCGGTCGTCTATATCGCGGACCTGAAGGACCATGAGGGACAGGTGGTCACCGTGCGCGGCTGGCTGATGCACCACCGCGACAAGAAGAAGCTGCAATTCCTGGTGCTGCGCGACGGCACAGGTACAGTGCAGGCCGTGGCTTTTATCGACGACGTGCCCGCCGAGGCCTGGGAGAAAATAGGGCAGCTTACTCAGGAGTCGTCGGTCATGGTTACCGGCACCGTGCGCAAGGACGACCGTGCTCCCGGCGGTTACGAAATTTCGGTGAAGGACCTCGACGTGTTCCAGTTTGCCGGGGCCGATTTCCCCATCGCGAACAAAGAGCACGGCGTGGGCTTCCTCATGGAGCACCGGCACCTGTGGCTGCGCTCCAACAAGCAGCGGGCAGTCCTTCGCATCCGCGCCGAGGTAATCAAGGCGGTGCGCGATTACCTGGACGAGCATGGCTACGTGCTGGTGGACACGCCCATACTTACCCCCGCCGCCTGCGAAGGCACCTCCACTCTGTTCGAGACCGACTACTTCGGCACCCCCGCCTATCTCGCCCAGAGCGGCCAGCTTTACAACGAGGCCGACATCTTCGCGTTTGGCAAGGTCTACTGCTTCGGCCCCACCTTCCGCGCCGAGAAGAGCAAGACCCGCCGCCACCTCATGGAGTTCTGGATGGTGGAGCCGGAGGCCGCCTGGATGGAGCTTGAGGGCCTTATCGAGCTTGAGCAGAGCTTCGTCAGCTACATCGTGCAGACAGTGCTCCAGAAGCGCCCAGTGGAGCTTGAGCTACTGGAGCGCGACACGTCGAAGCTGGAGAACGTGCTGGAGCCTTTCCCCCGCATCACCTACGACCGCGCCCTGGAAATCCTCCGGGAGAACGGCCTGCCAGTGGAGTGGGGCGACGACTTCGGCGGTGACGAGGAAACGGTGCTCGCCTCCCAGTACGACCGCCCGCTCTTCATCACCCACTACCCGGCCCACGCCAAGGCTTTCTACATGCAGCCCGACCCCCAGCGGCCCGAAGTGGTGCTGTGCGCCGACCTGATAGCCCCGGAGGGCTACGGCGAGATCTGCGGCGGCTCTCAGCGCATCCACGACGTGACCCTGCTGGAGCAACGCATCCAGGAGCACGACCTACCCCGTGAAGCGTTCGAGTGGTACCTCGAACTGCGCAGGTACGGCTCGGTGCCCCACTCCGGGTTCGGTATGGGCATCGAGCGCCTGGTAGCCTGGATCTGCGGCGTCCCCCACCTACGCGAAACGATCCCCTTCCCCAGGATGCTGGACAAGATTTATCCTTAGCTGAAACGTGAAACGTGATGCGGCAATTGTGCTATAGTACTTAATCGGCAACAGGACCGCCTTTATTTACTATGGGCGGCCCTGTTGTTCTTGCGCATACTATGTTACCCTTACCACATCACGTTTCACGCTTCACGCTTCCGAGCCGCGTTTCAGAACCACAGGACCGAAACTAATCCGTATCTAATTGCGTTAATTAGGTATAAGGACTGACGGAGGGGGCATAGGGTTTGCTTTATAAGAGTAGAAGAAAGCAAAAGCCCATACCAAATACAGGAGAGCGGCCAGGAGACTTACACACGAATGTGCAAAAAGCAACGGCGCGGCTGACTTTCGTATAATTGTATTGAGGAACACGGACGCGGGGCTGCACTATCATTGTCGGCAAGCGAGTGACCTCAGCTAGAAAGGGACAAACAAAATGGCCGAAATCACCAGCAACAAAAAGGCGAGAAAAGGTAAGGCCGCAAAAGATACCGTCAAAGTCGAGGCCGGTCCGGTTGTGCTGGAGGAGCTAGAGGGGTTCACCCCTGAGGAAGTCGCTCACATGTCCGAGATCCGCGACAAAATACGCTCCGGGCAGTACAGCGACCTCACCAAAGAGTACCGCAAGCTGCTCTTCGTCCAGTGGCTCATCGACCACGAGAAGCTGAGAAGCTGACCATACGATAATCGAAGATCAAGGCAAACAAAGAAGGCTACCCAACGACGGGTAGCCTTCTTTGCTGCGTGCGGTTTACCTCATGAGGCCCGCTACATCTTTACTTCTCCAGGTTCCAGCGCAGTTGGTCACCGCCCAGGATCGGGTCAAAAATCAACACCAGGTCGCTGGCACCTGTCGGTATCTCATAGGCGATCTCGCCCGTCAATTCTTTGCCCGCCGCTACGTCCCCGTCCAGCGACGTTTCGAGGCCGGCCGTGAATGACTGGTTGAACGACTCGCCCTCACCGCCATTGTCCTTTACGGAGAAGTTGAGCAAGCTGCTGACTACCTTATCGTCTTTCGTGGAGTTCGAGGCGGTGATATTAACGATCAAATACTCATGCCCCGCGCTGGGTGAGAGCAGGCCAGAGCTGGTGCGGCGGAACGAATTGACCGTTATGTCGAGACCGTCGCTCGTACCGGTCTCACCCACCGCCATGGCCGGACCTGCGTTGCCTTCAGGAGTGGGTACGTTACCCGAGTCTTCGGGAGTAGGCGTGTCTTCAGTGGTGGTAGTGTCACCATCCGGCACGATGTAGCTATCCAGTATCTGAGAGAACGTATCGCTGTACTTGTCGGTGGCATTAGGCTCACTGATGAACATCAGGATGTAGAGGCCGGTGCCGCGCTGCTCGATGAAGGCAGTGCCGTCGAACGTGGTGCCCTGCTGATCGAATGTGAAGCTGAGGCGGGTGCTGCCGTCGGGCTGTTTATCACGCGCAGTCTCCTTGTAGCCGGTGAAGCTGCCGGCAAGCTGCGTGCTGGCGATCTCTACAAGCTGGTCGGGATCGAGCGTGGCCCCCACATCGGCATAGGTCACCTGCACGAAGGCGTCGTTGCTGGGCGCGAAGAACTGCACGTTTGGAGCGACTTCGTTCACGGTCCAATCGGAAGGATAATCTATGCTCCAACCACCTTCACTGGCGGTGTAAGTCTTCCAGTCGCCATTAGCTTCAGACTTGGGAGTGCTGGTAGCCCTGGCCGTTCTGGTGTTGGTGGCGCGCGCCTTGGGGGTGCTGGTAGGCTTAGCAGCTACCGTGGTGCGGGTGGGTCGCGGGGTCCGGGTCGGGTTGACAGAGCCGGTGGTATTGGTAGGTGCGGGTGTGGCCGGTGCGGGCGTATCTCCGCAGGCAGCCAGCGTAAATAGCGCGACAAGCGCCACCAACACCAGCCCCAAATACTTGGCCGGACGATTCATTAGAACTCCCTCCTTAGTATTATGACGGTCAATACATGAAGCTTAGTAACTTGTCACAACCGTTGCCAGAGTGCCAACGGTCCAGACATTATAGCATGAAATCCCGACTTGGTACTCTCCAATCTGATATGCAAGTGACGGAACCGCATCACGCCAAGGACGCTAAGATTAGGTTGTTCGGTTCTAAGCAAAAGGACCAGAGTACAACATTACGTACCCTGGTCCTTTTGTACCCTCCAAACCCTACATCCTTGGCGTGATGCGGTTCCGTCTCAGTCCTCTACGGATTGTACGCAGGAGGGCCGATGCCTGGGAGAGGCGTTGGCTTGACGTCTGGCTTGCGCTGTTGGTTGTTGGTAGAGGGGGCGGAGCGCAGTTGCTTGTTATTGTCCTTGTAGTTGACGCAGCCCTTCGGCGGGGCGTCCTTCAAGAAGAGGTCGCGTATTGTGCCCTTGTTGGAGCAGGCCGAGTCGGTGATAAGACCGTTCGGCTGCACGAACTCGCGTTGCACCTTGCCGTCGGGGCCTTTCACCAGGTCCTGGAAGTCGGGCGTCGCGTAGAACTTATCCATCATGTTGTGCCACACCACGGCGGCACCAATCGCGCCCGTCACCTTGAGCATCTCCGAGTTATCGCTATTGCCAACCCACACGCCGACTGTGAGGTTCGGGGTGTAGCCCATCGTCCAGCTATCGCGGTTGTCATCCGTCGTGCCCGTCTTGGCAGCCGACTGGAAGCTGGTCTTCAGGGGGCTGTTAGCACCGAATGCGGGCGTGCGAGCCTTGTTGTCCGACAGGATCGAGGTGATCATGTAGGCATTGCGCGGGTCTAGGGCCTGTGTGCCCTGCGGGTTGGGGTCCATCTGGTAGATCGTGCGCTTCTGGGCGTCTTCGATCCTGAGTATCGGGTTGGCTTCCACGGCCACGCCGCCATTGGCGAAGGTTGAGTAAGCGTTGGTCATGTCGAGCAGGGTCACCTCACCGCCGCCCAGCGTGAGCGAGAGGCCGTACCAGCTTGTGCCCCGGTTCAGGCCCTTGATACCCATCGCGTGCGCCGTGTCTATCACGTCCTGTACGCCTGCGAATTGTAAGGCCTTGACCGCCGGTACGTTGTACGAGTTGGCTAGCGACTCGCGCACAGTCACCCAGCCGTGGTCCCGCCCGTCGTAGTTGTTGGGGGTGTACGGCTTCTGGCCGGGGTTGGGGAACGCGGTGAGCGTATCGAGCAGCACCGTACCCGGAGTCCAGCCCTTCTTGAAAGCGGTCACGTAAGTTATCGGCTTGAAGGACGAGCCGGGCTGCCTCTCCCGCGTCGCTACGTTCACCTGGCCGTCTATGGAGGTGTCGTTGTAGTCGACCGAGCCGACCATGCCCAGGATTTCGCCCGTGCGCGGCTTCATCAGCACGATAGCGGCGTTGGTAGCCTTCTGCTTGCGCAACTCGTCGATGCGGTCGCGCGCTACCTGCTCGGCAGCTTCTTGCACGCGGAGGTCGAGCGTGGTATACACCTTGAGGCCAAGGTCGAGAGCTTGCGGACCGTACTTCTTCTCCAGGTACTCCTTCACGTAGTAGACGAAGTGCGGGGCTTTGATATCGACCTTGTAGGGCCTGAGCGCCACATCCTCGCTCTTAGCCGTCGCGTACTCCCCTTCGCTCAGCATCCCCTGCTTGAGCATCTGGTCCAGCACGTATACCTGGCGTCTCTTAGCAGCATCCTGGTTGATGAATGGGTCGTACTGGCTGGGGGCCTGCACCAGACCTGCCAGCAAAGCCGCTTCGGGTAGGGTAAGCTCGGACGCCTTCTTGTTGAAGTAAGTCAGCGCGGCGGCCCCTATTCCGTAGGCCCTGTGCCCGTAGTAGTTCTGGTTCAGGTACATCTCAAGGATGTCGTCCTTGGAGTACGTCTGCGTCATCTGGACGGCGAGAATCGCCTCCTTGAGCTTGCGGCTCCAGGAGCGTTCCTGCGCCTCATTGGGGTCGAGCACTACCTGCCGGACTACCTGCTGCGTGATCGTGGAGGCACCGGAGGAGCCATCGCCACTTACGTTGATAATCACTGCACGTGCGATACCCAGCGGGTCAACGCCGATATTCGTGTAGAAGCTCGCGTCCTCGGCGGCCAGGGTCGCGCTGATAACCAGGGGAGATATGTCTTTTAGTTTCAGCTCTTCACGACGACCCGTCTCTTCGTCCACGAGGTCGTAGAGAAGCTGGCCGTTGCGGTCGTAGATCTTGGTGGTCTGCACCGTGAGGGCGTAATTGCTCTTAGAGAGGCTTTCGGGGTCAACGGGAGGCAGCTTGCTGATATAAAGGCCCGCACCCGCTACTCCCGCGCCCATGCCGCCCGCGAATAGCATTGTGAAAAGCAGCATCATCGCCAGCGCGATGCGAACAAAAGTTACAGCCGCGCTACCCTTACCGTGACGCTGTGTAGCGACCTGGCTGCGGGTGTAGCCAACGCGAGACGTAGACCGCAAAGCGCGGTGCCTCATCAGGAAGGGTGGCAGATCGCGCCTGTGCACGCCACGGCGGCGTGAAGAGGCAGGCACCAGCATGGGAGCGTCCTGTCCCAGCCGGTAGCGTATGCGCATCAAATCGGTCTCGCGCAGGTGGGAAGTCGTGGGACGGGCGTTGCTGGAAGCCGCCAGGAGGCCCGTGTCACGTGCCAGGCGGGCTTTATAACTGTTACCACTGCCATTGCTGCCGTTGTGACCGTTACTGTGCCCGTTCCCGTTGCTGTGACCATTACCGTTACCGTTATGGCCATTGCCATTTGCGGTACTATTGTCATCCAGCTCCAGCAGGCCGGTTTGCCCCACGCGCACCTTCACGGGGCGTACCTGGGTGAAACGTGTGGTGCCGTTGGAGCCGTTAGAGTGGCCGTTACCATTGCCGTTGCCGGCGTGTCCGTTCGGGACGACAGGCAACTCCAGGGTGTCCTTCGCCACGTCGGCATGCTGAGACCCGACACGGGTCTTCATGGCCGGAATCGCCTTCTCGCTGCCCTCACCGTTATGAGAACCGTTTTTATTGTGCGTCTTTATCGCTTTGTCTCTCTGTGTTTTATTGGACATAACTCGACTACCAATATTATAGCCTAATATGAAGACACCAGGGCAAGGTGCAAAACTTAGCTTAAGCAGGATATATACCGCAAAACAAAAAGCCTCCTGCGTCGTCGGAGGCTTGTACTTATACGATACCATCTAATGCGTGAGAGCGTCAAGGTACGCATGCGCTACAGGCATTGGGGCATCATGCAAGCAATTACCAATAACAACGCACGGACTCCCTTTTGTCATTCCGAGCGCAGCGAGGAATCAGGTG